>JAZUHK010000032.1:0-13436 GCA_045641645.1 Kiritimatiellia bacterium
CGCGAGCAGCTGAGGCACTTCTGGTGGCAGTGGGGCTCGGTCGACAACTACTGGGGGCAGCCCGTCTACGTCGGCGGCACGAGGGCGGACGGCTCGACCGAGTACAACGAGGTGTCGAAGATCGTCCTCGACATCCACGACGAACTCAACCTGCCGCCGCCGAAGATGCACCTCAAGATGGCGAAGAACACGCCGGACTGGGTGTGGGAGAAGGGCGTCGACATGGCGCGCCGCCAGCGGTCCGTCGGCTTCTGCGGCGAGGAGCCGATCCGCCGGCAGATGAAGTCGCTCGGCTATACGGACGAGGAGGCGCGGAACTGCATTATTTGGGGCTGCTACGAATGGGGGATTCGCGAGAGCGCGAACGACACGGTGCCGGTCTACTTCAACCTGCTCAAGTGCGTGGAGGATGCGCTCGCGGATGCGCGGACGAACGCGCTTGACGCGGCGGACTTTCCCGGTTTCAAGGAGGCGTGCCTCCGGCGGCTTGACGCGTCCGTCGAGCGCGCGTACGACCTGGCGGTCCGGACGGAGCGTCGGATCTGGGACGTCAACCCCTCCATGTTCTTCTCGCTCTCGGTCGGCAACAGCGTGAAGACCGGCAAGGACGCGTTCTTCAACGGCACGGCGCGCGGGAACAACTCGCTGCTGCTCGTCTGCGGGCTGGGGACGCTCGTCGACGCGCTCCTCGCGACGGAGGAGATCGTGTATGGGAAAGGTGGAAGAGGTGGAGGAGGTGGAGGAGGTGGAGGGGGTGGAGGAGGTGGAGGGCGTTTTGACATGATCAAGATCAGAGATTGAAGCGATGAGTCGATAGATCAGGGAGCCGATACGCTTGGCGGCATCATGCACGCAATTAAACTCTTCTTGCGAGACATAACCGACATCAAGCAGGTGATAGGCCTGCGACGCCACTTCGGCAGCCGACCCTTTGGCAATCCAGAGATACTTGACAAACTCACGATTTCCACGCCGTTCAAACCCTTCAGCAATATTAGAACATATGGACACCGTCGCTCGCTGAATCTGATCACGCAAACCAAAATCTCTCGAGAAATCACCGGAACGAGTCAAGGCGTAAACGTGTTTGACTAGTTTACGACCTTCCTGCCATGCAATAATTTCTTCAAATGTCTTAAAACCTGCCATCCTCCACCTCTTCCTTCACCTCTTCCACTTCCTCCACCTCTTCCACTTCCTCCACCTCTTCCACTTCCTCCACCTCTTCCACTTCCTCCACCTCTTCCACCTCTTCCACCTCAGTTGAACATAAACTCCACGACGTCGCCGTCCTGCATCTCGTACTCCTTGCCTTCCGGCCTGAGCACGCCGTGTTCGCGCGCCCCCGCCTCGCCGCCGTACTTCACATAGTCCTCGTACGCAACCACCTGCGCGCGGATGAACCCCTTCTCGAAATCGGTATGGATCACGCCCGCGCACCGCGGGGCCTTCCATCCCTTCTGGAAAGTCCACGCACGCGACTCCTTCGGACCCGAGGTGAGGAAGCTCGCCAGCCCCAGCGTATCGTACGCGAGCTTGATGGTGCGGTCGAGCGAACTCTCCTTGAGCCCGAAGCCCTCCAACATCTCCTTGACCTCTTCGTCCGCAAGCCCCGCGAGCTCCGCCTCCACCTGCGCACAGACGACGACCGTCTCGGCACCTTGCTTGGCCGCGTAGTCCCTAAGTGCCGCGACATGGCCATTCCCTTCGCCGGTCACGTTGTCATCGGCGACATTGGCGCAGAAGATCACCTTCTTGTCAGTGAGGAAATGGAGCTCCTTCAAGACCGGCAGAATCGCATCGCCTTCCTTGCGCGGGAAGGAACGCACGCTCTTGCCTTCCTCCAGATGCTTGAGCAAGGCCGCGCACGCCTCGGCCTCGGGACGCATGGGCGGCTTCGCCTGCGCCTCCTTCTTCACCTTGTCATAGCGTTTCTGCAGCTGTTCCATGTCGGCGAGGATGAGCTCGGTCTCGATCACTTCGGCGTCGCCGATCGGATCGATGGGCGCCGACTTGTTGCCGCCCTCCTGCACATGGATGATGTCGTCGTTCTCGAAGCACCGGACCACATGGAGGATCGCGTCGCACTCGCGGATGTTGGCGAGAAACTTGTTGCCGAGCCCTTCGCCCTTGGAAGCACCCTTGACGAGACCGGCGATATCGGTGAACTCGACGGTCGCGTGAATGACCTGCGCGCTCTTCGACATTTCGGCGAGTTTTTCCAGCCGCGCATCGGCCACCTCGACGATCGCCGAGTTGGGCTCGATGGTGCAGAACGGATAGTTCTCCGCCGCCGCCTGCTGCTTCTTGGTAAGCGCATTGAAAAGCGTTGACTTGCCGACATTCGGCAATCCCACGATACCTACAGAAAGACCCATCTTCCTTAAACTCCTTAAAACTTTCCTCCACCACCAAGTGGATGTAGTATTATACCATATCTCCGGAGCGACATGGCATGTTCACCCCGACTTCGCCACTTTTCACCTGGCCGCTTTCTGCCTTCCGCTATCTGAGATAAAGGATAATGCCGTTCATGCGGTTCTTCATCGGCGGAGCGAAATAAAGCGGAGCGGAAGCGCTGGCGGTGACGATCGTCGTCGTCTTCGTCGTTGCGCCGCAGACAAAGCTGCCCGCGCCGCTCGCATTGCGGAAGAACTCCCCGCTCACGCGGTCATAGAGCATGCCCTCGCCATCCTTCTTGACGGGAATGAAGTCCCGCTTCAGCGAACCGCCCTTCCACATCTTGAAGTAATAGAGCGGCACCTGGGAATTACAGGTTCTATTCACGCCATTATAATACATCGCAAAGAGCGGCAGGTTCCCGCCTGTCGAGCAACAGTATGCACATGACTTGGACACTTCCCTGTTGCCAACCTTGAGATAAGCCGCCGAACCCGAAGACCAACCCTCGAACTCATAACACCCATCCGTGGCAAAACCATCATTCGCATCATAAGTTTGCGTGGGGTTATTGAAGACCAAATGGTTGTAACCACCACCATTATAACTAAATAGACAGCACCCGTCATTGCCACTCACATAGGCGCCGAAAACCGTCCACCACGACTGGTCGTTCAGCCCATCGTAACTGGTAAACCGCACCTTGCCGGCAATCTTAAGGTCTTGGGAGGCCGAAATGCCCGTCAAAATGTACGTCTGTCCGTCCGACTGAAGATACTCAATCTCGTCGAAAGTCGCTTCGCCGAGGAAGAAGAACCGCGCAGCTCTGTACTTCCGACCCCAGCCGCTGGGATAATCCCAAGTGAAGCTCTTCGTCTCTGCCGCAACGTCGGCGAGTTTCTTGACCACCGTCCACCCGTTCGTCCCGCTCTCGGACGAAGCGGTCTCCCCGTAGCCCACATACAGGGGCAGCGTTCCCTCGTATTCCTTGTCGCCAAAGCTAAGGGTCACCGCGGTCGCATTGGTCGCGACGATGGCAACCTCCCGCACCGCATTCTGCTCGGGGAGGTCGGGCAATACTGCGGCAAACGTTCCCGAATAGACGGCCGAAGCGACGCGCGCGGCATTATTCGAAATAACCAGCTCATAGGCATAGGTCTTTCCGAGCGTGAGACCGTCAAGCAAGAAGCGCTTCTTGCCGCCGGCCGACAGCGTCGCCACCTTTCCTTTCGCGGTCTTGTCCCCATCTGCCCAGAAGGTGAAGTAGGCATCCGCCTTCGTCGCGCCGCTTCCGGTCGAAACCATCCTCAGGTCCGCCCAAGCCGTTTCCGGCGTCGCCGCCGCCACCGCCACATTCGCATGCGGCACATTGGGATTAAGAATGCGCAAAATGACCGTGCCCGACCCGCCGGAGCCGCCGCGAACGGGCGAAACAGCACCTCCACCGCCCGCGCCGCCGCCGCCACCGCCAAAACCATCCATACCGTTTTGTCCACGGCCGTCACCATTACGCGCATCTGCACCATCACCACCGCCACCTTTTCCGCCAAGACCAATGCCGTCAGGTAGCTGTACGCCTTCTTGACATGACCCGCCGCCGCCACCACCAGCATAAACGACCGACTCACCCGTAATATCACTCGCACGGCCAAAGCCGCCAGTGCCACCCGTGCGAGAATTCGCGCCGCCGCCCAGCGCCCCCGCACCGCCGCCACCGCCACCACCGGAAACAGTTGCGTTCGCACTCGCGCCACCCGCATTACCATAGCACCCCACTCCCAACATCGTCGAGTATCCGCCAGGATTATTCCTATTTGCACCGCCACCGCCCGAGCCGCCCGCAACACCCGCTGCCGCCGACCACGAACCGCCGCCACCACCGCCCGCGGCCGTATAGGTCGTCTCCCCGATCGTCAGGACCGAATCCTCGCCGTTTGCTCCCTGCACATCACCATTTGAATTCCCAATACCGCCGGCCCCAACCTTAAACCAAAGCTCATCGCCAGCCGCAAGCGCAATCGGAGCGGATTGCCAATCAAGTTCGACGAAACCGCCAGCGCCACCGCCGCCACCCGCGCCACCGCCACCCGCGCCACCGCCGCCCACGATCAACGCCCGCGTGAGCGTACAATCGTTCAGCAGATAAAGCCGGGTCACCCCGCCCGTAAAGACGAGCACATCCTCCGCTCCAACCGAGCCAAAGGTAAGGCCGCTTGCCTCGGGTGCCAATGAAAACGCATAGGAACTGTTTTCGTAGGCGACCTCAAACGGCGGCAGAATCTGCTTGGTTGAAAATTCGACTTCCCGAACGACTTCTTCCGACCGATCATTGACGACACGGACCTCATAAGCATAGTCAGCCCCCTCTTCAAGCCCTTCAAGCTCGATCACGCCGACATAACCCGCCGCGATCGAATCCGCGACCAGATCCCAATTCGCCGCGTCCTTCACCCGCGAATAAACTGCCGCGCTCGCCGCGCCCGTGCCCAGATAGGGGACGGCAATATTCAGCGTCGCCGCGAAACGCTTGGGCGTTACCGAAACCATAACCGACGGTTCATCTCCCTCGGGGATATAGACCTCGCTTGCCGACATAACCCGCACCTCCTCGCCCGTGAAGCGCAAATCATCCGTTTCGGCGTTCGCGGCAATCTCATCCGCCGAAAGCGACCGCGAGTAAATGCGCACCGCATGAATCGACCCGGCAAACCGGCGTGCGGCACTATGACCGGCACCCACCCAGAACGGAACCGCGTTCGCGAAAGCTGGCATCGTTGCCGCTTTTTCTCCGGCGAGAACTCCATTTACATAAACCTTGGTTCCTCCCGGTGAGACGACATAAGCGAGTTGCGTTCGCGTCTCCCCGTCATGCCCAATGGCACTTGCCGTTAGGCCAACATCGCCAATTCCGGCAGATCCGTTAAGCTCATAGAATCCCCAACCGTTCACCTCCCCATTCCACTGGCAGAAGAGCGAATAAGGGATGGAGTTACCGCCACTACCCATTAATGTCGCGCTGGTTCCCAGCGATACCGCCGGCGTGACCGAGGCCTCAAAGGTGTAATGATTCTCCAGCGCCTGCCACCAAGTGAGTTCGGTTGGTGAGTAGAAATACGAGGCACCGGAGGTAAAGCCGTTCGCGGTAAAAGTCGCCGTGCCGGAAGCATAGGTCAAGTTGAAAGCGGGATCGCACAGGTTAGTCCAAGTCGCGGTCGAATCTTGATGCACACCCCGGCCGCCGTTATCAATCGCATCCCACTGCGCCAGAAGATCATCCGCCACATAGTCCTCGCTCGACGGCATCGTATCCGCATCCAAGAAGAAGCGGATCGCCTTTATCGTCTCGCCCCAGTCGCTGGGGAGCGTATAGTCATAAGTGCGCGTAGCGGCGGCGATCTCCGCGACGCGCTCGACTTCTGCCCAGCCGTTCGTCGTCTCGCCGCCATCCTCGGCCCCGTAGGCGACATAGAGGACGCTCGACTTGAAAACGTGCCCCGCATAGCCGAACTTGAGCCGCAGGCCAATGACCTTCCCGTCGCCGTCCGTAATCCGCTCGCCAATCGCGACCGAACGCCCGTCCTCGCGCGACGGCTCGCCTGCCGCGGCGACGAACTCGTTGGTGGCAATCGCCGACAACCCCAAATCGTTTTCGACGCGCACGAGGTAGCGATAATACGCCCCCTCGTCCAGATCCGCAAGCGCCACCGCGTACTGATACCCCTCTTGCACCGCCGCCGCGAGCGTCGTCCACGCGCCCTCGGCTCCGTCCACATCGAGCCGGACATCAACCGCCGCACTCGCCGCGCCTTCGCCGATTGCGGGGACAGAGAGATTGAAGGAAGCGGTAGTAGCGGTGGTGACCGGCTTCGTGAGTTCTACGACAGGATTCATCTCCTTCGCCACGGGCATAGTCGCAATCGTTCCCGCAAGGGTGACCGAATGGACAGTCGCGGCATTGTTAGAAACGATGATTTCGCATTGGTAAGTCGTCTCCAGCTGCAGGCCGTCCACCACATAGTGACCAGTCGCACCGGCGGCGAGCGTCCCCAAGAGGGCCGCATGCTCCTCGACCGACTCGATGCCGTACTTAAAGTACACCGTCGCTTCCGTCGCCTCCGCGCCGACCGAAGCGAGCGTCACGTCAATCTCCATCGCCGTCGGCGAATTGGTCGCCACAATCAAGGCCGTCGCTTCGGGATAGGCCGTCGCCGAATCGTCGTAGAACCGGAGAATAACCGTACCCGAGCCGCCATTGCCCACGGCGCCTGGCACATTGCCGCCGCCACCGCCGCCGCCACCGCCGCCCAGGCCGTCCGTTCCGGATTCTGCGGCTAAGCCACCTCCGGCACCTCGGCCGCCGCCACCAGCGCCGCCTGCCGCAGAGGTCCCGGCAGTAGCAACATTACTGGCAAAACCGCCGCCGCCGCCGCCAGCATAAACAATATCTTCACCGGTGATCGACGAACTCTTACCAGCACCACCGGCACCGGCCGAGGATCCGGCGTTTGCCCCGGCCGTCTCCGCACCGCCGCCGCCACCACCATACGGATAACTCGCGTTAGTTCCGGTTCCGCCAGCATTGCCATGCTCGCTATCTGTAACGCTGCCGCCACTACCGGCCTGTCCACTTCCACCACCGCCGCCACCACCGGAGCCACCGTCGCGACCATTTAAGTTGTCGCCCTTACTATAGCCGCCACCACCGCTACCGCCGCCTACGGCCGTGTATGTCGTTCCCCCAACCGTCAACAATGAGAACCCGCCATTTCCACCCGGACCTGCGATTGCCGCCGCCACGCCACCCGCGCCGACCTGAAGCGAAATTTCCGCATTTTCCGCGAGCGCGATCGGGTTCGCGCTCCAATCGAGTTCGATGAAACCGCCCGCGCCGCCACCACCGCCGCAGTTGTTGCCGCCCGCACCGCCGCCGCCCACGATCAGCGCGCGGGTGAGCGTCGCCGCCGCATCCAGCGTAAGGTTGATCGGCGCGGAGGTATCGGTAAAGACATAGACGAACCCGTCATTCACCATCATCGGCTCGACCGTATCGGAAAGCGGCATGGTTGCCGCCGGTTCCTTGGCTACGGGAGTAAGCGCACGGGATTTGGAATTCTTGAATTTCTGATATCCGTCCCACGCCGCATTCAGCTGACTCGCCATAGTCGCGAAGCCCGCCGCCGTCGGATGGTAGTTGCTCTTCTCGACGCCTGCGCACTGCACGAAGCAAAGCCCGTAATGGTCGGCAATCTTCTCCATCGCCTCGCAGTACGCGGGCGGAATGCCCATATCACGATGGGTGTTACCGCTATCGACATAGTCGTCGCAGGAGTTGGCGACGATGACGATCTCTACATCGGGCAAGGACTTCTTGATTTCGCAAATCAAATAGGTATAAGCTGGGAAGAACTTCTTGAGATCATCGTCTGTCCAGTCCGCATACTGCTCCTCGCCCACCTCAACGCGCGTATTGCCGTCGCTGCCCCAAGCATCATTAGTGCCGCCGCAGATGACGATGATATCGGGGTTGGAACCAACGAGCGTTTCAATGCGCCGCGAATCCACGAACGACTGATGGACGCCTCGCGCCGCGAGGAACGAGCCCGACCAGGAGTTGTTCTGACAAAGTTCACCTTCAATATGGGCGATGAACTGCGCCCAGTACTGTTTGGATTGTGCGTTAACATCTCCGGCAGGGTAGTAAGTCGCATACGACGCATTCGGCATCGTGCCATTGTAGGTCGAGTAGCTGTCACCCATCACGGCGACGCGCGGCCCGGCCAGCGCGATAATCGGCATCAGCGCGATCATTGCGACGGCGGCGAATATGTTTTTGCTTCCGGTTGAGATACGCTTCATGAAAACACTCCTTTCCCATGTTTCGCCCATAGTTTACCAAACGCACTCGCGCCGAGCATCCCTTTTGTAAATAAATAATCATCCCTCTTGTAAAGTCCACGCTGATTTTGTATAATCCCCGCAAGTATGAAGACCGTACTCTATTTCCGATCGCCTTCGCAGACGAACGCCCCGGCGGAAAAGCTCATCGGCGCCAAGGACTTCGCCGCCCGCGCGAGGTGGCATCTTCAATCGCCAGAAACTCCGCTCGTCGCCGAAAAGCTGGGCGAACTCATCCGCTTCTGGAAGCCGGACGGGATCATCGTCGAAGGCGGCGAGTGGTCGATACGCGTCAATCCGCGCGCCTTCGCGCGAATCCCCACCGTCTTTCTCGACCAACTGCCGCGCCATCCGCCCGAGAACCACGTCGCCGTCCTCCACGACTCCTTGGCGGCCGGTCAGCTGGCCGCAAAAGAACTGCTGCTTACGGGATATGGACACTTCGCCTTCGTCCCCTTCCCCGGCAGTTGGCGGTGGAACGAGGAGCGGCGGGAGGGGTTCCTAAAGGCGCTACAGCTAAACGGCCACTCCGCCGAGGTCTTCAACGCGCGTGGCACCTCGCTGGACGCGCCGACCTACGCGCTCGCCTTGAGGAAGTTCCTTGCCGCGCTCCCGAAGCCCTGTGCCGTCTTCGTCGCCAACGACCGGCCCGCCGAGAAGGTCATCGCCGAGGCCCGCGGTCTCGGTCTTGACCTTCCGGATGAGCTTGCCGTCCTCGGGGTCGATGACTACGCGCCGATCTGCGAACACACCCAGCCGACGCTTTCCTCCGTCAAGCCCGACTTTCGCGGGGGCGGCTTCCTCGCGGCGCTGGCCTTGGCGGCGCTCATGCGCGACGGCGACCGTTTCCGCGGCGAGCGGCTTCGCCGCTACGGCACGCTCGGCATCGTGCGCCGCGCCTCGACCCGCATCCCGCTCGTCGCCGGCGACCGCGAAAGCGCCGCGGCGCTGGAGCTTATCCGCACGCGGGCGACGGCGGGGCTCAGGGCCGAAGAGGTAATGAAGACCTATTCCTGCTCGCGCACCCTCGCGGCGGCCCGGTTCCGCCGCGCAACCGGGCGCTCCATTCTTGAGGAGATTCATGCCATCCAGCTGGAGAAGGCGAAATCGCTTCTCGCCGACAGCACCATGCCGCTCAAGGTGATTGCGGACTTCTGCGGCTTCCGCAATCCCAATTCGCTCCGCAAATTCTTCCGCCGTGAAACCGGCAAGGCGATGAGCGCCTACCGCGCGGAATCGTGACCGCGGCAAGCGATGAGTTTGATATGGTGGCGAGGTCTGGGATGAGATCCGTTTGGGCATTTGAACGCAAGCGACTATCGGCGCACGCAACAAGAGGCCGTTTTTCGATCCGGCTCACAACGGTCGCATCTTTATCTCCCCATTCGCCTTTTCTCCCACCCTTTCACCATGCGACCTACGCCGGAAATCGAAAAACGCCGCCTCCAGAAGTAAGCGCACGGTTCCCGTGCGTTTGCCGGTTCGTTTTGCGAGGGACGAGCAAAACTAACCGTTTGCAGTCCCTTCCAGGTTGTCGTGCAACGAAAGCTTAAAGGGAAGTTCCAGGCAGAGCGGCCGCAGAAGCCGGAAGACGCGCGGCGAAGCGACGCGGATCTCCCCCGGAATGCGCCCGCGCTCCACCAGCCGCCGCAGGAGCTGCGCCGGCATCCCCTCCCAGACGGCCCGCAGCCCCGTCTCGGGAGCGATGGAAATCCGGTCGGCGCAAACCACCGCGCCGCCCGCCGCGTCCACGGCCTTGAGCTCATAGACGCTGCGCGGCCGCGGCTCCTTGGTGATCACGTTCGTCAGCAGCTGCAAGGTGACGGCCACCGCCGCCTCCTTCTCGAACGGCAAATCCTTCGCCTTGGCGACGAGCTCCTTCGGAAACGCCACCTTCTCCACATGCGGCCGCGGCGGCGGGATCGCCAGCGGCGAATCCCGCCAGACGCCATCCGCCCCCTCGATGCGCGCGAACATCGCCTGCTCGCCGGAGAACGAAAGCGGCAGCTTGGGATCGGACTCGACCCTCAGCATCACGCCATACGCCTCCCAGAGCAGCTTCGCGCCCAGTACCCGCGAGCGCGCATCCGCCTCCTGCGGCACATAGCCGGTATCGTGACGGAAGAACTTCGCCGACCCGTCCGTACAGACCACCAGCTCGAAGTGCGGCATCTCCGCCGGCGAGGAATAGAAGCCGAAGGCGTGATCGATCCGCGTACGCACGTAGTCGTGAAAGGTCTGCCAGCCCTCAAGGAAGAGGAAGCGCACCTTCACGGCCGGACGGTCGCCCTTCATCACGCTGCAGAAATAGGGAAACGCGACCCCCTGCGACTTGAGCGCCCAGTGATACGGCTCCAGCGCCTTCCAGACGCCGAGGGCGTCCATCTTCGCGGCAATCTCCTCGACGGACCGCGCCATATCAGCCGAGCGACGAGGAGACCTTGAATACCGCCATCAGGATGGCGATGGCGACGAACCCGACGGCACCCGCGATGAGCACGATGAGGATCGGTTCGAGGGCGTTGGTAAAGGAGGTGATGTGGCGGTCCATGTCCTTCTGGTAGCGCCGCCCGATGTGCTCAAGCGAACTCGGCATGTCGCCCGCCTGCTCGCCGACCGCGAGCATATCGGTCATCATGCGCGGGAAGACGCCGCTCGAAGCGAGCGGACCGGAAATGGTGGTGCCGTCGGTGACGCGCTTGCGCGCCGTGGCGAGCGCATCGGCGATGACGGCGTTGCCGCAGGTCTCGCCCGCGATCTTGAGCGCCTGCAGGACGTTGACGCCGTTGACGAGCAGGGTCTTGAGCGTATAGGCGAGCGACGAATAGGCGCCGCAGGCCACGATTCCCGAGATCAGCGGCGCGCGGAGCTTCCAGGCGTCGATCTTGCGGATGCCCGCGGGACTCCGCTTCCAACGGCGGAACGCGACGGCGGCGAGGACGGCGACAATCGCCATCAGCCAGCCGTAGTGGATGAGGCCGTCGGACATGCCGATCAGGATGCGCGTCGGGAGCGGCAGCGACGCCCCCATCGAATCGAACACCTTCTGGAACTGGGGGATGATCCACACCAAGGCGCCGATGACGGCCGCCAGCCCGAAGACGAGGACGATGACCGGGTAGGTGAGCGCGCTCTTGATCTTGCCGCGCATGTTGTCGTAGCGCTCGTAGTGATCCACGAGCCGCCTGAGCACCTCCACCATCGCACCCGAGGCCTCGCCCGCACGGATCATGTTCGAATAAAGCGGCTGAAAGGTCTTGGGATGGTGGGCGCAGGCGTCGGAAAAGCTTTCGCCACGCACGATGCGGTCGCAGAGATCCTGACAGACGTAGTGCTGCGCGCTCGCCGGCTCCCCCTGGTTGGCGAGCGCCTGCAGCGCCTGGCCGAGGGTCATGCCGGCCTCGATGAGGTCGGCGAGCTCGGAGGTGAGAAGCAGCACCTCGACGGACTTCATGTCCGTCTTCTGCTTCGCGCCGCCGATCTGCATGTTCCAGATCGACGAGGCCGCGGCGCCCTTCTTCGCCGCGGCCTTCGGAACTGCGGAGACGGCCGCCGCCGACGCGACGTTCTTCGTCGCGGAAGCGGTGGCCGTGCTCTTGCGCGCGTAACCCATCTTACTTGATGACGCGCACGCGGATGACGCCGGCCGAAGAAGCGAGCGCCTTGACGACATCGGCTGGAACGGGCGAATCGGTGTCGATGAGCGTATAGGCGAAATCGCCGCGGCTCTTGTTGGCGATGGCGTCGATGTTGACCTTGGCGTTACCGAGGATCGAGGTGAAGGTGCCGATCATGTTCGCCTCGTTCTTGTGGCAGACCGCAAGCCGCCCCGGCTTCGCGGCGACGCCGAGCGAACAGGACGGGTAGTTCACCGAGTTGACGATGTTGCCGTTTTCGAGGAAGTCGCGCATCTCCTTCACCGCCATCACCGCGCAGTTGTCCTCGGCCTCTTCGGTCGATGCGCCGAGATGCGGAATGACGAGGCAGCCCTTCTGCCCGGCCGTCGTCGCGTTCGGGAAGACGGAGACGTACTTGCGCACCTTTCCCGCTTCGAGCGCCGCGAGCATGTCCTTCTCGTTCACGAGCGCATCCCGTGCGGCGTTGACGATGATGACGCCCGTCTTCATCATGGCGATCGCCTCGGAGTTGATCATCCCCTTGGTCGAATCGAGCGCGGGGACGTGGATGGTGATGTAGTCGCAGTTCTGGTAGATGTCCTCGACGTTCTTGCAGTGCTTGACGGCACGGGAAAGGTTCCAGGCCGCGTCAATCGAAAGATAGGGGTCGTAGCCGTAAACCTCCATCCCAAGGCCGACCGCGGCGTTCGCCACCTTCTGGCCGATCGCCCCGAGGCCGATGACGCCGAGCTTCTTGCCCATGATCTCAGTGCCCGCGAACGCCTTCTTGGCCTTTTCGGCCGTCTTGTTGATGGCGGGATCGGCGACATTCGCCTTCACCCACTCGACGCCGCCGACGATATCGCGGCTCGCGAGCAGCATCGCGGCGATGACCAGTTCCTTGACGCCGTTCGCATTCGCGCCCGGGGTGTTGAAGACGACAATGCCCTTCTTCGCGTATTCGGCATGAGGGATGTTGTTGACGCCGGGCCCCGCGCGGGCGACGGCGAGGAGATTCGCGCCGGGGACGAGCTCGTCCATCTTGGCGGAGCGGACGAAGACGGCATCGGCCTCTTCGAACTTCTCGGTCCGCGCGTAGCTGTCGGTCAGGTTGTCGAGCCCGCACGCCGCAATCGGGTTCAGGCAGTTGTACTTGTAGTTCATTTTTCTTTTTTGCTCCCTTAGAGTTTATCTTGGAATTCCGCCGGTCACGCATGAGCAGCGGCTTGGGGAATATTATAGCACAAAACGAAGGAGCGCGGCAAAACTGCCGCGCTCCCCTGCGTTCGCCGCGAGGCGGGGCCTCAGGCCTCGATCGTGACGACCTTGCCGTCCTTGATGAACTTCACCTTGCCGTCCTTGAGGGCGAAGAGGGTGAAGTCGCGGCCCTGGCCGACGTTCTTGCCGGGATGGATCTTCGTGCCGCGCTGGCGGACGATGATCGAGCCCGTCGTCAGGAACTGGCCGTCGTAGGCCTTGACGCCGAGGTACTGCGGATTGGAATCGCGACCGTTACGTGCAGAT
>JAZUHK010000033.1:0-42152 GCA_045641645.1 Kiritimatiellia bacterium
AAACGCCGCACTCGACGACATACGGCAGCTCCATGATTACGTTCTCGATCTCGAAGGGTCCAATCCGGTAGCCCGACGACTTGATGACGTCGTCGGCGCGCCCGACGTAGTGATAGTAGCCGTCCTCGTCCTTCCAGGCGACGTCGCAGGTGTGGTACATTCCCTGCCGCCAGGCGTACGCCGTCTTCTCCTCGTCCTTGTAGTAGCCGATGAAGATGCCGGGGTGGGGATTGTCGCGCGGCGTCCTGACGACGATTTCGCCGTGTTCGCCGGGCGGCACCGAATTGCCGTTCTCGTCCACGAGATCGATGTCGTAATCGGGAATGGGCTTGCCCATCGAACCTGGCTTGAGGGCGTCTCCGAGGAGGTTCCCGAGCGCGCAGGTGGTCTCGGTCTGGCCGAAGCCCTCGTGGATCTTGAGCCCCGTCGCCCGCTCGAACTGCACGAACACCTCGGGATTGAGCGCCTCGCCCGCCGTCGTCGCATGATGGACGGAGCTGAAGTCGTACTTCGAGATGTCCTCCTTGATGAGCATCCGGTACATCGTGGGCGGCGCGCAGAAGGTGGTGATCCCGTACTTCGCGAACATCGGCAGGATGTTCTCCGCATGGAAGCGCGAGAAGTCATAGACGAAAAGCCCGCCCTCGCACACCCACTGCCCGTAGAGCTTGCCCCAGCCCGCCTTCGCCCAGCCCGTCTCGGAAATGGTGAAATGGAGCCCGTCGCGCTCCACCTGATGCCAGTATTTCGCCGTCACGTAGTGGCCGAGCGCGTACTTGTAGCTGTGCAGCGCCATCTTCGGATAGCCGGTGGTGCCGCTCGTGAAGAACATCAGCATCGGGTCATTGCCGCCCGGCGAATCGGGACGCCGCCCGTACACGCGCGAATACCCTACGTACTCCTTGTCGAAGGAATGCCACCCCTCGCGCTCGCCGTTGACGATGAACTTGAGAAGGTGGAGAGAAGAGGTGGAGGTGGACAGCGGTTCTTCTCCACCTCCATCTTTTTTCTCCACCTGTGCGAGCGACAGCTCGCGCTCGGCGAGCTCCGCCTGATGTGCGACATCACCATCCGCCGTGCAGACGAGCGCCTTCACGTCCGCCGCCCTGAACCGGTAGGAGAAATCGTGCTCCAGGAGCTGGCTCACGGCGGGAATCACCACCGCCCCGATCTTATGGAGCGCCAGGATCGTCGGCCAATACTGATAGTGGCGCTTCAAGACCAGCATCACCTTGTCGCCGCGCCCGATGCCCTGGGCGAGGAAATAGTTGGCGATCTGATTGGAGGTCTCGGAAATCTCCTTGAAAGTGAAGCGACGCTCGGTGAAGTGGTCGGAGACATGGAGGAGCGCCAGCTTCTCGGGATACTTCGCGGCAATCGCATCGACGACGTCAAACGCGAAGTTGAACTTCTCCACGCCCCTGAAGCGGATATGCCTCAGGCACCCGCGGTCGTCTTCCTCGACCTCCAGGAACTGCTGGACGATGAGCGGCGTCTGGTCCGTCCGCGGACGGATCGTCTCCAGCCCCAGATGCGAATCGCCATCGGGACCGGCCATCACCATCGCGAGAAACGTGAGCCCGCGCTCGTCGGCGGCGATCATGCCGTGCGGGGTGGAGGACTTGTAGTAGATCGAATCGCCCTCCTCCAGCGTCTCGACATGGTCGCCGACGCGGATCTTCATCGCCCCCTTGAGGACAAGGTCGAATTCCTGCCCCGAATGGGTGGTGGTCTTGATCGGCTGGTCGAGGAGCGAACGGTCGAACTTGTAGGTGACCCAGTAGGGCGTGCCGAGACGGTTCTGGAACATCGCCGCCTGATTGCGGATGGTCATCACCCGCTCGCTCGCCGTGATCGGCCCCTGCCCCGCGCGCGTCACCTCGTAGCCCGAGAGGTGCGCCGAATGGCCTTCCAGCAGCTGGTTGATGTCCACCCCGAAGGCGATGGCGCACTGATGAAGGAAGTTGAAGGACGGCTCGGACTCGCCGCCCTCCACCTTGCGGTAATCGGCGAGCGTGGACCCGGTCACCTCCGCCATGTGCTCGGCGGTGTAACCGATGATCTCGCGCATCTCCCGGATGCGCGCGGCCAACTCCTTCAGGCCGCCAGTGGATTCCGCGGCACTCATGGTCGTCTTACTTGGCTTCCGCCTCGAAGGCGGGACGCTTGCCCTTGTACCACCAGAACATGATCGGCGTCGCGATGAAGACCGACGAGAACGTGCCGGCGATGACGCCGATAAGCATGATGAGCGCGAAGTCGAAGATCGAGCCGTCGCCGAAGCAGAAGAGCGCCAGGACCGCGAAGAACGTGGTCACCGAAGTGATGACCGTACGCGAGAGGCACTGGTTGACGGCCTTGTTGCAGAGGTCGTAGAACGAGAGCTTGCGGTCGTGGTTCAGGAGTTCGCGGATGCGGTCGAAGACGACGACCGTATCGTTCACCGAATAGCCGATGATGGTGAGGACCGCGGTGATGACGATCAGCGAGACCTGCCGCCCGCAGAGCGAGAAGATGCCGATCGAGATGAGCGCGTCGTGCGCGAGCGCGACGAGCGCACCGAGGCCGAAGCCGAACTGGAAGCGGAAGCCGACGTAAACGAGGATTGCGATGAGCGAGAAGATGACCGCGTAGGTACCGGACTTCTTGAGGTCCGCGCCGACCATCGAGCCGACCTCGTCCACCGAGGCGGCCTTGAACCCGGCCTGCGGGAACGCGGCCTGGAGAAGCTTCGTCACGTGCGCACCCACGTCCTTATTCTCCAGTGCCCTGCCCTTTTCGGTCTCGGCCGTCTCGCCCGTCTTAACGAGCAACGTCGCATTGCCGATACCCTCCTGATACTGAATGACTGCGGCATTGTCGAAATCGGTGAGGCATTTGCGAACCTGGGCGACTTCGGGCTTCGCGCCCTCGTTCAGGTTGAAGACGATCGAGGTGCCGCCCGTCAGATCCACCGAAAGGACATCGGCCTTGTTGTTCACGAAACGGAACGCGAAGATCGCCAGCGCCACGGCGATGACCGCGAACGAGCCGCCGACAGTGAGCTTCGTCACCTTCATGAAGTCGAACTTCGGGTTCTTGAAGAAGTGAAGCATCTTGAAGGGCTTGACGCGGGAAGGATTGACGCAATGGTCAAACACGAGGCGCGTCACGACGACCGCGGTAAACATCGAGATGACGACGCCCGCAGTAAGCGTAATCGCAAAGCCGCGAACGGGGCCGGTGCCGACGACGAAGAGGATGACGCCGGTGATGATCGTCGTCAGGTTCGAGTCGAAAATCGCCGTAAACGCGCGGCCATAGCCGTTCTTAACCGCTTCGCCCGCCACCTTGCCGGCCTGGAATTCCTCGCGGATGCGCTCGAAGATGAGGACGTTCGCATCGACCGCCATGCCGAGCGAAAGGACGAGACCCGCGATACCGGGCATCGTGAGGACGGGAAGCTGCATCGAGCCGCCGCCGCCCATCGAGGGATCGTGCGCGAAGACGCCGAGGATATTGGCCACGAAGACGAGCGCCGTGGGGAGGAGCGCGATGTCGAGGAAGAGCGCGATGTCCGCCACGAGGCCGCTTGTCCAGTAGTAGATGAACATGAAAAGCGCCACCAGGATGAAGCCAAAGAGCGCCGCCGTCTTGCCCGCGGCGATCGCATCGTCGCCCACCGTGGGCGCCACCGTCGTCTCCGCGAGGATCTTCATCGGCGCCGGGAGCGCACCTGCATTGAGTTCGGCCGCGAGCTTCTGGGCCTCGGCGGCGGTGAAGCGCCCGGTGATCTGGCCATTCGCACCGATCTCGCTTTGGATGACCGGGGCGGAGATGAGCTGGTCGTCGAGGATGATCGCAAGCTGCCGGCCGCGATCGGTTGAGTTCTTGGGCCCGTGCGCCTTGTAGTTGCGCGTCAGGGTGGCGAAACGCTGGGCGCCCTCGGCATTAAGCTTGAAGCCGATCGAAAGCTGACCCGAAGTAGGATCGCGCTCGACGGCGGCCGACTCGAGATGCTCGCCCGTCACGCGCGGCTCGGTGGTACGAGCGACGAAGTTCGGCGAGTAGGTACCGTCGCCGTTCGCCTCCAGCATAAAGGAATAGCGGGCATCGGGGCATTCCCAGGCGGCGAGACGCGCGGCATAGCCGGGCGCCTTCGAAAGCTCGGCCCACTGCTCGGTGCGCGCATAGCCGGCACCCGACTTCTTATACCCCTCCGGCGCCACCTCGCGCGAAAGGAGCTTTGAGACGAGCTGGTCGTTCTTCGGGTGGGTGAGGCGGAACTCGAGGAATGCCGCGCTCTGGAGCGAGGCCTTCGCTTGCTTGCGCACTTCCTCATCCACGCCCGGGAGCTGCACCAAGAGGCGGTGATCCTTCATTCCCTGAATGACGGGCTCGTTGGTGCCCATCGCATCCACGCGGCGGCGGATGACCTGGATAATGCGTTCGTCACTGCCCGCGAGGGTCTTCTCGACGATCTCCTTCACCAGCTCCGGCTTTTCCGCAAGCTCGGGCTTCGCGGCGATAATCGACTCGGAGAGTTTCTCCGTATCGACGCCGAGCGTGAAGGACGTGCCGCCCTTCAAGTCGAGGCCGAAGCGGAACTTCTCCGCCGGCGGATTGCAGACATAGACCGAAATGACGGCAATAAGCGCCAAGACGAGCCATTTCCAGATATTATTGCGAACGACCGATTCCTTTGCCATAGTGCGTGATCCTCTTTTTTGAGAAATTAGTGGGAAAGTATATCAAAATTGCCGCGCGAAGTCCAGCGGAACCAGGCGCGCCAAGAGCGGGGCGATGATTGACGGCGAAACCTCCATTCCGAGCGCGATTTCCGGTTTGTTCGCCCCGTGGAAATCGCTTCCCGCCGAAACCAGATACCCGTACTTGAGCGCAAGATACGTAAACTCCACGTTTTCTTCGGGCGTATTCGCCCCGTAAAGCGCCTCGATCCCATCCAATCCCAACTCCTTCAGCCGCGCCAATCCCCGCTCCGCCTTCGCGAAGTCACACCCGGTGTCCTTCCATTCGCGGCACCAGTACCGGGGATGCGCCATCACCGCCACGCCGCCCGCCGCATGCACGACCTCAATCGCCTCCGCCTGCGAAGGATGATACCGCTCTTCGTAACACCGCGTCGCCGCCGGCGAATCCGGCAGGAGATACCGCTCGAACGCCTCCTTGACCGACGACACATACTTCCGCTCCAGCAGCCACCGTGCGAAATGCGGCCGCGCCAGCACCTCGCCATGCGCGTACTTCTCCACCCCGTCCATCGTAATTCCCAACCGCCGAAAATTGGCGATGATCCGCGCATTACGCCCATTGCGCCCGTCCAAGACCCGTTTAAGAAACGCCTTGAGCGCCGCATTCGCGGGGTCGATCCCCAATCCCAGCAGGTGGAACTTGTCAAAGCCCTCGCCGGGCTCGATCGAAAGCTCGATGCCGGGGACGAGGCGGGGGGACGAGGGGGAGGGGGAGGTGGAGAGGAATTCCGCGACGCCGTCGCAATTGTCGTGGTCGGTCAGGGCGAGCGCGGCGAATCCCCGCGCCTTCGCCACCAGCTCGGCGGGCGCGAAAGTGCCGTCGCTCGCCGTCGAATGGACATGAAAGTCAACCGTCATGATTCGATGGCGCCCTTCAAGATCTCCACCCACGCCGTAAGCCGCGCCGCCGTATCGCACTCGGCGATCAACCTGAGGTACGGCTCGGTATTCGACTTGCGGATGTTGATCCATCCCTCGGCATACTCGATGCGAATACCGTCCAACTCGCTGCGCGAAAGTTCCCGCGGCAGTTTTTCCGCTGCGGCCTTGAGGACTCGCGCAATCGCCGCTTCCTTGTCCGCAACCTGGAAATTGAGTTCGCCCGAATTCGCATAGACGCCCGCGATCGGACGCATCATCTGCGAGAAGGTCTGTCCGCGCGCCTTGGCCGCGGCAATCTCGAAGAGGATGCGCATTGCCGCCAGCATCCCCGAATCGCAACCGTGGAATTCGCTGAAATAGTAATGCCCCGCGAGCTCCCCGCCACACACCGCGCCGGTCTCGCGGAGAATCGGCTTCGCAAAGGCGTGCCCCACCGGCACCATCACCGGCTCGCAGCCCATTCGCTTCAACTCCTCGATCGCCCCGCGCGAAGTGCGGACATCGTGGATGATGCGAGGTGGAGAGACGGTTGAGGTGGAAGCGGCAAGCGTCGCTTTGGCGACAATCGGAATCAGGTAATCCGGCTGCACGAATTCGCCGCGCTCGTCCACGAACATCGCCCGGTCGGCATCGCCGTCGAAAATGACACCGCAGTCGAGCTGCCGCTCTCGCACCAACGCCGACAGCTGCGCGCGCGCTTCGGCCTTGAGGGGATTGGGGCTATGGTTCGAGAAGGTGCCGTCAAGCGTATCGTTGATGATCACGGCCGTCGGAAAGATTTCGCGCGCCAACAAGGACGCCATCCCGTTCGAGCAGTCAACGGCGAAGGACAATTGTTCGATTGTTCTGATTGTTCGATTGTTCGATTGCCGCATCCAGTCAATATAACGATTCCGAGAGTCATCCATCATCCTAACGCCAGAACACTCTCCAAGTTTCCTCGAACAATCCGAACAATCGAACAATCGAACAATCTTCTCCACTTCATTGAGGCCGTTCGCATAGCCGACGGGGAGCGCAGTGCGCATCGAGACCTTAAGCCCGTTATCGCCGGGCGGATTATGCGAGGCGGTGATCATCACCGAGCCGTCAAAGCCGCCCTCGGCGGTAAAGAAATAGACCATCGGCGTCGTACACAGCCCGAGGTCAGTCACTTCGACGCCCGCGTCTTCAAGCCCCCGCACGAGCGCATCGCGAATATCCTTGGAGGTGACGCGGCAATCGCGCCCGACCAACCAGCGCCGCCCCTTGACGACCTCCGGCAACGCCTTGCCCACGCGGTAAACGGTGTCGAGGTCGAAATCGACCCCGAAAGTGCCGCGCATATCATACGCCTTGAAAAAACCCATGCCTATATTGTAGCACAATTTCGCGGCGTTCTGGGCGACGACCCGAATGGCGCCAACATCAGAACAAAACCGGTGCTGCTGGCGTATTGCCGCCTTAAGTCGGCGGCGCAGACAAGGGGTCAGGGGTTAGGGCCAGCCGGGAAATTCCTGAATAATCCGTAAATTATGCCCGAAAAATATGCAACATTTTATAAAATTGATCCGAAAAATATGCGCCATTGACATATAACAGCGATAAATGTTATAATTCTTGCGCTTTTAGCAAAGATAAGGAGAGAAGATGCAAAAAGTCAAGGCCAAGACCGGGCGCACGCTCTCGCTGAACAAGGTGCTGAAACAGCGTGATATTCCATTCGGGTACAAATTCACCGGCGGCAATGTCGGCGTCTCAGACAAGAAGATCACGCTTCCGCATTATATGTCGATGTTCATATAAAGGTGGAGAAAGCAGGTGGAGGCGGGGAGAACGTGCGGCGGGCACGTGCGACGAACCCTATGGGGCGCTTATTTCAGCTACCACCGCCGTGCAGTGGCGAGGAGCAACGCAAAGAAGCAAACCCAAACCGCGCGTAAGGCCACTCGTGCCCCAACGGCGTAAAAATCGCGACCAACCGACCAAAACGGAAGTTATTTCGGGGCCTGTCCCCATATTTCCCGCATGATCAACCACCCCGGAATTACCCCCTCTTCAAACTTCGTCTCGATGTTGTCGAATGTCTTTGACATCTCACCACCTTCATTCAGATAGTGGTATTATACCATTATTCACCACCTAGCGCGCCACGCCGCGCTGGGCCACCGCGCAGCTAATCAATCCTGCAATCGGCGGCAATCTGCCGTTGCAATTCCGCCAGCGAGGCAAACTTCTTCTCGGGGCGAATGAAACGAACGAATTCAACGGAGAGGGAGGTGGAGGTGGAGATGGAGGTGGAGGGCGGTTGGAGAAAATGAACCTCCAGAACCGGCGATGGCCAGGCCGCATCCCCCATCGTCGGAGCCAACCCGTAATTCGCAATCGCCTTTGCCCCGCCAATCGCAACTTCGTAAACGCCAAGCGGAAGTTCAAGGTTTAAAGCCGAGAGTTCGAGGTTTACCGTCGGATACCCGATTTCGCGGCCGATTCCCTTCCCCTTGAACCTCGTACCCCGAACTGTGAACCGCTTTCCCAGCATCTCATTCGCCGCCTCGATTTCGCCGCGCTCCAGTGCCGCGCGAATCCGCGAGGAGGAAATCATCTCCCCCCGCCAAGTCGCCGCGCCCACCACCTCGACCGCATAGCCGAGCCGCCGCAAAAACGCCGCGTCGCCCGCCCCGCCTTTGCCGAAGCGCCAGTTCTCGCCGCAACGAAACGAAAGCGGCGAAGCGGAAATCCCCAGCTGTTCGGCCAAGACCTCAATACGGTCCTTCACCTCTTCCAGAAAACGCGCCGGCGACCAATTCGCAATCTCCTCGTCAAAGTCCATCGCCGTCACCTTGACCCCCTGCGCCTCCAGCGCCCGCGCGCGCTCCTCCCAAGACATGATGAGCCGCGGAGCTCGTGCTGGCGCCAATACGGAAAGCGGATGATGCCTGAAGGTCAAGGCGGCATCGGCCCCCGCAAGGATGGCCTGATGACCGCGGTGCACCCCGTCGAAAAATCCGACCGCAACAATCATGCGAGCGCCTTAGCGAGCGGAAGTACGCAGGAAGCGAAATCTCCAAGCCCGAGTTCCAAAAGCCGCGCGAAGGGAATCGCGTCCTGCACCTCGAACTTGCCCACCTTCTCGCGGCGCAAGGACATCAAGGTCGCACCCAGATCCTTCGCCAGCGCCCGCACCATCACGCCCTTCGCCGCCTTCAGCTCAAACCTCGCCGCTTCGCCATTCCCATCCCCCCCGGCTCGCTCTACCCCGAACCTATACACATGCGTAAGGAACTGCTGATGCTCGCCCGTCTCGACGATCTCGTATTCGCTCGTCCCTTCCTTGCGGACGGAACAGAAGCGCGGCTCCGTCTGGAAGAGATCGCCCTGCACCTCGTCGATCTTCATCACCATGGCGGGAAGCGGCTCGCTTCGCCCGAAACGGTCGCCGGTATCGGTGGTCTCGCCGAACTTCATCGTCCCCGAATAGACGCGATCAGCGCCCATCACGCGATCCACGAACTTGTTCGCGTCGTTGATCAGCAGCACCATCAGCCCCGAGGCCATCGCATCGAGCGAACCGCCGTGCCCGACCTTGACGAGATTGAATTTCCGCTTGACGGTCTTCACCACCGTCGAGAATGCAAGTCCCTCGGGCTTATCGACGAGCAAAAACCCGTCAAGCTCTTCCAGGCGCTTAAGCTGGGTCAGATTGGCCATCGGCAACCGGGGGTAACTGGTTGAGAATCGCCAAGACCGCATCGCCCTTCTCGAGCGACCGGTCGAGCTGGAAAGTGAGACGCGGGGTGAATTTCATCTTCACCTCGCGGTTGATGACCGCTTGAAAGCGCTTCGCATTATGCTTAAGATGCTGAAGCGCGATTTCCTTGAGCGGATCATCGCCGAAGACCGAGACCTTGACGGTCGCATCGCGCAAATCCTTGCCGCAAACAACCTCGGTGACGGTGATGAGCCCCGGCTGGACGGTGTCGCCCTGCATCACCGAGAACATCGCCTCGGCGATAACCCGCTTCAAGAGCGAATTAACTCTCTCTAACCGATCGACACCCATCGCAACCTCTCACAAGCTCCGCGGCAACTCTTCGAGCGAGTAGCACTCGATCGTATCGCCGGCCTGGAAGCCCTCGAAGCCCTGGAAGCACACGCCGCACTCCTGCTGACCCGTGACTTCCTTGACCTCGTCCTTGAAGTGCCGGAGCGTCTGGACCTTACCGTCCCAAATCCGCTCCTGCTTACGGAGAATACGGTACTTCTCCTTGGCGACGAGCTTGCCGTCGAGCATCTGGGAGCCGGCAATCTTGCCGAGCTTGCCGATATCGTAGATGGCCTTCACCTCGGCGTGGCCAAGCACGACCTCCTTGTATTCCGGCGGCAGCAGATCGAGCATCGAGTTCTTGACGTGATCGATAAGCTCGTAGATGATGCGGAAGGAATTGATCTTGACGCCGTCGTGACGCGCCTGGTTCTGAACGCCCGAATCGTTGCCGATGTCGAAGCCGACGATGATCGCCTTGCCGGCGGACGCGGTCTTGACATCGGTAAGCGAAACGTTGCCCGTCCCCGTGCCGATCACATTAAGCCCCACCTTCTCGCTCTTGATCTCGTTGAGCGCCTGGACAATCGCCTCCAGCGAACCCTGGGTGTCGGACTTGACGATCACATTGAGCTCCAGCTTGCCCTCAGCCGCCATCCGCGACATCAGCGCATCGAGCGTCGAGGCCTTGGCGGTGGAGAGCTCTTCGAGCTTCTTCTCCTCGGCCGTCCGCGCCGCGAGTTCGCGCGCGCGCTTCTCGTCGAGCATGACGCGGAATTCGCTGCCCGCCTCGGGAACGCCGGAAAGCCCCGTACACTTCACGGGCGTCGCCGGCGGCGCCTCCTTGATGCGACGGCCGTGGTCGTCGATCAGCGCGCGGACCTTGCCGAAATGCTCGCCGATGAGAATCGCGTCCCCGACCTTGAGCGTACCGCCGGTGACCAGCAGCGTTGCGCACGGCCCGAGGCCCTGCTGCAGCTCCGACTCGATCACGAAGCCGTACGCGCGGCGGTTCGGATTCGCCTGCAGCTCCAGCACCTCCGCCTGCACGAGGATGTTTTCCAGGAGCGCGTCCACGCCCTCGCCGGTCACGCCGGAGACGGGGCAACAGATGATGTCGCCGCCCCAGTCCTCAGGCGTGAGCCCCTTCTTCTGAAGCTGCTGCTTGACGCGATCGACATTGGCGGTGGGCTTGTCGCACTTGGTGAGCGCCACCATGATCTGCACGCCCGTCTGCCGCGCCACCTTGATGCACTCCTCCGTCTGCGGCATGATGCCGTCGTCGGCCGCAATGATAAGAACGGCGATGTCGGTGATCTGGGCGCCGCGCGCACGCATCGCCGAGAAGGCGGCGTGACCGGGCGTATCCAAGAAGGTGATCTTCTTGCCCGCCACATCCACCTGATAGGCGGAAATCTGCTGGGTGATGCCGCCCGCCTCGCCGGCGGCGACATGCTCCTTGCGGATATAGTCCATGAGCGTCGTCTTGCCGTGGTCCACGTGTCCCATAAAGGTGATGACGGGAGCGCGCGGCTTGAGCGTCTCGGGCTTATCCTCGGGAATCAGATCGTCGGCATCGATCGCCTTCAGGACAGGCTTCGCCGCGGCCTTGTCGCGGGCGTGCTCGATCGTCACCTTGAAGCCGTACTTCTCCGCCACCTTCGTCGCCACTTCGGGCTCGACGCGCTGGTTGATGGAGGCGAGGATCTTGAGCCCCATCAGGTCGGCGATCAGGCGGTTGGGCTTGATATTGAGCTTGGAGGCGAGATCCTTGACGATGACGGCACCGCGGATCGAGATCTCGCGCGAGGCCTCATCGACGGAAATGCGCCCGCCTTGCTGGGGAACCACCTGGGCAACGCGGGGAACGCGCTTGTCAAACGCCCGCGCCAGTTCGCGGCCCTTCTTGCCCTTGCGCCCCTTCTCGTCGTCGTAGTCATCGACCTTGACGGCCTTCGGCTTCGGAACGGCGGCGACGGAAATGGAAATCGACGGCGCGGGTTTCGCATGGGCGAGGGGCTTGAAGCCCGCATGCGCCGTCAAGCCGGTTTTCGCCGCGGAAAGTGCAGGCAGCGGCTTCGGCTTATACCCGGGCGCCATGCGGATGGCCGGCTTCGCGGGTTGAGCGGGTTGGCTCTTCCGCTCTCCACCTTCACCTTCACCTCCACCTCCACCTCCACCTACTTTCTCCACCTTCTCCACCTTCTCCACCTTCTTTCCCTCGGCCGCGGCCGTGGCGATCTTCAGGTGCTCATCGAGCTTCGCCCGCTGTTCGGCGAAGAACTTGGCATTGAGCTCGGCCGCGCGGGAAAGCTTCGCCGCACGCCGCTCGGCGACCGCGCCCTTTTCGGCCTGCGCGAGCTTCGCCTTGAGCTGCTCGGCCTCGCCCGCATCCAGGGTGCTGATCGCGCTCGACGCCTCAATCCCGGCGGCTTCCGCCGCCTTCAGGACCTCGGCGCTGCTGACGCCGACCTCCTTGGCAATCTCGAAAATCCTCATTCGGCGTCTCCCCCGGCAGTCAGTTCGGCGACGGCCTGCGCCGCCGCGTAAATGCCCTTCGCGGTAATCTCGTCAAGCCCGGTCGCCGCAATGAAGCTCGCCTCGTCGGCATCGACGATGCCATCCACCGTGAGGAAGCCGGCGTCTGCCATCTGGGTGGCAACGGCGGTGGAAACGGAGAACATCTCGGCAAGTTCCTTGATGGCCTCGGCCTTCTGATCCTCGAAACTCGCGGTGGCCATCGACTTCTTGATCTCGACATGCCAGCCGGTGAGACGGGTGGTGAGGCGCACGTTCTGCCCGCGCTTACCGATGGCGAGCGAATACTGGTCGGCCGAAGCGATGACGTGGACGGTGTTGGGCAGGACGGGATCGACCTCGATGGACTCGAGCTTCGCCGGCGCGAGAGCCGCCGCCACATACTGACGGATATCCTCGTTCCAGCGCACGATATCGATCTTCTCCCCCGAAAGTTCGTTGACGATCGCCCGCACGCGGCTGCCGCGCTGACCGACGCAGGCGCCGACGGGATCGATATTCTCGTTCGCGGTGCGCACGGCGATCTTGGCCCGATAGCCGGGATCGCGGCTGACGCCCATGATCTCCACGACGCCGTCGGCGATTTCGCTCACCTCCAGACGGAAGAGCGCCTCGATGAACTTGCCGCTTGAACGCGAGAGGGTGACGGCCGGCCCCTTGGCATCGGGATCGACACGGAGGATGATGGCGCGAATCGGATCGCCGATCTGGTATTCTTCGGTGGGGATGCGCTCCTTCCCCGGCAGGATCATCTCGGTCTTGCCCACGGTGACATAGGTGTCGCGGTGAGAAACCGCCGAGACGGTGCCGGAGACGATATCCCCGACGCGATCGCGGTATTCGGAAAAGGTGTTGGAGCGTTCGGCCTCGCGGATCTTCTGCATGATCATCTGCCGCGAGGTCTGCGCGGCGATGCGCCCGAGGCGCGAGGCCGGCATCTCGATCCGCACCGTATCACCCTCCTTGACGGGATTGCCGTGGTTGAACCGAACGGCACGGGCGATGGAGATGAAGCCGGGGCCCGTCTCCTCGTCGGAGGCGACGAGCGTATCATAGACGTGGAGCGAAAGATCCTTGCGGTCGATGACGACTTCCAGATCGTTGGTGACGTCATGGTTCTTGCGAGCCGCCTGCTGGATGGCCTGCTCAATCGCGGTAATCACGATCTCCCGGCTGACGCCACGCTCGGACTCAATATGCTGGACGACGGCCAGCAACTGACTGTTCATTGCCATTGTTTCGCTCCCTTCTTGTCAAAAATCAAAACACCACTTCCGGTTCGACCCGCCGGATCGCCGAAAACAGGGGATAATTTACCAAAAAATTGCGAAATCGTCAACCGGACCGGCTCACCCGCGAACCGCTTTGATAATCTTCGGGATGACTACCGCAAGGTCGCCAACAATACCATAATGCGCTACTTTGAAAATAGGCGCGTCTTTATCGGTATTTATCGCAATTATCTTCGCAGATTCCTGCATACCCGCCAGGTGTTGCACCGCGCCGGAAATGCCGCAGCTGATGAACAGGGCCGGGCGCACGGTGACGCCGGTCTGCCCAATCTGCCGCTCGTGCTCGGCATAGCCGAGATCGACCGCCGCGCGGCTTGCGCCCACCGCGCCGCCCAGTGCGGCGGCAAGATCGTGAAGGAGCTGGAAATTCTCCTTGGAGCCGACGCCCGCGCCGCCCGCGACGATAATCCTCGCGCCCTTCAGATTGACGGACGCATGCTTGCGGACGATATCGACGACCTCGACAGGAAGCTCGGATAGATGCGAAGCGGTGGCCGCCGAAGGCGAATGCCTCACCACTTCAACCTTCTCAACCGCCTCAACCCTCTCGATCCTCTTCATCACCCCTTCGCGCACGGTGGCCATCTGCGGCCAAGAGCGGGCGTTGACGATCGTCGCGATGATGTTGCCGCCGAAGGCGGGACGGATCTGCTGGAGGACGTTCGTGAAGGTCTCGCCCGTACGCTTGTCGGTATAATCGCCGATCTGGAGATCCGTACAGTCGGCCGTAAGCCCGCAACGAAGCGCCGAGGCGACGGCCGGGGCGAGATCCCGCCCCATGTGGGTAGCGCCGAAAAGGACGATCTGCGGCGAACCCTCCCGGATGGCGTCCACCAACGCCTCCCGATAGGCGAGGCCGCGGAAGACGCGCAGCGCCGGATCCTCGATGAGCCGGACAAGATCGGCGCCCCCCGCCGCCAGTTCGGCGGCCAGCGGCTCGACGCCGGCACCCATAAGGACGGCCGCAAGCTTCACGCCCAGCCGGTCCGCAAGCTCCCGGCCCTTCCCGAGAAGCTCGAAGGCGATATCGGCTATCTTTCCGTCTTCCTGTTCCGCAAAGACCCAGACCTCACCCGATCGTGTGTTCATCCTTAAGCTCCTTCACCAGTTCCTTGACACCCTCGTCCGTCGGCGCCACTTCCCGGTAGTCGCCGCCCGCGAGCACCACCGAAACGATCTTGTTCACCGAAGTCGGCGAGCCCGCAAATCCGCAACGGTCGTCCTCGCAGCCGATATCCGCGCAGGAAAGCGTGGGGATCTCGGCCTTCTTGAACTTCATCACCCTGCGCACATCAGCCGGCCGCAGCGCCCCGAACTTCTCAGTGACGGTGAAGAGCGCAGGCAGGGTAACGCGGTCGGTCTCGATGCCCGTGCCGATATCGCGCGTCGCCAGCGCCACTTCGCCCTCGACCTTCAGCGCCTCCAGGTAGGTGAGCGCGGGGAAGCCGAGCTTCTCGGCGATCTGCGGCCCCGTCTGGGCGGTATCGCCGTCAATCGCCTGCCGGCCACAGAAGACGAGGTCGGGCTTGAACTTCTTCACCGCCTGCGAAAGGATATAGCTCGTGGCGAGCGTATCGGAGCCGGCGGCCTTGCGGTCGGTGACGAGATAGGCCTCGTCGGCGCCGCGGTAAAGCGCTTCGCGCAGGATCGCCGTTGCCGCGGGAAGGCCCATCGTGACGGCAATCACCTTGCCGCCGCACGCATCCTTGACCGCCAGCGCCGCCTCCAGCGCCTGCCGGTCCTCGGGATTGAAGATGGCGGGGAGCGCCGCGCGGTTGATCGTCCCGTCCGGCTTCATCGCCTCGCCCGTGACCCGCTGGGTATCGGGAACCTGCTTGATACACACGACAATGGTTTTCATACGGCTCCTATTATACCAAATTGACTCCCAGTTCGGCGAGGGGCTTGAGGACGAAATCGCGTTCGCGGAAACGCGGATGGGGAAGCGTGAGTTCCTCCGTCGACAGGCGCATTCCCCCGAAGTCGATGAGGTCGAGGTCGATCGTGCGCGGAGCGTTGCGCACCGTCCTGACGCGCCCGAGTGCGTCCTCGATTGCGTGCATTCGCCGTGAAAAGTCGATGGCCGTGAGCATGGTCTCGAAGACGGCCGCCTGATTGAGGAACTTGAGCGCGGCGAATTCGGTCGGCACTCCCACGGGCTTGGTCTCGATTACCGAACTCGCCGCGACGAGCCGCGTTTCTGGCAGTGCCGCGAGCGCGGCGTGCGCCTGCGCGAGGTAGTCGGCGCGCGGCTCCAGATTGGAGCCGAGGGCGACGATGGCGCGGACGGCCCCGATTCCGCAGACCTCGGGTTCGAGACGGATGCCGAAGCGAAAATAGACGCGCTCGCGCATGAGGGTGGCGAGCGCGAGGAAATCGGAGGCCGTTGCGTCCGCGTCCGCGACGATCACGTTCGCGTGCTCCTCCCAGACGCGCGCGCCGCCGACCCTGAGCCCCTTTACGCCCGCCTCTTCCAGCAGCCGCCCCGCGAAGTCGTTCGGCGGGTTCTTGAATACGCTCCCCTTCGTGCCGGCGGGGAACCGCTTGCGCCGCGCCAGGAAATCGGCGGCGGTCGCGCCCGGCGCATCCTGCGGCAGGACGCCGAAGGCCACATCCTCGATCTCGCCGACGATAGCCGAGGTACGGTAGCCGAAGCCGCAGTCCGCCGCATCGAGCCAGCGGCCATCGACCTTCACGCGGCGCACCACCTCGGAAATAGAGTGTCCGAAGGCCCCGGCGTTCATCTTCACCCAGCCGCCGATGGTGCCGGGGATGCCGGCCATCCACGGAATTTTAAGTGACGCGCCCGGCCGCCCCGCCGGTCCCTGCGTCCGCACATACTCGACCCCGAGGTTGAGGTCGCTCTTCCAGGTGTTCGTCCCCTCGCCGATCCAAATCCGCCTTTTGGGTAAAGGGTCTGACCCTTTGCCCAAAACGGACTCCCGCACGCGCGGCAAAAGTTTCACGATGTCGCCTGCCCCTAAGAGCAGCGTCAGATCGCCCGAGTTCATCGACCGCCACGCATGCTCCCACGCCTCGTCAACCGTGCGGCTTAAGTAAAAGCGCGGCTTCCCGCCCGCCGCCCGGCATGCCGCATAGAGATCGGCGCTCAACCCGCCTTCCACCGGCTTTTCAAACGCCGCGTAGGTAGGGCAGACGACCACCTCGTCCGCCCCATCAAACGCCGCGGGAAATTCCGCAAGCAGCGCGCGCGTCCGCGAATAGCGATGGGGCTGAAAGAGGACCCGCAGGACACCGCGGCACTTGTCGCGCGCCATCGCGAGCGCACACTTAATTTCCGCCGGATGATGAGCGTAGTCGGTGACCACCGTCCATCCCGCTCCGCCCGCCGCCGAACTTACCGTCTGAAACCGCCGGTCCGGAAGTTCCGCCACCACCTCCGGCAACGCCGCGAGCACCTTCGCGAGGGAATGGCCGCGGCGAAGCGCCACTTCCACCGCCGCGAGGGCATTGCGGCGATTGTGCTCGGCGAGCGCCTGAAAGGCGGCCAGCGCGGAAAGCCCGGCTAATTCCGTCAGTTCCCCCGCTTCGACAACCGTCCCGTTCCGCTCCCGCGTCCGTTCCCGCGCCCGCTCGAAGCAGGCGGCGTAATCCGCCCGCGTCGGGAAATGATCGGCGTGGTCGTAATCGCAATTGGTGATGACGAGTGTCGTCGCGGCGTACTTCGCCAGCGTCCCGTCGCTCTCGTCCGCCTCGACCACCAGCACCCCGCCGGCCGCTCCGCCCGCTACCGGCCACGCGCCCGTCTCGCCGCCGATCGCCCACTCCACCTTCTCGCCGAGCGCCGTGAGCAGTTTCGCGACGAAAGTGGCGGTAGTCGTCTTGCCGTGGCTTCCGCATACGGCAATCGCATCGGGCGCGACCGAGACAATTTCCGCGAGCGTTTCGCCGCGCGAGCGGAGACGGGGGCCGGCGGCCAGGAATTCCGGATGGTCGGCAGGGACGGCGGGAGTATAGATGACGGCATCGGCTTTGGCCAGATGCCCTGGGTCATGGCCGAGCGTCACCTCGATCCCGGCCTGCCGCAGAAAGGCGAGCCGCGGCGAATCGCGGAGATCACAGCCCGTCACCGCGTGCCCGCGGGCCTTTAAAAGGACGGCGAGGCCAGCCATGCCGACCCCGCCGATACCCATGAGATGACAGGTCATCCCGCCGGAATCCTCAGCCGCAGTAGAAGTATTCCTTCACCAGCTTCGCGACTTCCGCCGGCTTCTTCTCGATGTCGCGGCGGAGCGTGCGGTCCTTGAACGCGCGCAATTCCGCGAGAATGCCGTCGATCATCGCCGGCGAGAAGACGTTCATCTCCTCGTACACACTACGCTGCGCCGCGAGACAGTCGGCCGAAGCCGCGCAGCTGTCCGGGAGGCAGTCGAGGGTCTTGAGAAGCTTCGCGTTCTCCTGCTTGTGGATGTTGACGTTGACGTAGGTCGCATCGGCCACCTTGACCCCGTCCTTCAGCGAGAACCCGTAGCGGCACGCGACCGCGAGACCCGCCATCAGGAGATAGACGTTCGCCGAAGCGTCGGGCGAGCGCATCTCAACCGTCTGCTTCTCGGAGGTGTTGTAGGCCGAAGCGGTCTCCTTCGGATTCGCGGCCTTGCAGAGGTCGGTCTTCGCCGTCCACCCCAGCGGCACGCGCACCAGCACCGAGCGGTTGCGGTCGCCCCAGCACACGTTCGTCGGGGCCTCCTGATGCGGCACGAGCCGGAAGTAGCTCGTCGGGTTCATGTTGCCGAAGGCGGTGATCGAAGGCGCGAGCTTCATCATCCCCGCGATCGCGCGCTTCGCCGCGTCGGAGATCCTGCCGCCCTTGAGCATCTGGTTCCTGCCGTTCTTCATGAGCCGCATGTGGATGTGGAGCCCGGAGCCGGCCTTGCCGACGGTGATCTTCGGGGCGAAGGTGACGTCGTAATCGTAGGTGCAGCCGAGATTGCGGATCATCCACTTCGCGACCGTGAGCTGGTTCGCGGCATCCGCGGCCGGGCACGGCAGGAACTCGATCTCGTTCTGCTCGTAGAGCTTGCCGCCCTGGGTGAAATTGCCCACCTCGCTGTGGCCGTACTTGATCTTGCCGCCCGCAAGCGAGATGTAGAGCATGCACTTCTGGCGGAACTCGTTAAACTTCGCAAACGGCGCCGACTCGTGATAGCCCTTCTGGTCCTTCGCCGGAAACGCCGCGGGGGCGTCGGAGATGACGTAGTATTCCAGCTCGCCCATCGCCTGGAACTCGTAGCCCGTCGCCTGCTTGAAGGCATCGCACGCTTTTTTAAGCGTGTATTCGGGACTCGACTCGAGCGGCTCGCCGTCCTTGTTGAAGAACGAGCAAAGGAGGCACAGCGTCGGCAGCTTCGCGAACGGATCGACGAACGCGGTCGAGAAACGCGGCACCACGTAGAGGTCGGAGCTGGACGCCTCGATGTAGCTGAAGAGCGAAGAGCCGTCCACCCGCTCGCCGCAGGAGAGAATCTCGTCGAGATACGCCTCGTCGTTGAGGATGAAGTTGAGGGTTTTGAGCCGCCCGTCGCCACCCGGATACATGAAGTTCACGTGGCGGATCTTCTGCGCCTTGATGAAGCGCTTCAAATCGGCCTTGGTGAAAGACGCGCGCGGCTTCTTGAGCTCGGCGACGATATCAATCACATTTGACTCTGCCTGTTCCATGGGATCTCCTTTGTGGATGATTTTACGTTGTTTGCTGAAAATGGCGAACCCGGGGCTGGAAGCCAGCCGCTTCCTCGGGGGACATCTGCGCGAAGGCCATCACGATCAGCCGATCGCCCACGCGCCCCTTATGCGCCGCCGCCCCGTTGAGACAGCAGACGTGACTACCGCGCGCGCCGGCGATGGCATAGGTCTCGAAGCGGTTGCCGTTCTCGACGTCGGCGCAGAGGATCTTCTCGTAGGGGAGAATCCCCACGGCCTCCATGTCGTCGGGATCGAGCGTCAGCGAACCCTCGTAATCGAGACACGCTTCCGTGACCCGAATCCGATGCAGCTTGGCCTTGAGCAGCGTAACCACCATTCTCCCTAACTCCTAACTCCCAACCGCTCCCGGATCATCTTCTCCGTGACGACGACCTTCTTCATCTTCGCGTTCCCGGGCGCCTCGTACATGACGTCCGTCATCAGCTTCTCCATCTCGGCGCGGAGACCGCGAGCACCTGTCTTGCGCCCGAGCGCCACCTTGGCCAGGGCCTTGAGCGCGGCCGGCTCGAAGGACAGCGCCACGCCATCCATCGCCAAGAGCTTCTGATACTGCTTGACGAGCGAGTTCTTCGGCTCGGTGAGGATGCGCACGAGATCGTCTTCGGAAAGGTCCTGCATCGTGGTGATGACCGGCAGCCGCCCGGTGAACTCGGGAATGAGACCGAACTTGACGAGATCCTCGGGGCGGACGTCGCGCGGATTCACCTCGCGGTTCGCTGCGGGAGCGTCTTCCGCCGCCTTCGAGCCAAAGCCGATGACGCTATGACCCTGCCGCTCGGCGACGATCTTGTCGAGCCCGACGAACGCACCGCCGCAGATGAAGAGGATGTTGGAGGTATCGACCTCGATGTACTCCTGGTCGGGATGCTTCCGGCCGCCCTTCGGCGGCACGCGGCAGATCGTCCCCTCGATGAGTTTCAGGAGCGTCTGCTGCACGCCCTCGCCGCCCACGTCGCGGGTGATGGAGACATTGTCGGTCTTGGAGGCGATCTTGTCGATCTCATCGACGTAGATGATGCCGCGCTTCGCAAGCTCGACATTGCCGTCGGCGTTCTGAAGGAGATAGCGGACGAGGTTCTCCACGTCCTCGCCCACGTAGCCCGCCTGGGTGAGCACGGTCGCGTCGCCGATTGCGAACGGCACGCCCAGCATCTTCGCCAGCGTCTTCGCGAGCAGCGTCTTGCCGCAGCCGGTCGGCCCCACGAGGAGGATATTGGACTTCTCGATCTCGACATCATCAAGGTGGAGAGAAGAGGTGGAGGTGGACAATGGATTTTCTCCATTCCGCTGCCCACCTTTTTTCTCTACCTCTTTTCCTTCAAAGGCCTCCAGCCGACGGTAGTGGTTGTGGACGGCGACGGCGAGCACCTTTTTCACCTCGTCGTGACCGATCACGTACTGGTCGAGGAACTCCTTGATCTCCTTTGGGTTCGGCGTCGGCGGCAGCGGCGGCGCCTTGCTCTCGGCCTGCTGATGGCGCATCACCATCTCATTGGCGTGCCGGACGCAATCGACGCAGATGTTGCCGTCGGCACCGGGGACGATGGTCACCTCGCGCGAGCTGCGCCCGCAGAACGAGCAGATGTACTCGTCACTTCTTCTGGACATCGAACACCTCGTCGATAAGCCCCCACTCCTTGGCCTCTTCGGCGCTCATGAAGTGGTCGCGGTCGGTATCCCTGACGACATCCGCGACCTCCTGGCCAGAATGCCTGGCGAGAATGCCGTTCAGGATCTCCTTGAGCCGCAGGATCTCGCGCGCCGTGATCTCGATGTCGCTCGCCTTGCCCTCGGCGCCGCCCCACGGCTGGTGGATCATGATGCGGGCGTTGGGGAGCGCATAGCGCTTGCCCTTGGCGCCGGCGGTGAGGAGCACCGCCCCCATCGAGGCGGCCTGCCCGATGCAGTAGGTGGCGACCGGGCACTTCACGAACTGCATCGTGTCGTAGATGGCGAGTCCCGCCGTGACGCTGCCGCCCGGGGAGTTGATATAGACGTTGATGTCCTTCTTCGGATCCTGCGACTGCAGGAAGAGGAGCTGGGCGCAGACGGCGTTGGCCATCTCGTCGTTGATCTCACCCGAGATGAAGACGATGCGGTCGAGAAGGAGCCGCGAGTAGATGTCGTAAGTGCGCTCGCCCTTCCCGGTCTGCTCGACGACATAAGGCACCATATAGTTCTTAGTCATTGTTCACCTTCCCCCTGCACTTACACCTTACTTCTTGGCATTCGCCAGAATGAACTCGACGACCTTCTTGCCCTTCTCATCATCCTTGGCCTCGATCTTCTCGGCGGCTGCAATCGCCTCGATCACGTACCAGAGCCGCACCTGCTTGCGCGCGTGCTCCTCGGCGTCCTTGAGAATCTTCTCGCGGTTCTTCTCGAAGTACTCCTCGTTGAGCCCGGCGTACTGGGCGCGCTGGGCGAAGTCGTTGAGATAGGCGTCCATCGCGCGGCGCACCTGGCTTTCGGGAACGTCGAAATCGACCTTCTTCATCAGGAGCTCCACCGCCTCGTCCTCGCGGCGGCGCGCCTCGCGCTCGACGGCCTGTTTTTCCATCGACTCGCGGATGGTGGCCGTCAGCTTCTCGATCGACTCGGCCTTCGCCTTCTCGACGAACTCGGCGTCCGTCGGCAGGACGCGGCGGCGAAACGCCTTGAGCGTAAGCGCATACTCCGCCTTCTTGCCCTTCAGCCCCTCGGGGGCGGCGTCCTTGTCGAACTTCGCCTTGACCCCGTCCTTCGACTCGCCGATCTTCATGCCCTTGACGGCATCGAGGATCTCGGGGAGGAAGCGGCCGTCTTCGACCTGCACCCAGAAGCCCGTCCCGGCGGCGACGATCTTCGCCTCGGGATTGATCTCCAGGATGCTCTTGCCGTCCACGGTGCCCGAATAGTCGATCTGGACGAAGTCGCCCGCGGCGACCGTCTCGCCCTCCTTGGCGTCCTCGTACTTCGCATAGGCGGCGCGCAGGCGCTCGATCTGATCGGCGACCGCGGCGTCATCGACCTTCACGTCGGCCTCGGAGACCTTGAGCCCCTTGTAGGTGGGGAGCTTAAAAACGGGCTTCACCTCGACGATGGCGACGAAGCTGCCGCCCTTCTCGTCGAACTTGAGGTCCTGGACATCGGCGAGCGACACCTCGTCCAGCCCCTCGGCCTTCACGGCGGCGGGATAGTTCTTCTGGAAGAGCGCGCGCTGCGTCTCCTCCTTGAGCCCCTGGGCGAACTGCTTGCGGATGACCTCGATCGGCACCTTGCCCTTGCGGAAGCCCGGCAGCTGCGCTTCGCGAAGGAACACCTTCTCGACATCCTTGACGACCGCCTTCATTTCGTCGGCGTCAACGTTCACCGTCAGCTTGACCTGGCACTTGTCCTGTTTCTTGGTCTCGGTCTTCATCGTCGGTCCTTAAAGCTTACTTGAAGTAGCGGTTGTAGAGGCCCTCGAAGCCCGAACCGTGACGGGCCTCGTCCTTGGCCATCTCGTGCACCGTGTCGTGGATGGCGTCGTAGCCGAGCTCCTTCGCGCGCTTGGCGATCGCCAGCTTCGCCGCGCAGGCGCCCTGCTCCGCGTCCTTGCGGAGTTCGAGGTTCTTCTTCGTCGAATTCGTGACGACCTCGCCCAGGAGCTCCGCGAACTTGGCGGCGTGCTCCGCCTCCTCGAACGCATAGCGCTTGAACGCCTCGGCGACCTCGGGATAGCCCTCGCGGTCGGCCTGACGGGACATCGCGAGGTACATCCCCACTTCGCAGCATTCGCCGTTGAAGTGGTCCTTGAGACCCTGCGTCACTTCCGCATCCTCGACCTTGCCGTCGCCAATGACGTGCTCGCTCGCGAACGTCATCTTGCCGGCCACGGCCTCCTCGGCGCGGAACTTCGCGCCCGGCACGCCGCACTGCGGGCACTTCTCCGGCGCCGCCTCACCCGTGAACACATATCCGCAAACCGGACAAACCCAACGCTTCATCACACCCTCCCTTTTGGCTTTAGTCGAAAAAAACTCAGGCGCCGAGCTGCATGCGGCAGAAGCGCTTCACCGTGATCGGCGCGCCGATCTCCTTGGCGACGCCGGCGAGATACTTCTCGACCGACAGCTCGCCGTCGGCGACGTAATCCTGCTTGACGAGGCAGATCTGCGTGCAGAACTTCGCGGCCATGCCCTTCTTGATGCCGACGAGCGCCTGCTCCGGCGGCAGCTTGCCCTTCTGCTCCTTGAGCGCATTGAGCTTGATCTCGAGCTCCGCGTCGATCTCGGCCTGGGGAACGTCCTCGGGCGCGAGGTACTTCGGCGCATTCGCCGCGACCTGCAGGCAGATCATGTGCGCGGCCTCATCGAGCTTCGGATCCTGCTTCTCGCAGGCGAGCTCTACCAGAACGCCGATCTTGCCGCCCATGTGGATATAGCCCGAAAGGACGCCCGCGCCCTCGAGCACGAAGCGCTCGCTGCGGCGGATCTTGACGTTCTCGCCCGTCTTGGTGAGGAGCATCTTGTAGTCGTCCATGAGCGTCTGCTCGATATCCTTCCCCTCGAGCGCGACCTTCGCCGCGTTCGCGCAGAACTCCTTGTAGCCGTCGGTATTGGCGACGAAGTCGGTCTCGCAGTTGACTTCGGCAAGCGCCATCGACTTCTTGTCGGCGGCTTCGGCGAGCGTCACGAGCCCCTGCTTCGACTCCTTGTCCACGCGCTTGGCGGCGACGGCGAGGCCCTTCTCGCGAAGGTACTTGACCGCCTCGTCCATGTTGCCCTCGGAGGCCTGAAGCGCTTCCTTGCACGCTCCCATGCCGGCGGAAGTCGCCTCGCGGAGCTGCTTGATCATATCAATGGTAATCGTCATTTCAAATTCTCCTTTCTGCTTATGAAGTGGTTGCTCAGGCCTGGGGTTCGGCGGCCTTCACCGCGGCCTCGGCCTCGACGACGGCGGCCTGACGCTTGGCGGCGAGATCGGCCTTCGCCTTGTTCTCGGCCTCTTCCTTCGCCTTGCGGGCGGCGGCCTTCACCGAAGCGGCGACCGACGTCTTCTTCGCGGCGCGCGCCGGCTTCTCGCTGACGGCCTTCGCCTTGCGTTCCGCACGGGCGGCCTTCTCGGCCTCGTCGCGGGCCTTGCGCTCCTGATCGCGCTTGGCGTTCTCCGCGGCGGCGATGGCGCCGTACTCGGTATTGGCGCCGGCGATCACCTTGACGAGACCGTCGATGATGAGCTTGACGCCGTTGACGCTGTCGTCATTGCCAGGGATCACGTAGTCGATCGGCTCGGGATCGGCGTTCGTATCGACGATCGCCACGACCGGGATGCCGAGGCGCACGGCCTCCTTGACGGCATTCGCCTCGCGGACGACGTCCACGACGATGAGCGCGCCCGGAAGCTCCGCCATATCGGCGACGCCGGTGAGGTTCTTCTCGAGCTTCGCGAGCTCGCGGCGGAGGACGGAGTTCTCCTGCTTGTGCTCGGAGAGCTGGCCGCCGTTCTGCTTCGCGGTCGCCTGCAGCTGGCGCATGCGCTTGACGGACGAACGGATGGTCTTGGCGTTAGTGAGCGTGCCGCCGAGCCAGCGCTCGGTCATCCAGAACTGCTCCACCGACTCGGCCGCCTGCTGAACGAGCTCGGCCGCCTGCTTCTTGGTGGCGACGAAGAGCACCTTCTTGCCGGCGAGCACCGTCTCGCGCAGGAAGCCGGCCGCCTCGTCGAGCAGCTGGACCGACTGGCTCAGGTCGATGATGTGGATGCCGCCGCGCTTGTCGAAGATATAACCCTTCATCTTCGGGTTCCAGCGCTTGGTCTGGTGACCGAAGTGCAGACCGGCGTCAAACATGTCCTTGAGGGAAATGCCCGTGAGGGCAGAGGTAGGCATATCCATTTTGTTTACTCCTTTAATCTTTTTTTCGTTAGATTAATCCGCTTTGTCCCCGGATGGAAAACCGGAAATCATTCGCTTCAACCCGCCCACCATGGGCAAGTTGGCAGATAGTATATCAAAAAACTCCCTCGCCCCGCAAGGGTCTCGCAACCGGTTCGAAGGTAACCGACCACGCAACCGGCGCATGGGGATCGAAAAAGTATTTGTCCATGGGCTTCGGTCCGCACGAAGCGCCGCCGAGCCCGAGCTGCCGCACATCGAGATTGAGAAACACCTCGGGGTGCGCCACGAGCGGCGTACGATGGCGCCGCTCTCCGCTCCGATGGCGCGCGAACTCCAGATCCTCGCGAGTATAGCGGAGCGCCTGGAAGAAGAACGGCTCCGACTGCGAAATGCGCACGCCGCGGCCGTCGGCATCCGTAAGGGACAACTGGCGGACATCGCACTTGTAGCCGTTATCCTGCGGACGGACGTAATCGACGAACTGCTCGTCCACGCCCGCCTGCCAAAGGCCGACGAACGCCGCCGTCTTGCGGTCGATGTAGTTCTCCTGCGGCCCGCGCCCGTACCAGGAAAGGTTATTTAGCCCCGGGCGGAGTCGGAACGAAAGCCCGAGACGCGGCAAGGCGGGCGGCATCACGCCGTGAGGGGTGACCCGGTTTTCAACCGTCACTGAACCGTCGCGGCCAAAAGCCCACGTCTGCTCGTGCGTAAAGCCAGCCGACTTCGAACCCGTCACCTCCACTACCAACCGCAACGAATTCTCCCTTACCTCAAACGGCCGCGCGTGATACCGGAGCTGCGTGAGCCCGGAGGCGTAAAAGCTCTTACGACGATCCACCGACCAGAAGTCCCCATCCCGCAGATAGCAGTCGTTATCCACGAAGGCCCGCGCACAGGTGAGCGCCGCCCCGTACCCAAGCCCCTCCGCCGCGTTCTCGACGACTTTCACCCCCGCCAGCTCCAGCTGCAGCAGCTCCCCCGTCTTTTCGCTGAAGACGGCGCGCGCATTCTCCGCGGCCACCGCAATCCGCCCGCCGTCCTGGCGCAGCGAAAGTTCCGCGCGTGCGCGCGGCGACGGCGCGGCGGCGGCGGCGCGTACGCAGAACTGGTCGCGCGCGATCACCGATCCCGCCCGCGCCCAGCACGTATCCGCCTTGGTGGAGAACGCGAAATTGACGAAAAGCTCCGTCCCGCGCGGCGCCGCGACGACGGCGGACCGAATCTCCGGAAGTTCGAGAACGCCCGTCGAAAGCGGCGCAATCGCCGGCACCTCAAAAGCCGCGGACGCGATCTTCCTGCCGTCCGAAATCAACTCCCACCGACCGGCGAAGCGATCGGCCGCAAGGAAGGAAAAGCGGTTTTCGAGCGTATAGACGCCGTTGGTCTCGCGCACCACCAGATTACGCTGGACATGCGCCACCTCCAAGAGCTTCGGCGTCACCTTCCGCAGGGGACCCACCAGCCCGTTCACGCAGAACGGCCCGTCATTCGGTTCTTCGTCGAAATCACCGCCATAGGCGAGGAACCGCTCGGGCAAACCGGTCTTGGGGTCGAGGCGGTCGGTCGTCTTCCAGATCGCCTGATCGACCCAATCCCAGATGCAGCCGCCTGAAAGCGAGTCGTAGCGGTAGAAGACCTCCCAGTATTCGGCGAAGTTGCCGACGGCGTTGCCCATGGCGTGCGCGTATTCGCAGAGGAAGAAGCACTTGCCGGCCGAATGCGCACTACCACAGAATCCGACGCCGCCATCGGCGCTCTTAAGCGTCCCTTCGGTCTGGTCGCCCAGCTGACCGCGATGCTCAAGCCAATTGACGTCGGGATACATCGTCGAATCGACATCCGCCTCGGCGTTGCCGCGTTCCCAGTGGATCGGGCGCGTCGGATCGAGCTTGCGCACTGCGGCAATCGCGTGCGTAAAGCACGGGCCGTGCCCGGTCTCGTTGCCCATCGACCACATCGTGACCGACGGATGGTTGCGGTAGAAGACGGCATTGCGCTCGTTGCGTTCGACGATCGTATGGTCCCATTCAGGAAAGCGTCCGAGCGACCCTTCTTCATAGCCGGGCTCGTGCCCTTCGACATTCGCCTCGGCAACGACATAGAGGCCATAGCGGTCGCAGAGGTCGTACCAGAGATGATGATTCGGATAGTGGCTCGTGCGGACGGTGTTGAAATTGTAGCGCTTCATCATCGTCACGTCCTTGACCATTTCCGCCAGCGAAACCGTACGCCCGGTCTCGGGGCTCGTCTCATGGCGGTTGACGCCCTTGAACTTCACCTTCCTGCCGTTCACCAGAAAGGTATTGCCTACGATCTTCTGTTCCTTGAAGCCCACGCGCTTCATGCGGATATCCCCGCCCTGCTTGATGACCAGCGTGTAGAGGTACGGCGTCTCTGCCGACCAAAGCCGCGGGTTATCGAGGTGGAGAAAGTAGGTGGAGGTGGAGAATTTGAAATTTGAAATTTGAGGTTCGAGATTCGAGGTCGAGGTGGAGAAATTGAGATTTGAAATTTGAGATTTGAGATTTGAGGTCGAGGTCGAGGTGGACAATGGCGTTAAATCACCGACCTTTTGCTTATCCGCATCATACAGAGAAAGCTGCATCCGTTGCTCATCTCCACCTCCACCTACTTTCTCCACCTTCTTTTCCACTTCCACTTCTATCCGCCCATCCACGGATGTCCTGACCACGAAATCCCAAATGCCGTCCTTCGGCATCGACCACAAGGTGACATCGCGGAAGATGCCAGAATAGCGGAACATGTCCTGATCTTCCAGATAGCTTCCATCGCACCAGCGGAAGACCTCGACGGCCAATGTATTGAGCTCCGTCGGCTCGGATCTGACCAGCGGCGTAACGTCAAACTCGCTCGGGAGCTTCGAGTCCTCGGCATAGCCCGCGCGCTTGCCGTTGACCCAGACCGTAAAGGCGGACCCGACGCCGTCAAAACGCAGAATGACGCGCCGCCCCTGCCAGCTCGCCGGCACGCGGAAGGTGCGGCGATAGGACGAAACGGGATTATAGTCGGGCGCCTCGGTATCGCGATCGAGGATCTTCGGCCACTGGTTCGCGTGCGGATAGCGCACATTGACATAGCCCGGCGAACCGAAGCCCTTGAGCTCGACGCAGCTCGGAACATCGATCTCGAACCAGCGCGAGTCGTCGAAACCCTCCTGCCAGAAATCGCGGACGCGGTCCTGCGGACGCCCCGCCCAGGCGAAGCGCCACTTGCCGTTCAGCGAAAGCTTAAACGGCGTTTCCGGTTCGAGCGCGTCCGTAAACGCCGCGCTTTCGTCGCCGAGCGGCATCGCATAAGTGCGCGCTGGCAGGCGGTTGATCGAATTGACTGCAGGATTCTCCCAGTCGTTGGTGGCGCTCATCGCGCCACTCAACGCCGCCGCCAGCAAGCACTGCGCAACCATACCCAAAGGCCGCGCTTACTTCACGTCGCCGAAGGTCTCGGCCGGAAGCTTGGTGGGCTCCTTCTGGAACCAGACCTGCTCCACCGCCGGCGAGGAGGCGACCTTGTCATTCGCGAAGACAAAGTTGACGCCCTTCGAGCGACGCGCCACATTGTTAGCTGGCGCCTTCACCTTGAAGGTGAACTCGCCCGAAGCGCCATACGCCTTGACCGCCGGCACCTCCACCATCTCCTTGTCGTAATACCAGCCATCGGGCAGCCGGCAGGTGAGCTTGCCGGCGGCGAGCTTGGAATCCGACGGATTGAAGACGCGCACCTTGAAGGAGACCTCGTCGCCCGGGCGGAAATCGACGAGATCGTACCCGTCGCGCTTAAACTCCCCGACCGGCTCGGCCGAGAGGATCGGCTCGCAGTCGTTGAGCGCCAAAAGCTCGCCCCACACCCTAAAGCCCGGCATCCTAACCGAAAGCTCGCGCGTCTTCTTGTCGAACGAGAACGGTACTTCCACGACGCGGCGCGTGCCGTTGACAAGCGCTAAGCACATCTTCGGCGCCTTGAAGTTCTCGGGCATCTGGTACTTCACACGGAAGGAATCGACCGGCCCGCGATTCTGCGAGGTGATACCCATCGCGGCATTGCCGCGGTGATCGACGAGCGGCGGCTCAAAACGCATCCCGTACTTGAGGTTGCCGGGGAGGTCGCAGACCGCGAGGGGCTTTAAGCCAACCCACTTGAGGTAGGCGTCCATGAAGCGGAAGACCGAGTAGTCGGCGTGGGTGTCGCTCCACTCAAGCCGCGTGCAGCCCGCGCCGTAGGAGGAGCCGAGGTAGCCCGCGAAGTACGACGAGGTGCCCTTGCCGTGCTTGCGAATCATCCACGCGGGCCGGCCGTTGTTCTCGCTCATGACGACATCGCCGTCGAGGCACTTCACCTCCACGTAGCCGAGGCAGCTCCACATGGCCTTGCCGACCATCTTGGAGATCGGGTGCGTCGAATACGGCGTATCCTTGAGCTCCACCGCCGTCTTCCAAATCTCGTCGCGATTGATGACGTCGAACGAATAGGCCGAATAGCCGAACGCGAGCTTGCCCGCGGTCTCGTTCTCGTTCATCTTCTTCTGCTGAACGGGACGAATGCCGAGCCACTCGGTGAAGACGGGCGTATCAAAGCCGTGACCGTCGCGCGAGCACGACTGCGCGTCGGCGACAATGTGGCCGCCCTTCTCGACCCAATCCATCAGCTTCTGCTGCACTGCCTTCGGCACATAAGTAGCATCAATGAGGAAGATGGCGCCGATATCGGCGAGCCACTCGGGCTTCGAGAGAATCTGGCGGTCGGTCACGAAGGTAACGTCGTAACCGCAGGCGCGCATGATCTCATAGACGCGGATGAAGTTATCGGGGCCCGTATCGAAGAGCGAGCAATAGGGCTTTTCGGTGAGCGCGAGGCAGACGGGAGAATAGTATATCGCCGCCTTCTTGGTGGCCGCCGAGCGCTTCGCGGGCGAAAGGACGTGGCTCATCTGGTTGAGCGCACGGAAGTTGTCGGCGACGGCGGCAAGCTTCGGGCTCGGCGCCATATCGTCGGCGGGATTCTGCATGCCGAACTTGGTGAGCTCGCCCCAGCCAAACTCCTGCATGCAGAAGGTGGCGTAGCCGCGCGCGCCCTTCGAGAAGAGCTGCCACTGCATGCGCGCCATCAGCTCAGGATCAGGCGTATGGGTCGAGCCCTCGCGGCACATAGGGGTGAGCTTCCCGTCGCCGAAGGCGTAGAAGAGCTCCCAGTACGAGGCGTTGGTGTCGTCGGTGCCGTAGTTATCGTAGCCGACCATGTCCGAGCCCTCCATCGTAATCTGGACGGTATCCTCGAACGAAAGCGGGCGCCACCTCAGCCAAAAGCAGGTAGAGAGGTTATTGCAAGAGAGGTTGGAAGAGATATGCGTGCGCTTCTTCGGATCGACTTTAAGCGCCGCCTGGGCCTTGCCGCGAATCGTGCGCGCGTAGCCCTCGGAGTTATACGCCTTGAAGTCGACGAAATTCGCGATCTCGCGCCGACGGTTAAGTTGCTCCTCGTCGGTCTTCGCGTTGTCGGGGAAGATGAGGTCGAAGTTGCCGCCGCGCTGGATATCCTCGAAGCTCTTATACTCGGTATGCCAGGTTTCGTTGAGCTTCGCGATCGATCCATATTTCTTTTCCAGCCACTTGCGGTAGTTCATGAGCGAGCAAAGGCCGTAGTCGTAAGTGCCGCAGATCTCCCAAGCCGTCCACCACATGCCGAAATAAGGCTCGATGTTGGGGTTGGCCATGAGTTTTTTCGCTTCTTCCGTAGAGGTCTTCTCCACGTCTTCCCACACCTCGGGCGCGTTTTCGCAAAAGCCGCGTTGCTCGTGCTGGCCGAACCAGTTGCCTTTCCTAAGCGCCGTCGGATCCTTGTTGATGTCCTTGCCCTTGGTGGCCGCATCGAGATTCTTAAACCAGCGGTCATAGGCCGGATCGATATGGTAGGTGAAGCCCCACTTCTTGCCAGCCGACTTGTCGACGGTCATATCCATATAGCAGTCGGTCGCGCCGAGATCGATGAGGTTGGGATCGTCGCGATAGGTGGCATACGTCTGCATGAGCGCTAAGTAGTAGCGCTTTTGCGTATCCATGACGCCCGTATTAAGCGAGACGTGCGGATCGTGGTGCGTCGCGGCCACAAAGCCCTTCGGCACGGCTGGGATTTCGGTCTCGGCCGCCGTCGCAACCGGATTCTTGTTGGGCGCAAAATTCGGGTCGTCGGAGAACCAGACGTCCTTGATGGCGAAGATGCGGCCCGCGGCGCCGTCCTCGGGATAGAAGCGCCAATAGGTCGAGTAGTCGAACTTCGAGACGCTGAAGGTATAGTCGCCCGGGAACTCGAACTCGCAGGGGATCTGAACCCATTCCCAGCCGGCGGGGAGCCCCGTGAGCCACTTACGGCCATCGGCGCCAGGCGCCGCGTTGTAGTCGCAGTGGTCGATGAGCTGAAAACGGACCGTGTCGCCGTTCGGGGAAACCGCGCGGAAATAGAGGTTGGCGAAAATATCCTTCGTGCGGTAGAACTTGACCCACACATTATAGCGCCCAGCGTGGTGAACCGTGACCGGAAACTCGATATTGTAGGCATTGCCCATCGCCCGCTGCTGGCCGATAAGCCCGATGGCGGGATCCTGATTCGCGCCCTGCTTGACATATTTGTCATGGAGCTGCTGCCACTTGCCAAGCGTGATCTTGATGTGCTGCTTCGCCGTTTTCGCCATCCAATCGGGCTGAGAGGCGATTTCCTCGTAGCCCTTCTGCATCGCATCAACATAGACGAGATCGGCTTTCGGCGCACCATAGCCGTCCTTCTCCTTCGTCAGCGCCATCAGGTCGACCTGTTGGGTATCGAAAGCACCAGCGCAGGCAATGAGCGCCGACGCCAGAGTTACGGCAGTAATCAGCAGTTTCTTCATGTCATCTCCTTAGTGTGATTTGAAAATCGTCTTCATTATACCATAATGCGCCCCCTTCGTGGGCGTTCAAAAAAAAGCATCTGAGCATTTGAGCGATTTAAGCATCTGAGCAGCTACTGGGCGAGATAGCCGCCGTCCACCGGCAGTTCGGCGCCGGTGATGAAACTCGCGGCATCCGAAAGAAGGAAGCAGATGGCCGCCGCCACCTCGCGGGGCTGGCCAAGCCCGAGGGGCTGGCGGGCGAGGAGCGCGGCGCGGGCGGCGGGATCGCTGAGCGCCGTATTCTGCGCAAACATCGGCGTATCGATATTGGCGGGAAGGACGGCGTTGACGCGCATCTTCTTGGGCGCAAGTTCGATTGCGAGCGACCCCCCCGCCGCCGAGAGGGCGCCCTTGGTGGCGGCATAGACGCTGCCGCCAGGCCAGCCCGCCGCCGCGCTCACGGAGGAGACGGCGACTGCGGCAAATCCGGCGCGGGCGATGGTGCGCTTAGTGGCCTGGCGCATCAGTTCCAAGAAAGCGGTGCAGTTGAGGGCCATGGCCGGGGCGAGGGTTTCGGGCGAAGCGACGGCGAGCGGCGCGAGGGGACAGACCCCGGCGGCGTGGACGAGACCGTCGAGTCCTTCGGAGCCGGCGGCCTCCTTGACGAGCGCGGCGATGTTCTCGGGTTTAGCGAGGTCGCACTTAAGCCCGGCGGAGCGGCTCACGGGAATCACCGTGGCGCCAAGTTCGGCCGCGAGTGCTGCGGTAGCGGCGCCGATCCCCGAGCTTGCGCCCGTCACGAGTATCCGCTTGCCTGTCAGAGAAAAGAGAGTCATTGTCTTACCTCACCTTGATCACCAGCGGGATGCGGGTGCCGTTGATCAGCAAGTGCCGCGGCGTGATGGAATCTCGGTCTTGATAAATGCCAAATACCCACTCGCGGCGAATGCCGTACTTATCGGCCATCTTGAGGTCCGAATCCGTCACCTCCGCCGTCTTCACCTCGCGCCTCCACGCCTCGATCGCCCGCGGCGAATCCACGAAGATGCGGCAGGGATCCGTCGCCTGCCCCGAGATGATGCACTTGAACATCTTACCCTTTGTCCGCATCAACGGCTCGCGCCCGAAATGAAGCTCGAAGCCCCTCCCCGTCGTGCCCGTCGCGATGACGCCGTTATCGTCCGCGTTGGTGCACCACACCGCCCCGGACCCGAGGGTGATCGACTTCAGTGCCGGCAAACCGATGAACGCCTTGTGCCCCACATTGGTGAGCGCCGCCGCCACCACATTGGTGAGCGCCGCGTTATTGCCGCAGCAGTCCCCGCCCACAATCTCCACCTTGCCGAGATTCAATTCCGTAAGCTTGGGACAGTTGTAGATCACCCCGTATTTCAGTTCCTTAATGCGCGGCGGAATCGGCGAGAGATACTCCAGGACCGGCAGGTTCTGGAACGCCTGGTAGCCGATCGCGGAAAGCTCGTCTGGCAGGATGCACTGCTTCATCACCGTCCGCGCGTTGTTGTTCGGCGTGGTATTCGCGAAGAAGCACGTATCCCCAATCGCGTCGATGAAGTACTTGCGCAGGGCGGTCGCGACTGGCATCGCGAAATCCACCTTCGGATCCGTGCCCGCCTTGTTGACACTGGTCACCGTAATGAGCTCGCGCATCACCGCCACATTGAAGATCCAGTCGCCGTCGGTGATCGTGCCCGCCACCGTTGACATGTCGTTGAACTTAAGCGTCCAGCCGCCGCCGCGGAAGATGGGCGTGTAGGAGAAGAAGTTGTAGTCGCCCGTCTTGTGGGTGACGAAGTTCTCGATCCGGAAGCGATAGTAGAAGGTCTTCGGGAAGCCGTCGCTCCGCGTGAAGGTGAATTCCTTCGCCACGCGGTAATCGTCGCCGATCACCGTGTGGTTCACGAGCGCCTCCTCGTTCGGCTCCACGCCCCATTCGAGCGTCACCATCGCGTCGCTCACGCCCGGGCAGCCCACCGGCCCCGGATCGAGGATCGTGAAGGCGAAGCCGCTCTTGCCCACCACGTCGCCCGTCCACCAGGTGCGGCAGTTGTCGCCGATCTTCGGCGCCGCCTCCAAGAAGACGCTCTTCACCTCCGACCACACCTTGCCCGTATCGTTCGAGGCGAAGACCTGCACATACTGGTTGGTGTTGAGCTTGAGCTCGTCCAGATTATAAAGCCCGTAGCCGACCACGTTCGTCGCGATCTGCCGCTCGTTCCCGAGCGCATCCGGCTTATCTCCGTAGAGGAGATAGACGTCCACATAGTCGCGATCACGCCCCGCGTAGGTCGTATCGTAGAGAACGTCCGCCGAAATGCGGTTCACCGCCGAAGTGACCGAGACGAGCGTAATCATCGGCTCCAAGTTCGGATCGGGCTCGGGCTCGGTGGTCGCCTCCCGCGTATAGGTCGCACCCTTGCGCCGCACCTGGGTTGCGGCGTTCGAGACAATCACTCCGTAGTAATAGGTCTTCTCGGGCGTCAGCGACACCACGTTCGTCGTCCAGGTGGCGTCGAGCGGCAGCGCTTCGCAGACCAGCCGGTATTCGAACGCATCCGGCTCCTCGCCGAAGCCGAAGTACACCTCGGCCGTCGCCTCGCGGAACTGACGCGGATCATCGACGATGATAACATCCGCGCGCACACTCACGCCGATGAAGTGCGCTCTCGCCTCCAGCGTCTCCACCGTCGCGCGCATCTCCGCCGTCGTCGGCGGATGGCGGATAATGACGACACCGTTGGTGCCAGCCATGGCCGGTGGATTGTTGTTGCCCACACCGCCAGAGCCGCCGAAGCCGAAGCCCACTGGATTCACCCGCGAACCGCCGCCATTGCCGCCGCCGCCCACCAAGATGCCTTCGCCAGTTATGTCACTGCCCATCGCCGCACCGCCGACAGCCCCCGCATGCAAAGTGATCCCACCGCAGCCATCGCCGCCTTGATTCGCGACCGCCGTCGCCCCCAAGCCGCCTGCCGCAGTCTCCTTCACGCCGCCGATTGTCAGCGATGACGCACCACCATTCTTGCCTGGCGAGCTTGCAGTAGTGCCCGGCGCCGAACCACCGGCACCCACGACGACGGCACATTCCACCCCGCGATCGACGGCAACTGGCACCTCGTTAGTTCGAACCTCGCCACCGCCGCCACCATTGCCCGCCGTCGGACTCTTGGCTGCACCGTTGCCGTTCGAACCTGAACCGCCACCGCCGACAATAAGATACTCCAGTTCGACCGGCTCGGTGTAGGGAGCGACAAAGGTCCCGCTTCCGGCCGTATCAAAGACATGGATGATATCGCCAGAATTGTCGGTCGTCATTCGGATATACCCGCCCTCGCCCAAGATGGTATTTTCAAGATTCACCGAAACATACTTAAGCACCTCCGAACGCGCGGTCAAAATGCCCTCGGCGCTCTCGCGCACGTAAACCGCGCGCAGATAATAATCGGTCTCGGAGAGCATCGGCCCCGCCCATTCCTCGAAGGCGCGGCCCGAGCGGTCATAAGCCGCCGCAAACGACGGGCAGCTCGTCCACTCATTCGTAATCGCCTCGGCGTCGGTCGAATAGTAGATGGTCATGTAGGCATCACCCGAAGCAGCATCCTTGTCTTCAGGATCGTAAATCGCGCCCGTCACGGCATTGGTAGGAACCATGACCGAAAGATCCTGCGTCTCTTCGCCGAAGAGCCGACGATGTGCTGCAAACCTCTTTATGCGCACTTCGTCGTACGGCGAACCCGTCGCCTCGATTTCGGTGAAGAGGGCGTAACCGTTCTCCATCGAGCCGAAGGTGATGATCAGCTTCTTCACGTTGTAGGCGATGGGGCTCTGGTCCGCCGCGCGCAGCCACAGATAGCCGATGGGGCCGGCCGTCGGGTTGAGCCCCGCCGCCCCCGCAAGCGTGAAGACGCGGCCTTGACTATCCACCGCCTCCACCTTCGTCACATTACTGCTCCGGTAACTGCTGACGCCGGCGTTCACTATCCGAAGGTCGAACATCGTCTCAATAGCCGCCGGGAAGGTGTAGGTCAAGGTCGCGCCGGTGTTGATGCCGTAGCCATTGCCCTGATTGATATTGCCGTCAACCAGCATATCTACCGAGGAATACGAGGAATACGCTCTGCCCGTCATCAGTTCCTGCCGCGCATCGGCGAGGATGTTGTACGGGAACGGCTCGATCGCATTCGCTCCGCTGGCGCTATCGACTCTCGTCCACGCCCGCGCGCTCGACGCGCTCTTCCGGTTGCCCGCAAAGCGGTCGCGATCAACGCCCTGGTTGAGCGCGATCTCCTCCGTCGAAAGCGGACGATCATAAAGCCGGATGGAACGGATCTCGCCGACGAAGTTCATGTAACCGCCCGCTCCCGCACCGAGCATCACCGCTCCGGGCGGACACTCCGGCGGCACATCCTCAGCGGGATCGGTCGTCTCCACCGCGCCGAAGGCGACGAAATCGGCGTTAACCTGCGTATCGTAGTCGGCCTTGACCCGGTCGGCGGTAGTGACGCCGTTACGGATGCGGAACTCGTCAACCTGGCCAGCCAAGCCGCTAGCGAACGTCAAGTTGTAATCCGCACTATCTTGGGCACCTAACTTGGCTCCTGCTCCGCTATCACTAGTCGCCGGCGCGCCATTGTTATAGACCGTGTAGGTCGTATTGTCATAGACACAATCGAAATAGCCCCAGGCATTGTAGATGTTGGCAATCTTATAGGTGGCCGTATCCTGATTATGTCCCACCAAGGTCATCCGGGTGGTATCGTTCTGGGTTTGAACATACCACCCTTTCTTCGCATTCCAATCCCCCTTGGAAAACAGCACTCGCCACGCTGCGCCGTCCGAACTCGCCTTCATCCACCCCGAACAGGAGAAATGAAGCTGGTCCTTAAGCGGTTGCGGATTCGATTTCGAAGTGAGCTGATTAATTTCCGTCAGGAAGGACGAAGTGTCCTTCTGGCGCGAATAGCCCACCTTTCCCTCCACCTTCGAAGTGTTCGCCGAAGTATTCGCCCCGTCGAAATGATTCGCCGTCGAGTCAAGCGCATCGCCCGTCTCTTCGCTAAAGTGCCACACGCCCACGTAATCGACCCACACGTCCGTCGGCTCGTTTTGCGGCAAGGCCGCGCCAGCCGCTGGCGACCAGTGCATCGAAAACGTCGTCGTCTTCTCGGAAAGCGTCGGGAGGAGCACCCAGACGCACGATTCGCCGCTGGGGTTCCAAGTGTCAATCTCATGCGGAAGATAATCGCCCGCCGCATCGGTGAAGCGCAGGTCCGCCCCGCCATCGGCGCAATCAGCATAGCTAAAGCCGGAAATCTTCGCCTCGCTCAGCCGCACCAGCACTGGGAAGCGAACAAGTTCCGTCGAGCCAGCATAGCCCGAAGCCGTCATCGTCACATGCTTCTTGAAGATCGCCGTCGCCGGCTTCGCAGGCGCCGGTCCCGCAGGTTCGAGCGTCGCGCGCTTGCCGTTCACATAAACGGTCTTGGGAGCCCCGTTCGTATAGACAATCGAGACGATCTTCCTGTCTGGCATCTCGGCGACCGCCGCAGCGGTTTCGCCCACGACGAGCTCCTCACCCTTGTTCCGCACCGCGAGAACGGAGGTGTCTTCCGCTTGGATTATCGTCGAATTCGGCATATTTATGAAATCGGGAAGTACGGGACCGCACCGCGGCGTTCCTGCGCCATCCTTCTCCAGAACCTCATCCGTGACGCGATCCCACAGAACCGCCGCGCCATCGGCTTTGCGGCGACAGGGAAGATAATCGTGAAGCGTCTCCCCGCTCTCGATGATCTTGAAGGAATAGATTCGCGCAAAGGAACCGTCCGCCACCTGATCCTTCTTCCAACCGAGAAGGAGTAGCGTCCCCAAGTCCGGACCTTCCGGCACTCGGTAGCGGGAAATCGCGATCGACTTGTTGTTCACCCGAACAGCGGAGATCGAAAGCGATCCTTCCATCACCTCGCCCGCCGCCGTGGTAAACGAGATCGTGCCGTCGTAAGTGCCGCCGTTCGCGGCCTTCGACTGGAAGTAGGTGCGATAGACGTTCTCGTTCGAATTATTGTGAACGAGTCGCGTACATTCGCGATCCTCGCCCGAGTAGGATCCAAACGGCCCCGAGTACCAGACCCCGTTCGCGCGATCACTCACCTTGAACTCGAAGACGCTTGCAGATGTGACCTGATAGCGCGTATCGTAAACGCACGACTTGTCGCCCTCGATATACTCGACCCGCTCCAGCTCGGAATGCGGACCGAAGTCGTGTTCGGGATTGAAGACGACCTCCAAGGTGCCGTTTGAAATCTGCGCAAAAGTCGCAGCAACCTCTGCCGCATCAAGTAGCGCCGTTGAATTACCTCTAAACGCCATCGTCCGATCACGAACCTCGACCCCGTCCAGCGCAAAAGTGCGCCCGGCGACAAGATCGGTCCACGCCGTCGCCTCGGGATCGTGCACTGCACCCGCACCCGCGTTCATCTCGCCGTCCCAGTTCGCGATAAGCCCTTCCTGAATATACGCCTCGTCGGCAAGCGGCTCCTCGAAGACCTCCGCCGACTCTATCTCCGAGAGGTAATGCCGGATTTCGCGGCCGTCCGCAACCTCAATGGTTTCGTATTGGTAATAAAGCGTCGGGATTTCGTCACCATCCACATTGAGCGGCAATGCCCCCGTCTCATACTGGAACGGCGCCTTGCCGTAATCGGCTGTCGCCAATTCCACCGTATGATCGAGCGCATCCGCGCGCACGCCATAATGAACTTTCACCGTCGAGCGGCCCCAGCCGACGACCGTAATATTTCCTTGGAAATTGACCGTGCGCCGCGTGCGGTCAAGCCCCGGCTCAAGCGATTTAAGCACCGTCAGCGGCACCAGAATATCGCGCACGCCCGTCACCTGCGACTGCTTCTGGTCGTTAGCCCACTTTAACTGCAGGTAAAGCCGCGCCGCCTCCTCGTTCGTCTGGTCACACCCGTCCTTAAAAATCTCATCGAAACGATAGGTGCGCACGCCCTGCGTTGCCTCATCCAACGGCAGCTCGAAATTGCGATTCACCCGGTCCGTGCCCCACAGAAGCGAAAGCGCCGTCGCCTCTGCATTTCTTCCCGCCCACGGCGTATAGGCCGTAAGCGTCAGCGAGCCGTCGGAGTTCACCTCTACTCCCATAAACGCCCCTACCGGATAATCGGGCTGAGCCGTCTCACCCTTGGGAAGATGCCGAAGAATCACTACGCCGCGACCGCCGTTGGAACCCTCGCTCTTAAAACATCCGCCACCACCACCGCCGAGACCATTCACACCGGGCTCGCCGCCGAGGTTGTTGCCGATTGCGTCAAAACGATAACTGCCACGACCGCCGCCGCCCTTGCCACCCAAGCCGCCGCCACCATAATAATCGACATTATCAATCCGTCGCGACTCGCCCGCGCCCTTGTTGCCCGAACCGCCGCCGCCACCGCCGTAATAGACGCCCTCGCCGGTAATGTCGCTCATGATGCCATCGCCGCCGTGACCGCCCCAACCGTCAAGCCCGTTCTGGCCGTCGCCGCCCGCACCGCCGCCGCCGCCGCCGCCATCGTTATGGTTCGAATAACCGCCCTTGCCGCCCTTGCCCATGCCCGAATCACCGATGCCCGGGGCATTATACTCTGTATTGCAGCTGCCGCCGCCCGTACCATACGAAGAACCGCTGCCATTATGCCCGTTGCCGCCCGCACCGCCACCCATGGCCGCAAAGGACAGTTCGCCCAGATCCAACAAACTGTCACCACCATTTTGCGTTCCGCCGACAACGCCACCCGCACCCACGACGGCCACGACCTCCGTGCCGCTCGCGATGACGACCGACCCCGTGATGACGCAACCGCCGCCGCCGCCGCCGCCGCCATAATTCGAGCTCCAACCGCCCGCGCCGCCGCCGCCCACGACGAGATAACGATAGGTAGTATTAATCGCCGACGCCGGAACTGTAAAGGTCTCGTCAGCGTTGAAGGTCTGCAGGATCGTACCGTCGCGCAACACCTCCATCTGCGAGGTCTCGGTCATTTCGCCCACGGGAAGCGTGGTAAAGTCAATATAAAACTGCGCGGCATCTTCACCCTCGCCAAACCTTTCGGTTTCGCCATCATCATCAGCCACATTTTCTGTCGCAGCAATCTTCACATAAAGCCGATAACGCGTTTCCGGCGTCAACTTGACTAATCGAGGACGCAACACCTCACCCTTCTGAGTGGGCCCGTTATCAGTCCAATAAATGGTACCTCCCACCGAAACGCTCGGCACCGCCGCCGTAAAGAGCCGAAGATTCTCCCGCCCTTCGTCGGCCAACGTCTCCACTGAAACTTCGGCATACCCAGCACCAATCGAATTGATGATAACGCGCCCGCGGATCAAGTCCCTCGGGCTCCGATAGCGGACAATCACCACACCCTTGCCGCCTGGAGCGCCCGTACCCTTAAAGCTGCCGCCACCACCGCCACCGAAGCCGTCCATGCCGGGCCCATCCGTCGCGAAGGACGGCGCGCTCGTACGCGCATCATAGCAATTCGAACCTCGGCCACCGCCACCCAAACCACCGACACCGCCGCGACCACGGAAAACATTGCCGCGGTAATTCAGAGTAATACTAGAATCCCCGTTGCCAGAGCCGCCGCCACCGCCGCCGTAATAGACGCTCTCGCTGGTAATGAAACTCTCGATACCGTCGCCGCCGTGACCGCCCCAACCGTCAAGCCCGTTCTGGCCGTCGCCGCCCGCACCGCCGCCGCCGCCGCCGCCATCGTTATGGTTCGAATAACCGCCATTACCGCCCTTGCCAGTACCCGAATCACCGATGCCCGGGGCATTATAAGCTGTATTGCAGCTACCGCCGCCCGTACCATACGAAGAGCCGCCGCCGTTATGCCCGTTGCCGCCCGCGCCGCCACCCTTGGCCGTGAAATTCTGATCGAAATCGACCGTCTCGCCCGGCACCAAGAGATTCGAATCGCGGCCATTGCGATTTCCGCCGGAAATCCCGCCAAGACCAACCGTGATTGGACATTCCTGATATGCCGAAACGAACACCGTGCCCGTGACGACGCAGCCGCCACCGCCGCCACCACCGCCGTAACTGGTACTTCCGCCGCCCGCGCCGCCGCCGCCGACGACAAGGTATTCAAGCTCGACATCCGCATCCGGCGCCACGAAGACCGCACTATTGGTGAAGGTATGATAAACGCTACCATCGGGAAGCTCGGTGATCTCACCACCCTCACCGACGATCGCGCGCGTACGGAACGTGCCGAAATAGTCGTTCGTGTACGCTCCCGAGCCCGTCGTCACGCGGAAGTGATAGTCGTATTCCTCGCTGGCCTTGAGATGTTGCACCTCCCAACCGAACGGTTCGTCCGCCGTCCAGTTCTCGTTCGTCCGCGTGAACACGGGTTCCTCTGTCCCCTTAGGCCAAAGAACGCTCCTGACCGTCGCCGAATCCTCCGTGGCCGGAAGATGCAGAAGTTCACCCGCAAACGAGACCGCATGTTGTTCGATATTCGTAACGGTAAAGTTCGCGTACACGCCCTCCGCAACCGTATGGTAGCGGACGATGACGATACCACGGCCGCCTTTCGCGCCAAGGCCATATCCGCGACCGCCGCCGCCACCGCCACCCAAGCCATCAATACCAGGCTGCGCCTCAAGTATAGCTCCGCTCCGCGGCTCTTTCGTGCGGCCGCCCGCGCCGCCGCCGCCCTTGCCGCCGGCACCGCCAATAAACTTAGTAGTATCTGGGTTTGCGCCACCGCCACCGCCGCCGCCATACCAGACCTCTACGCCGGTGATCGCGCTCGGAATACCGTCGCCGCCCGTGCCGCCATGGCTGCCGCTATCGCTCGGTTCGTTGTAGGCTAAACCATCGCTTCCGGCGCCACCGCCGCCGCCAGCGTAATCATTGCCGCTACTACCCGTACCGCCAGAGCCACCACGTTTTTCGGCGTCCGTAAGCCCGATGGTCGAGGGCTTGCCACCGCCATCTTCCTTGTTGGAGCCGCCGCCGCCGCCAGTGCCGCGGTACCAGCCGCTGCCGCCGTTGCCATTACCGCCACCGCCACCACCATAGGCAAGATAGGTGCGATTCGTTTCCAATGCAAGCCCAATGACTTCGATCGAGGAATCCCCGCCATCATCACCACGATAGCCCCCA
>JAZUHK010000034.1:0-14723 GCA_045641645.1 Kiritimatiellia bacterium
TCTTTTCTAGATGTAGTGACATATATGCCTCCAAGGGGAATGGGGAGATAACGACATTATTATACCATAGATGGTGCACTTCGGTCAATAGGGTACGCAACATTTTGAAGATTAGTCAGTCAGCAAAGTGGCAAACTCGGGACGCGCGATCTGACCTCAACGTGTCCCGTCGAAACCGGATCACCCCCGAAAGGGTCTGTCCGCATAGTATAGCACATATTTGGTATAATAGGGGCATGAAACGCGCATGGTCGATCTTGCCGGAAGAATGGAAGGAACTGCTCAAGGAGCGGGGCCTGCGACCCTTTCGCGCCGACCAGATCCTGCAGGCCCTCTACCGCGACTACATTTCCGACTGGAGCGAAGCGACCACCCTCCCGAAGGACTTCCGCGAGACCCTGAAGACGGAATTCCCCCTCACCCCCTGCAAGCCCCTCGCCGTCTCCAGATCCGACGACGGCACCGAGAAGCTGCTCCTCGGCTTCGAGGACGGCAATGCCGTGGAGACCGTCCTCATCCCCGCCACCGGCCGCTTCACCCAATGCATCTCCACCCAGGTCGGCTGCGGCATGGGCTGCACCTTCTGCGCCTCGGGCGCCCGCGGCGTCATCCGCTCGCTCACGGCTGACGAGATCGTGGCCGAATATCTCGCGGGGCGCCGGCGCGGCGAAATCACCAACCTCGTGGTGATGGGCATGGGCGAGCCCTTCGCGAACTACGACGAGACCATGCGCGCCTTGCGGCTCATCAACGCCGGCAAAGGTCCGAATCTCGGTGCGCGTCACATCACCCTCTCGACCTGCGGCGTCGTCCCCGGCTTTGCCCGGCTCGCCGCCGAAGGCATCCAATTCGAGCTTTCCGTCTCCCTGCACGCGCCCAATGACGCCCTTCGCTCGGAGCTGATGCCCGTGAACCGCCGCTGGCCCCTCGACGAACTGCTCGCCGCCTGCGCCGACTACACGGCCAGGACGAAGCGCATCATCACCTTCGAATATACCGTCATCAAGGGCGTCAACGATTCGCGCGCGCTCGCGGAAGAACTCGCGCGGCAGGTGAAGCGCGTGCCGATGGCCAAGGTGAACCTCATCCCCCTTTCACCCGTCTCCCATCGCCCCGACTTCCAGACCCCGGGCGAATCGACGCTGCTCATGTTCCTCGACGTCCTCATGAAGGCGGGCGTCCAGACGATGCTCCGCCGCAGCCGCGGCAAGGACGCCGACGCCGCCTGCGGCCAGCTGCGACTTCGCAACCTGCAGCCCTAAATCTCCTCTGCAGTGCGGGCGATGCGATCGGCAAGCATCAGCTCCTCCGGCTTGCCGTACCCCCAAGCGACGGCGACGGAAGTAAGTCCGTTCGCCTTCGCCGCCTCGAAATCACTCACCGTATCCCCCACCATCGTCACCGTCTGGGGATCGAAGCCGCGTGTCCGCAGGATATAGGCGAGCAGTTCCGGCTTGCGCAGTTTGCCGACTGACGGATCGTCCTTGAACATGTCGCCTGCATAAAGCCCGTCGAAAAGCGTGTCCCAGCCGAACTTCTCTGCCATCAGTTTCGCCCCGGCAAAACGCTTGTTGGTCGCGATGATCACCGTATCCCCCGCCGCCCGAATCCTCACCACCTTCTCGCGCACCCCGGGATATTCGCGCGTCGTCGGAAAGCCGTCGTGATCGTAGTGGGCGCCGAAGCGCCGCCTAAGCTCTGCGCCCAGCGCCTCGGTATATTCCGCCGGAAAAAGCTTCTTCGCCATCTCCTCAATCGGCGGGCCGGCGACGAAATCGCGGTCGAAGTCAGGGGCGACGAGTCCCAGTTCGGCCATCGCCGCCCGCCAGGCCAGGCGAATGTCGTTTTCGGTATCGGCAAGTGTACCGTCCAGATCGAAAAACCAGACACGCTTCATTTAAGCAATCCCTCCTCCGCCGCCCGGATGACCGCCTCCACCCGCTCCTCGTCCTCGGCCTCGTCCAGGAGCGAAAGGAATTCCGTCGCATGCGCCATCACCGCCAGCCGCGAGAGAATCCGAAGATGCTGGGCATCGTCGGTCGCACAGACCAGAAAGAAGTGGTGTGTCGGCTCGCCGTCGGCCGCGCCGAAAAAGACCGGCTGGACGCTGCGCCCGTAGCAGATGAACGATTCCTCGAAGAGATAAGGGTCATGGAAACGCGGGTGCAAGAACGCCGCGCCTTCGCCGACGGCGGTGGAGGCGACGTCCTCGCGCGCCTTGAGTTCGCGGTAAAGCGCCTCGGGATCATAGACGAGTCCCGTCCGTGCGGCAAGATCCGCCATGTCGCGCACGACACCCGCCTTCGCCTTGGCGCCGAGGGCGAGCGTAATCGAGCCGGGCCTGAAAAGATCGGCCACGCGGGCGTCGCCGGCATGCGTCCGCTGCCGCGCCGCGCGAATCGCCTCATGCCGCCGGAGCTGTTCCCGCGGTGAAGCGGCCAGAAGATCGCGTTGCGCCCACTCGTCGAGATCCCGGCGGAGGAAATGCCAGTCGCCGCCGCGTTCCTGCGCCGGCACCTCGCCGCGCTGCGCCGCGTGACGAAGCTCGTTCTCGTCGAGATTAACGAGTTGCGCGGCTTGACGGAGAGTGAGCGATTCCTGCGACATCACCTTGCTCCTCAGAAGACGGCGCGGCAGAAGATGCCGCTGGGACAGGCCTTGCCGCCGCCTTCCAAGAGCATCTCGCCCGATTCGAGGCGTGCGGCGGGGAAAAGCTGGGAGAGGACGTTTTCGGCCACGACGGGCGAAAGCCCCGGAGTATGGGAAGAGAAAAGCACGAACAGCGGCCGCTCCGAAAGCAGCTCCTTCACCAGGGCCAGCGTCTCCTTGAGGTCGCGTTCGATCTTGTACAGCTCACCGCCCGCTCCGCGCCCGAAGGTAGGCGGATCGAGAACGATGGCATCGTAACGACGCGCGCGGCGGATTTCACGCTTCATGAACTTGTGGGCGTCATCGACGATCCAGCGGACGGGCTTTTCCGCGAGCGCGTTCAGCGCCGCGTTCGCGCGCGCCCACTCGACCATCCCCTTCGAAGCGTCGAGATGACAGACCTCCGCGCCACCGAGCGCCGCCGCCATCGTACTTCCGCCGCTGTAGGCGAAGAGATTCAAAACCGAAACCTTCCGCGCTCCACCTCTCTTCTCCACCTGTTCCCGGATCCACCGCCACTGGGCGCGCTGTTCGGGAAAGATGCCGAGATGCCCGAAGTCGGTGCCGCCCAGCCGGAAGCGAATGCCGGCGGTCTCGATCGTCCACTCCTTCGGCAGATTCGCCCGGCCGTGCCAGTTGTTGCCGTCCTCGCGGTCGAAACTCGCCGTCGCCCGCGCCCATTCCGCCGCGCTCCGCTCGGGACGCCACAGCGCCTGCGAACACGGGCGGGCGAGCACCACCTTGCCAAAGCGCTCAAGCTTGCGCCCGTCGCCAGAATCGAGAAGTTCGTAATCGTCGGTCATGGGAAATTCAAACGTCAATCGTAATGATCTTGCGGATGCAGAGCCACCCGAGGGTGATGAGCGTCACCGCCACCAAGACGGAAACGACCCCGAAGGGACTCAGGAAAAAGGGAATCATCATCTTGGGTTTGACAATCGTCATCGCCAGCGCCAGCAGAAACGGCATCGCCGTGATGACGATACCCTGCATCCGCCCCTGCGCGGTAAGGGTCCGGACCTTGCGCTCGATCTTCATCCTGCCGCGGATCGTATGGGAGATCTTGTCGAAGACCTCGGTCACGTTGCCGCCCGTCTTGCGGCCGATCAGGAGCGCCGTCGTCACCAATCTGAGATCGTCGGACCCCACCCGCTCGGCAAGCGAGGCGAGGGCTTCGTCGAAGCTCATTCCGAGCCGCAGCTGCTGCTGGAGGATGGCGAATTCCTCGGCAATGGGCTTGTCGCCCTGCTCGACCACGGCATCGAAGGCCTGTTGAATCGAGAAGCCGGCCCGCAAGGCGTTGGTCATCGTCATCAGCGCATCCGGAAGCTGGAAGTCGAAGGCACGGCGGCGACGGGCGTCAAGCCAGCGTGCGAGCGGACTTTCGCAGTTCTGCCAGCCCGCCTTGATCCTGAGGTCGCCGACAAAATACCAGACGACCCCCGCCGCGGCGAAGGCAAAAAGCAGAATAATCATCCCCTCGGTCATCGCAATTTTCCCTCCACCTCCACCTCAACCTTCGCTGAACATCCGCATGTCCACCTCGATGCCACGGTACTTAAGCTGGTCGATCCAGGTCGGAATCGCCCCCGTCGGCTTGAACTCACCCAGCACCTTGCCGTTCGCGTCCACTCCCGTCTGTACGAAGGTGAAGATCTCCTGCATCACGATCTGGTTGCCTTCCAGCCCCGTCACTTCGGAAATCGCAATCACCTTGCGCGAACCGTCGCCGAGCCGCGACTCGTGGATGACGATATCCACCGCCGAGGCGATCTGCTCGCGAATTGCACGCGACGGCAGCTCCATGCCGCTCATCAGCACCATCGTCTCCAGACGCGAAATGACATCGCGCGGCGAATTCGCGTGCACGGTGGTGAGCGACCCGTCATGGCCGGTGTTCATCGCCTGCAGCATGTCCAGCGCCTCGCCCCCGCGGCACTCGCCCACGATGATGCGGTCGGGGCGCATGCGAAGGCAGTTCTTGACGAGGTCGCGAATCGTCACCGCGCCCTTCCCCTCGATGTTCGGCGGCCGCGCTTCGAGCCGCACCACATGCGGCTGCTGCAACTTGAGCTCCGCCGCGTCCTCCACCGTCACGATGCGCTCGGCGGCGGGAATGAAGCCCGAGAGAAGGTTCAGGAGCGTCGTCTTGCCGGAACCGGTGCCGCCCGCGACGATGATGTTCTTCCTGAGAACCACGCAAAGCCGCATGAACTCGGCGGCGGCGGCGGTCCAGGTGCCGAAGCGGACGAAGTCCTCCGCCGAGAGCGCCTGCTTGGAGAACTTGCGGATGGTGATCGTCGGCCCCGAGAGCGCCAGCGGCGGAATGATGGCGTTCACGCGGCTGCCGTCCGCGAGACGGGCGTCCACATACGGCTGGGATTCGTCGATGCGGCGGCCGAGCGGCGAGACGATGCGTTCGATGACGGCCATCACGCTCGCGTCATCGGAGAACTGGCAATCCGAAAGGACGAGCTTGCCCTGCCGCTCGACATAGACGCGCGACGGCCCGTTCACCATGATCTCGCTCACCGAATCGTCGGCCAGCAGTTCTTCGAGGGGCCCCAAGCGCATCGCCTCGTTGAAGACGTCCTCTTCGAGCCGCACGGGGTCGATGGCCTCGGGGAGCCGCCCGTTCGCCACCACCTCGTCGATGATCTGCCGGATCTTCTCCCGCGCCTGCTCTTCGAGCTCATCGCGCTCCGCGCCCTGCAAGGTAAGCCGCTTCAAATCCATCCGCTTCAGGAGTTCGCGCTCAACCTGCTCCTGGACATCGCGCCGCAGGGCCCTCAGCGCATCCTGCTCCGGCGGAACCTGCGATTCTTGCGCGGAACCCTCGGCCGGCGGCGGCGCCTCCTCCGCGGGCACCGCGGACGCCGGTTCGCCGTCCGCGTCGTCGGCAACCGCTTCGCTCACGCGCAACAACGCATTCCCCAGCTGAATCACACTCTCCCCGGAGAGCAGCGTGCGGCACTCGATCACCTCGCCGTCCACCAGCGTCCCCCCCGCCGAATGCAGATCTTCAATGGTCGCGATGCCGTCGCGGATGGTGAGGATGGCATGCCGCTCGGAAACGAGCGGATCGTCGATCCGCACCTGACAACCCTCGCTGCGGCCGAGGATGTAGCTGCCCTCGGAAAGTTCGCGCTCGAAGCGTTCGCCGCCGACGAGAGTGGTAAGCGTCATATCTCAGCGCCCTCCGAGCTTCTGCTGACGCTTCAGGTTGAGCGTCTCCATCTCACCCTTGATCTTGGCAAAATCGACCTCGGGCAATTCGCGTTCGTAAGAGGTGTCGGTACGATTGCGGAGGGTGAGCACCAGCCGCCCCTTCATCTGCTCGGCAAAGGCGATCATCTCGGCCTCGCGCGGCGACACCTCCAGCGTCACCAGCGAATAGCCGCGGTCGGGACGATAGCCCTCGACGGCGGACTTGGCGGTCTCCTGCCCGGTGGCGAGGACGAGGACGTTCTGGAGGATGGTGCAGGTGACCAACTCGGCATCGCGTGATGACGACGCGCCGGCGCGCGGGAAGGAGAAGGTGCCGATCACGTCCACGCGGTCGTTCGGCCGCACCATCCCGGAAACGCTCGCCGAACCGTTGACGTTGATGGAGATGGCGCGCATCTGGCGCTTGATGTCGCTCGAAAGCCCCTGCTCATGGGGATTGCCGCCTTCGACATCCGACCAGAAGAGCACTTCGCCGCGGCGATGCCCCAGCACGAGCCGCCGCCCGATGACCTCGGCGAGATTTTCGCGCGTGAGCGCCTGCCCCCTGAGCCCGAGGGCGGGAACGGACATCTCGCCGAGATCGCCGCGCGAAAGGACGGTGCCGCCGGGAATGTCCGCCCGGAAGACGAGCACGTCCATAGTGCCATAGCGGCTGGCAAGCGCCAGTTGAGCGGAGAGGAGTTCGGACTCGCGAGCGGAGAGGTAGAAGCGGGAGAGGACGGCGGCAAGCACCCCCGCCGCCAGCGCCGCAACCAAGACAATCTTGCGTTTCATGCTTTGTATTATACCAAAAAAAGCAGGTTCGCTCAGTTCGATTCCGGAAGCGCCCTGCCGGTGTAAACGGCATTGCCGAGCTTCACCTCAACCGTCTTGCCGGAAGGCAGCTCGATCGACTGGCTCGCCACCGGCGGCACATAGCCGTGCCGCGAACCCTGCACCCAGACGATCGAACGCCGGTCGGCGGGAAGCGCGTTGTAGAGAACCGCTATCGTCGAAGGGACGCAACAGGTATCCCCGAGACCCGCACGGGTGATTTCCACGCGGCACTTCGCGCGCTTGGCCATATTGACGGCATCGTAATACCTGAGCGCATCCGTATAGGGAATGCGCCAATCGGCGACAATCCGCTGAACCGCGTCGGCCCCGAAGTCGCAGCACCACGGGACGCTCGGACGCGCCACCGTCACGCCGTCGGCGAGCGCCGCCGCCCACATCGTCTGGAGCCCGCCCTGGCTGCCGCCTTCCACTTCGACATCCTTCCCGTTCCATTCGGGAAGCGTCTTCAGGAACTCGATGGCGCGAATGACCCGCAAGGCCATTCCATTGAAGTAGCACCCCTCGGGATATTCGTTCTGATACGGCGAGAAGGCGTAATCGTATCTCGGCGTCCGCACCCCATCCCGGAAAGCATCGTAGTAGGCGTCGGGAAGCGTAGGATCACAGCCGTGGGCATTCATCGCCAGGAAGACGCGGTCGGGCCGATAGGCATCGGCGCTGGGCTTGCCCTGGCGATTCCAGGCGCCATAACCATGGACTTCAAGCGTCACTTTAAGCGAACCCTTCGCGGCCTTGCGGGGCTTCATGAGCCAGCCGAAGCACGGGCGGGGGCCGGCGCAATCGACCTTGACGAGAGCAAGTTCGTAAGGAGCCCCGTCCGGCGACTCGACCGGCGTGATCTTCGCCTGCACCGGCACGGCGGCGAGGCGGGCCTTCTGCCGCGCCCAGAACTGGTCGAAATCCTCGGGCTCCGCATGCGCCTGCACGAGCTTCTCCAAGTCAATGCCGGCTGCCCCGTAGAAGAAAAGTTCGTTTGAACCGCCCTCCCAGCCGGGCGCCCCGGCCGCCGCACCGTCGCGACGGATCGGCTGATCGGCAGCATCGACGACCCGCGCTTCCACCATCACGAATCCGGGGTGTGCGGCCTTGGTCTTGAGCTGCAACGGCCGCCCGTCAAGCGGAATCGCGCCGCGCTCCTCGCCCTTCACGCCGTCGGCGCGCAACCGCCAGCTAAAACGGCAGGTGCCGTTGGTAAGCGCCGCGGGACAGGGGTCGAACCCGAAGGTGAAAGTGATTTCATCCCCGACGCGATAACCGACGGGATTGGCGCGATCGGTCGTGCCGCTCACCACCACGGCATCGAATTCGTTCGCCCACGCGGCGAAGGCCATCGCCACTACCCCGGTCGTCAACATAAGCTTGTTCATATGGTTTCCTCCTTGTGTCTAAATATCATACCATATTCTTGTGCAAAAACAAACGCGGCGCCCGAACGGGTGCCGCGTTTCGTGCATCGCCAAGCGGACGATGCCGTCGGCATTAGCCGAGGATCGCGTCCTTGGCGGCCTTGCAGAGACGGAATTTCGCCTTCGTGCGGGCGGGAATCTTGATCGTCTCGCCGGTCGCGGGATTGCGGCCCATGCGAGCTTTGCTCTTCGCCTTCAGAACCTTGCCGAGACCCGGGAGCATGATGCCCTTCGGACCCTTGGCGCCCTCGTAAGCGATCGCGAGGAGCTTCTCGTAGGCGGCGACGGCCTGCTTCTTGCTGATGCCGGCGGCTTCAGCGAGCGCGGCCATGATTTCGGACTTGGTCGTAGGAACCTTCTTAGCCATTTTAGTTTGATCCTTTTGTCACGCAGGAACCATTCCCGCGTGGTTTGGTGATAATCTACCATGTTTTTCAGGGGTTTGCAAGGGGGTAATGGAAAAAAGTTCAATAAAATCAAGGCAACGAAAAATCAAAAACGACAAAACCCCTGATTTTATTGACTAAAAACCACTTTCAGTCCGGCGGACTTTTTTTGAAAATTGTGCTTCCGACACCCCCTCCGGCACCACGGATTGTGGCGACAGCGCGCAAAAACACCCATGCGCGCCACCATTCCTTGTGCCGCGGAAACCCCGCAGGCACAATATCCGTCAGCATATCTGCCACGGTTTGAAGGGCTCGCGCACATACGGACGCGGCACTTCCGCGCCATCCGAAAGCCGCACATTCTCCGGCAGCCGGTCCGTGCGCGTGTAGGCCGCGACGAGTTGCCGCGCCAACCGAAGGTCGTCTTCGCCGCACGGTCCCGTAATGACCGCCGTCGGGCCCGGCGCATTCACCGGCATCAGCACTTTACCGATATCCGCCGCCCCCTTGAGAATCGCGTTCTCCTGCTGATCTCGCCCGAGGAGCACCCCGGCACCGCCGGGAAGCCGGAACCGCCGCGCCACCGTGAGGAGATTCACGAGACGCCGGTCGCCGATTCCCTCGTGGGTCATGAGATCGCGAAGCTTGCGCGCGAAACCCTCTTCCGTAAGCTTGCATCCGCCGGCCGGAGCCGGATAGTCCACGATGCCGAACTCGGCGGCGAGCGCGATCTGCCGGTCGCGACAGCGTCCCGAAATGTCCAAGAGCAGTTCCCGGTCGATCTTCCCCTCGCGCTCGGGCAAGGTCGGCTCCAAGAGCTTCGCCGAAAGCGGCCGTATCAGCCGTCCTTCGAGCCCCGACGAACGCGCGACGATGCCGATCGACTGGCGGTTCTGCGACATCGGACGCTGACCCACGACCTCGCCCGTAGCAACAAAGTCGTAGCCAAGCCGCCGCATCAGCTCGCCCGCGCGGCGGATCATCGCCGCATGGCAGTCGATGCAGGGATTCATCGCGCCGCCGAAGCCGTGCGGCGGATTCACGAGCAGCGACAGGATATCGTCGGTGAAATCGACCACGCGGAGCTTTACGCCCAGGGCCGCCGCCGCTTTTTCCGCCTCCCGCGACTTGAAGAACGGCGAGACGAAAGTGACGGCCTCTACCTCGGCTCCGGCGCGTTCCAGAACGCGAATCGCGAGCTGACTGTCGAGCCCGCCGCTCATCAAGCTCAATCCGCGGCACTTCATGCGATTAGAACCGGAGCGACTGCCCGTCCTTCGCGAGATGCGCGCGCATCTTCGACTTCGTCTTCCCCGCGAGGACAAGGTCGGCAAGCGGGTCTTCGACGTAATCCTGCACCACCCGTCGGAGCGGACGCGCTCCGAGCGCCGAATCGTAGCCCTTCTCGATCAGGAAATCCGCCGCCTTGCGGTCGAGCGAAAGCTGCACGTGCAGATCGTCGAGCCGAGTCTGGAGCTTGGCGATCTCCAGCTTGAGGATGGCGGCGAGATCCTCCTTCTCCAGCTTGCGGAAGACCACCGTCTCGTCAAAGCGGTTGAGGAGCTCGGGGCGGAAGGTGCGCTTCGCCTCGGCGAGCAGCTTCTCCTTCAGCAGCTCGTAACTGGTCTCGGCCGTCTTCATGGCGAAACCCAGCTGATGCCCTTCGCGCGCGAAATCAAAGCCGAGATTGGCCGTGCAGATGATAATCGTATTGCGGAAGTCGATGACGCGCCCCTGGCCGTCGGTCAGCCGCCCGTCGTCGAGAATCTGCAGGAGCATGTTGAGGACGTCGCCGTTCGCCTTCTCGAACTCGTCGAAGAGGACTACCGAATAGGGCCGCCGCCGCACCTTCTCCGTAAGCTGCCCGCCCTCGTCGTAGCCCACATAACCGGGCGGCGCGCCGACGAGCCGCGACGAGGAGTACTTCTCCTGAAACTCCGACATGTCCAACGTGATCAGAGCCTTCTCGTCGCCATAGACGCGCTCGGCGAGCATCTTCGCGAGATGCGTCTTTCCGACCCCCGTCGGCCCGAGGAAGAGAAACGAGCCGATCGGCCGCTTGGGACTGCCCTTGAGCGCGCGACTGCGGCGCAAGGCGCGAGCGATGGCCTTCACCGCCGGTTCCTGGCCGATCACCACCTCGGCGAGCGCCTGCTCCATCCCCAACAGCTTCTCGGCGGTGGTGGCGTCCATCTTCTCCACCGGCACCCCGCTCATCAGCGAGACGGTCTCGGCGATATCCCGCTCGGACGCCTCGACCTTCACCTCGGTCTCGCGCGCCTTCCACTTGGCAAGTTCCGCGGCAAACGTCTCCTTGAGCAAACGCATCTCCTCGCGGCAAGCGGCGGCGTCGTCGAAATCCCCCGCCTTCACCGCCTCGTCCTTCTGCGCGCGCAGCCGATCGAGCTTTTCCTGCAAGGCGGTCAGCCGCCGCGGACGCACGCTCGCGCCCATCCTGAGCCGCGACCCCGTCTCGTCCATCGCGTCAATCGCCTTGTCCGGCAGCTGCCGCGCCGGAAGATAGCGCGCGGTCAGCTCCACCGCCGCGCGCAAGGCCCCGGGACCGAAGACGACGGCGTGGTGCTCCTCGTATTTCGGAGCGATGCCCTTCAAGATCTCGACCGCATCCGCCACCGACGGCTCATCGACCTGCACCGACTGGAAGCGGCGCTCGAGCGCGGCATCCTTCTCAATCGACTTATGGTACTCCTTGAGCGTCGTCGCGCCCACGCACTGCAATTCGCCGCGGGCGAGGGCGGGCTTGAGGATATTGGCCGCATCCATCGCACCCTCGGCGCCGCCAGCGCCGACCATCGTGTGGATTTCGTCCAAGAAAAGGATGATATTCCCGGCCCGCCGCGTCTCGTCGATGATCTTCTTGAGCCGCTCCTCGAACTGGCCGCGGTACTGGGTGCCCGCCACCACCCGCGCCATATCGAGCGCCACGACGCGCTTGCCCTGCATCTTCTCGGGCACATCGCCGCGGTGAATCGCGAGCGCCAGGCCCTCGGCGATCGCCGTCTTGCCCACCCCCCCCTCGCCGATCAGAACCGCGTTGGTCTTCGTCCGCCGCGACAGCACCTGAATGACGCGCTTAAGCTCCTTCGCCCGACCGATGACGGGATCGAGCCGTCCCTTGGCCGCCAGCTCCGTCAGATCCCGCCCGAACGCATTGACGGCCGGCGTCTTCGGCGGTTCGCTCTCCGGCTTCTCCTTCGCCTCGTCCTGCCGCCCGTCATCCGCCGCCCCGTCGTCCTCGCCCTCTTCACGCTTCGGCGTCGCCGCCCCCTGCGTGCCCGCCGCCAGGAACTTCTCCACCGTAAGCCCCGCGTTGAACAGCAGCTGCGCCGCGGCATTCTCGCCTTCACGCAAAATGGCCGTCACCAGGTTGACCGTATCGACGGCCTTGCCCGGCCCGCCCGCCTCGATCACCGCGATATCCAGCACCTTCTTCGTGCGCGAGGTAAGCGGCAACGGCCCGCGCTGGAGCGTCGCCCCGCCGGTGCCGGAGATCATCGTCCGCATCGATTCGGAAAGCTCCTCCGGCGAAAAGCCCAGCCGCACGAGCCGCCCGACCGCCTGACACTTGGGAATGGCGAGGATCGCCAGGAGGATATGCTCCGCCCCCACGTGGTCGTGCCCGAGCTGACGCGCGCAACTCGCCGCTCCGTTCATCGCATCGAGCGCATTCTTCGTCAGCAGCATGCTCACAGCAACTTCCCCTCCGCTCGCTCGTTCAGCATCACGTCCTCGAACCGGCGGTTCATCCGGTCGGCGCGCTCGGCGTCAAGCCGGTCGCGCTCCGCGAACTCCAGCTTGTCTTCCGACGACGAAAGGTCCTGATCCCTCATTAGCCGTTCGACCTCAGCGAGGGAAATGCCGTCGAGCATTCCCTCCAGCGCCGCCAGCCGCAGCGGCGACAGCAGGTCGAAGAGTTCGCCCGGGGCGAGCAGCCGGCAGTTCTTGAGAATGGCCAGCGCCCGGCAGAGCGAATCGCCGAAAACGCGCGGCATTTCCTCGAAGAGCCGCACCCGCGCATTGCGCTCCTCGCGCAGGATGTCCTCGACCACCCGCTTCACCCGCTCGGCCGAACCCGTATAGGCGATTTGAAAGGCGTGCCCTGCGTCCTTGACGCCGTCGGCGGCGACGCCGTTGAGCTGCAGTTCCAGCGCGCGCATCGCCCGCTGCACCGCCTCCAGTTCGCCGATGAGGTGCAGCCCCTCAAGGTGCAGGCGGACGCCCACGCGATAGGCGCTCTCGGCGCGCTCGACGGGAAAGTTGCGGAAGACGGTCTTGTGGCGGCGCCGGCCCTGCTCCTCCTGCGCCTTCTCCAGATCGGAAACCATGCCGTGAAAGGCGTTGACGATGGCCTCGACGATCGGCGGCGGCGGCTCTTCGCCGTCTCCGCCGATCTGCGTGACCGACATCGAAACCCCCGGCGGAAGACCCGTTACCTTACGTGTCCGCTGGCTCTTCTCGTGACGGCGCTTCCGTTCCTGACGGGCGCACGCCTCGCAGACGTAGAGCTCCTCCTCTTCGCCGCCCTTCTTGCGGCGACTGATGGCCGTCGCCGCAGGGGCATTATGGCAAATCTCGCACTTCATCGGCGAGAATCCAGGGAAAGGTCACTTGGTGGCCGTACGGTCGTTGTATTCGCCCGTCTCGGTATTGATGCGGATCACGTCGCCTTCGTTGATGAAGAGCGGCACGGGGAGCGTATAGCCGCCCTCGACCGTCGCGGGCTTCGTCACCTTGCCCGAAGCGGTATTGCCCTTCACGCCAGGCTCCACCTTCGTCACCTTGCGCTCGACGAGCGCGGGGAGCTCCACGCCGATCACCTTCTCGTTGAAGAAGAGCGCCTTCACTTCCATCTCGTCCATCAGGAAGTACTTCTTATCGCCCATCACCTCGTAGGAGACGCGAATCTCCTCGAAGTTGTCGTCGGTGAAGACGAACGCGGTGCCGTCATCGTAGGAATAGGTGACGGACTGCTGCAGGAGCTCCGGCTTCTCGAACTTGTCGCCCGAGCGATAGCTCTTGGTCATGCCGCCGCCGGTCATCATGTTGCGGAGCTTGCAGTTGTAGATGGCCTGGCCCTTGCCCGGCTTGGAAAAATCGAATTCCGTGATTTCCCACGGCTCCCCGTCGATAAGCAGCTTGACGCCCTTGTGCAATTCGCCCGCACCGATGACTTCGCCCATGATGTACTCCTGTTTGCTGTTCAGTTGAAGAATGGGCGATATTATATCACAAAACCGCAACCGCACGCAAACCCAAGCTCCGCAAACCGGTTGCGCAAACCAGACCTTGCAAAAAAATTAATCAAATATTTGACTTTTTTAAAAAATGTGAGATACTATTCGCCCGTTCGCTGCTAAAAAGGCAGTTTTCTGACCACCAGAAGATTTTTTAACAAACAAAAAAGGAAAAACAAAATGAAGATCAAGACCAACAAGAAGTGCGCCGTCGCGAAGACGGTCGTCAAGAAGTGCGCGAAGAAGCCCGTTGCCAAGAAGCCGGCGACGAAGAAGGACGTGACGTTCACGGTTCACGCCGACAAGGGCAAGGCCGTCTATGTGGCGGGCGAATTCAACGGCTGGGATCCGACGGCGAAGAAGATGGCCTACAAGGCCCGCGCCGGCATCTATGTCGCGACGCTCAAGCTCGCGGCCGGCAGCTACCAGTACAAGTTCGTGATCGACGGGACCTGGTGTGCCGATCCGGAGAACGTCAATGCCGTGCCCAACGATCAGGGTACGTTCAACTCAGTGATCACCGTCAAATAAGGGGTTTACCGATTTTCGGTACGGAAGCCACTAGGCATTGGGTGTAGGCTTCTCGAGGGGTTCTGATGACTTCGTCACAGAGCCCCTTTTCTATTATCCTGCCGTTATTCATCACTATGACCCTGTCGGCAATGTGCTGGACAACGCCGAGGTCATGCGTGATGAACATCAGCGACAGGCCCAGTCGGCGCTTGAGTTCGGCAAGCAATTCCAGCACCTGCGCCCTAATGGAAAGATCCAGTGCGCTGACTGCCTCGTCGCAGATCAGCAGAGATGGACGAACTGCCAGTGCGCGAGCAATGCAAATGCGCTGCCGCTGACCGCCGGAAAACTCGTGCGGGTACTTGTCAAGCGAATCGGCGCCAAGCCCAACCAGCTCCAGCAACCCTCTTGGACTGTACCCTTCGCCGCCTGCATGGGCAATGACC
>JAZUHK010000035.1:0-36106 GCA_045641645.1 Kiritimatiellia bacterium
CGTCCGCGCCCTGGCCGAGCAGTCGAGCCGCAGGTTGAAACGCGCCGGCCGGTTGAGGCTGCCGGTGTTTGTCGGTGCCTCGGCCTCGGTGTAGATGTGCTTGCACTTGCCCATGTGGAACCTCCTATTGATTGATTAGACCTGCTCGTCGGCCTTCGGCTCGACCCAGAACGTGTCATCCTGCGTGACCGTCACATGCGACCGCGGGATCAACTCGTTGAACTTCTCGCGGTCATCCTTCCAGAGTGCGATCACCGCGGCCTGGTCGATGTCGTGGGCAGTCCGGACGAACGGCTTCAGGTAGTCGTTATCGAACCACTCCTCCGCGAGGGCCTTCAGGGCCGTGCGCACCTTCTTCACGAACTTCGGCATCCCCGTGCGGATCCCGAAGACCGCGAGCTTCGTCTCGCCCTGCTTCTGGCCCTTCGCGCACAGCTCGGCCTGGTGGTCGATGAAGTACGGCTGCGCCCGGCGCATCTTGCACTGGATGTCCTTCTTCAGGGCGTCCAGCTTCTCGCCGAACTGGTTGTCAATCTCCTGGTGGCGCTGCTTCAGCTCGACCTCGAGCTTCTGGCGCTCGACGTCCATAGTCGCGATGTCGTCGACGACCTCGAAGTACTCCTCCTTGGTCGCGACCGGCTTGACCTCGTCCTCGATCTTGATCCTGCTCATTTCCTCTTGCCTTTCCTGGTGTTTTTGTGGTTGCGTGTGGTCCTCTGGACCGTGAGTTTGTGGCGCATTTTTCTCCTTTCAGATGTCGACGATTTCGTCGCCGGATTGTTTACAGTGGAAGTACTTGGAATTGGGAATGACCTTGCAGTGCCCCAAATGGTTGAAGCTGCACTTGCCGTTACGGCACCGTTTCATCGTCATCAGGCCACCTCCTCGAACGCGCCCTTATAGACCTTGGCGAAGCTCTCCCAGGTCTTCGGGTGTTTCGCCTTGTCGCGGTTGTTGCCGTCGCACCAGCTGGCCGTCATCGTGAGACAGGCGGTGAGACGGTTCATGCGGATCGTCGCAAGGATGTTTTCGGCCTTTCCAAAATCTCCCTTGATGCCATACGCCGCGCCGGCGAGGACGATATCCTCCATCGGGATGCGGTTGGGGAGCTGCTTGACGCGGATGCAGCGCTGGTCGATCTGCACGAGCCAGCCCTTCATCTTCGCGTCGTTGATGAGGTCGTCTTCCATCGAGCGGGTGCCGCAGAGCACCATGCCGCAGCCGCTGTTGTCCCAGATCTCGCGGACCCATTCCATACACTTCATCGCCGTACCCTTTCCGGCGCTCATCACGAGCTCATGCAACTCGTCGATGATGATGAGCGTGTTGCGGCTCACGGCCTTGGTGACGCGCTGCCGCGCCTCCTCCACCCGCAGCGAAGAGTTGACGCCCACGGCCTGGCAGACGGCATCGACCACCAGCTTAAAGGTAGGCGCGGCGGGAATGCGGATGTAGCAGACCTGGATCTTCGCCCGCCGCGCGTACTCCTTCAAGCAGAAGGTCTTGCCGATCTGCGACGGTCCCACGAGCCGGACGATCGCGTTGCGGCGAATCGCCATGTCGCAGAGCCGCTTGACCGACTCCCAGATGGAGTTCTCGACAAAGCGGTCGTTCTTCATCTTCTCGCGCTCGGCTTCGAGGTCGAGGAACGAGTCCACCTGCGCGACCACCTTTTCGAGATTGCCGTCGTACTTGCCAGCGAAGAGCCGGCTCATCGTCGCGCCGGAGTAGCTCACCAGCTCGCCCGTCTGGTCGAAGGAGTAACCCCTCGCCTTGCCGAGGTTGAAGAGCCGGATCAGCGACTCCAGCCCCTCGTCGGAGATCCGGCCGGCATCGAGGTACATGCGCATTGAAGCGCGCACCTGGTCGGCGGATCGGTTCATTCCCTGCGACGGCTGTGCTGGCACGAGATCGGTCACGACCTCCGGCATCAGCAGCTGCGTCGTCTTGGTCTTTTCATTCATCTTCTTGGTTCCTTTCTGGTTGGTGGTTGAAAAATCAAAGTTCAGCGAAGTCGGCGTCGTCAATCGTGTCGCCGCCGCCAAGTTCGCCCGCTCCATCGAAGTCGATCTCCGCGGCGGTTACGCGCGAAAGCTCGTGCGCCGCGGCACTCTTGCGGGCGGCCGAGAGCGCGGGATCCTCGCCGAGGATCGCGTCCGCGTTCTGCCGCGAGCGCGCCGCTTCGGCCATCTGCATCCGCGTGACGGCCGGCTGCAGGCGCTTCCGCTCCGCGGCGATGGCGGCCTGGCGGACGCCGAGTTCGCGCTCGATCGCCTCCTGGTCGGCGTAACTGACGCGCGGAGAGACCCTTGCAGTGCCGATGAAGCGGCCCTTAAGGTCGGCTACATAGGCCGTGAAGCAATCGAACGGATTGACCCATACGAGATAGGCCTCGCCGCGGGTCAGGGACCCGCCACCATCGAGCACGCCGGGGATCACATACTCCGCGAGGATGGAATCGTCCTTGCATTTGAGCTCCAGCTTCTGGTTGCAGGTGGCGGTCATCGAAAGCTCGATGCCCATCACCTCGGTTGCGATCACGCTCGGCGGTAGCTTCCACGCCCGGTCGCCCTCGCGCAGCTTCCACGCCTCTTCCGGCGAGAGGCGCGTCCGGCGGACCTTGATCTGCCCGAGCTGGATCGCATTGTAGATCGCCTGCTGGATGACCTCCGGCTCATTCCGGACGCTCTCGACCGGCACCCACGCGCCGGCCGTCGCGTTCCAGAACTCGGGACTCATGAAGCCCTGACCGTCCCATCCCTCCAAGGAATGCGTCCGCCGCGCGTTGATGTTCGCGTACATTGTATCGACGATCGCCTTGAAGTCGAGGTAGTCCATGAACGGAAAGTCCAACCGGCTCTCGATCCCGGGCCTGACGTTCCGGAGCGCCCGCGCGATCGCCCGGAGCTGCTCGTCCTCGCGCTCCATGCCGTAGACGAACTCGCTCTTCCCCTCGCGGCCGCCGCCCATGTGACCCTTAACGGCGGCAAGCTCGTTCTTTATGAGGGAGTGCTGTCCCTCGAGAAGCCCTTTATAACGGGGATTACCCTTCGGCGTTCCCTGGTAGAGACCTTTTCCCAGAGGCGTAGAAAGTAGACCGCCAGCTCCGAATCTGATGCGTCCTCCACTGATGCGAGCGAGAGCTTCTTCAAAAGCCCCATCTGCGCTTGCGGTTCCATGCTCTCCCATAATGAGCACACCTTCCTCCGGAACTCCAACAGTTCCGAGTAGGTAAGCGACGAGGTACCGGGCCCACCTGCTTCTGAGCGTTTCGCGTTTTCCATCTTCCCTCTCCAGTACCGGCTTGGTGAGCCACGCGAAGAACTTGCCGGTGGCCACGTCGATCATCGAGAACTCAACGACGCGCTGGGCGTGCCGGTTGGCGCCAAACGCGACCTTGTGCTCATACCACATGTCGTCGATCTGGACGACGCGGCAGCTCTTTAAGCCGACGCGCGTCCGGTGGATGTCGGGGAGCCGCTCCATGGTCGCCGCCATCGTGCCCTTCCGCGCCGCGACGAGCGCGAACTCGTCGGGCTTCAGGCGGGTGAGGGTCCGCAGGGTCCAGCCCTTCGGGACGCATGCGCCCGGCTCGTAGGGACACGCCCGCTCCGGCGACGGGAAGAGCCCGCCGTGCTCACCGGCGTAGATCTGCCTCCAGTCGCCGAATCCGGGGATCACCTCTCCGGCCTTCAGCCGGTAGAAGAGCTCGCGGTAGGCCGGAGCCGTCGCCCGCTTGTTCCGAAGGCAGAGCTCGTGCCAGAACGCGAGGAACTCCTTGTTCTCGGCGAGACCGCCGGAACGGAGCTTGCGGATCATCCGCCCGTCCATCAGCGAACGGAGCGAGCAGTTCGACGCCGCGTACTTGTCGGCCATCCGGTAGAGGGACTTGAGCGAGAGGCCCTTCAGCTTCGAGCCGAAGGTCCGCGCGATCTCCTCCGCCGCGGCCTGCTTGTCCTTCGCCCGGATGAAGTGGCGGAGGGCCGCCGCCTTCAGCTTCAGGATCTCGACGGCTTCCACACCAAGCATCGTGTGGATGTCGTGCAGGTCGTCTGCACTGTATGGAATGAGGTCGTTCATTTGCGCTTGCGGCTCTTGATGATTTCCTCGCCACACTTGACGATCTGCTTCAGCATGTCGACGGCGGACGCGAGCTCCTTGTCGTCGCAGTTGCCGAGGCCGCCGCCCGTGACCGCTGCGGCGAACAGGTCGGCCACGCGCTTCTGGATCGAGTCCGCGCCAAGCTCCTCCTCCTGCTGCTGAAGCCGCGCCTGGAGCTGCTCCTTTGTCGGACGGCCGACCTTATTGCCGTTTGCCTCGGCCTCCTTGACGCGGCTGCCTCCGAGCTTCGACTTCTTCACGATACCTTCGCCGTAATACAGCTGATAGAGGGACTTGTATTCCGTGCGGTTCGTGTACTTGTAAACGACGCCAAGCTGACGCACTTCCGTATCGTGAGCAAGATCGTAGAGAAGATTGCCAGTCCCGAGTGTCGACTCGAGCGCATCCGTGTAGCGATTCGCCGTCGCATATGAGAACGGTAGGTTTGCCGCTATCCATTCCTTGTAGTTGCCGCGCCTTTCCGATCTGATCCTGTAGAGCTCGAGACCAGTCATCAGAGCCGCGGCGATGGACACCTTGCCGGCTTCCATCGTGAGATGGTGGAAATAGTTGATTCGGCCAGCAGGATCAAGCGACTTCTTGGGCAACTTGATTGTAATCAAGTCGGGAGTGAAGTTGTCATCCTTCCACGGTTCATACGGCTTGACCTTCCCGTCTTGTGGATCGATCACTTCAGGGACGATCGGTTCAGCAACGATAACTTCGTTCTTCTTCATTTTTCTTACCTTCCTTTATTGAACTGTTTGTTGACCTTGTCAAGATAACGATGGATGGACTGGACGTCGATGCGCCACTCGCCCATCACCTTCGCCGCGGCAAGTTCGCCGCGCTCGATGCGGAGACGGATCGGCATCGAAGTAGAGACACCGAACACCCAGACGGCCTGGGCGATCGTGACCTCGTCCGTCCCGAGCTCGGCGAGCCGCTGACGGATCCTGGCGACGGTGGGCATGTCCGGAGAATTGTTCGATTGTTCGATTGTTCGATTGTTCGATTTAGGCATGGCGACTCCTTTGCGGTTTCCTGTAGAATCTCAGCCGGAGATCCGGACGCGGTTCACGGCTTCGCATGGCGGCTCCTTTTGATGACGCCGAGGGAAATGAGCTGGCCGCGCAGTTCCTCCGGCATCTTGCGTTCGCCGCGGAAGACGGCGGAGACGAACTGGCGGCTCCTGCCGGTGCGGCGTCCGATCTCGGCGTAGTTGTAAGAGATGATGGGTTTCATTGTGGTTTAGGTGGAGAAAAGAGGTGGAGGTGGACAGTGGATGTTTTCCTTTAGCTTTAGCTGTGGCGGATGTGGTCGGCGGCACGGCCGCCGATGACGCGCTGGCCGCGCCATTCGGTGACGATTCCGCCGCGGACTTCGACGGTGACGGGGGCGTTGGGTTTGGTCACTTCACACCTCCTGCGGCGATGAGGGCGCAGAGGACGAGGACTGCCACGCACCAGAGCTTGAAGAGCGCTTCGATAATGGCCCAGAAGAGATCGTTCACTTCGCACCGCCTTTCTTGGCGCGCTCGATCTGTTGTTTGAGAAAACCGCCGCGATGGTGAAACTTGCTGCCTCCGCCGGAGAGGTCCTTGACGTAGGCCTTGAAGAGGCCGAGCGCCGCCGCCTCGCTGATGGCCCTGCCGCGCCGCGACGACACGTGGAAGATCTCCTCGTCGCCGTCGAAGATGCGAATCGTGCAGGCGTGATCGTCGGGACCGCTCGCGTCGATCGTCGCGAACGCGAACTTGCGGGAGTTGATCTCGCACCTGCCCATTGAGCCGCTCGGCGTCCGCACGGTGTGGATCGGGAAGAGCCCGTGGCCGAACGAAAAGTGTTCGAGCATCCGCGCCTTCTGCGCCGCCTCCTCTGCCGTGCCGATCGGCTCTTCGGTCATGGCCTCCATGATTTCGTCCTGATCTTGCATCTTTAGTTCCTCCTGTGTTTGGGTTAGTGGGAAATGGTATAATTCAGTCATGACGACAATCCAGAAAATATCCCTCGCCGCGTCCGTTGTCGCCGCCGTGTGCGGGGTTGTCCAGATCGTCCTTGAGCTCATCCGGGCATGGATCCATCGGCATGATGAAGACGTGCAGTTGCGTTGCACGATCTTCGGAGAATGCTGGAAGAAGAACGAACGGCTCCTTGACGACTGGGTCGGATGGGTTCGTGTCCGTAACATCGGCAAGCGGACAGTGTCTGTGACCGCTCTTAAATACACAAGCACCTGCTTTACAGAGGCAGACGTCATGGCCGGCTGCAACATAAAGCCGGTAACGATACCGGCACATGGGGTCGCCGACATTCCCGCCCAGATAGAGGCGCGGTATCCCGACATACACATACCTGACGATATGGTGATTTCCTGCGTTACGGACGACGGTCTTGTCATTCCTGCGATCCGCGATGATTCGGAAAAGACGGAAGATAAGATACTCGGCTATGATGACGAGAATAACGGCGGTTGCTATGTTCGCGTTCGCCGCCAGCGCTCCTATCACTGACGCAATCACTTCGCACCGCCTTTCATGATGAGGCAGTTTGCCGCGTAGTCCTTGAACTTGCCGAGCTTGTCGAGCATCGCGCCGATCGCCTTCTTCTCTCCGGATGTGATTCCATCAGTCTGACGAAGAATCCGCAGCTCTTCTGCGAGGTTGCCGATGACGGCAACAACATTGCACAACTGCCGCGTCTTCTCGATATTCGCCGTCATCCCTGCAGAGAACGTCGGTCTCCTACCGGCCTTCCGTGCAGCGCCGCACCATGCGAGTTCGTCCTTGATTTGCGAATGGCTAACCTTCCGTTCTCCACCTCCACCTACTTTCTCCACCTTCTTCTCCACCTTCTTCTCCATCTTTGTTCCTCCTTGTTGTCTTGTCCTCCGTAGCCTTTGGCGTAGGAGGATGTTGTTTGTTTTGCGCCGCATTGACTTTTGAACCCCGCTTTGGTATTCTTGCGTTGTCTTTGTCAACCGACAAGGGAATGATAACAAAATGTAATATCGTCTGTCAATGGGGAAAATTACTTTTCGTAATATTTTTTTATGAGGGTGTTTGGAGAGCATTTGAGAGAGACGCGAAAGGCAAGCGGGAAAACAATTGCCGAGTGCGCCAATATATTTGGCGTGACACAACCGGCATGGACTTTTTGGGAGCAGGGAACGCGCGAACCGAAATTAGACACTCTGGTGGCTATCGCAGATTTCTTCGGGACAACTCCAGACGAGCTGCTTGGCCTACCCTCTCGCGGCGGATCGGCGACGGCGCGCGGCGACGGTGCGATTGCCGCGGCAGGTTCGAACATCCACATCGAAGTCGGCAAGGATGACAAGCCCGGCGAGATGGCAGCGTGCCGGAAGTGCCCGTACAAGCGGCTTGCTGGCAAGGTGCAAGACCTGCAAAAGTTCCTGTAAGTTCCCCATTGAAACCCAAACCAGATTTGGTATAATAAACGACATGGAAGCAACAGGAGAACAAGGGATGAAGACCTATCACGCGATAGACGTCGCCAAGCGTTTTCTTGAGCTGGCGCAGGCCGAAAACATGATGCTCAGCAACATGAAGTTGCAGAAACTCGTCTTCTTCTCGCAGGTCGTCGCACTGAAAGTCATTGGCTCTCCGATTCACGACAATGAATCTTTAGCGTGGGACTTTGGCCCGGTCGTTCAGGAACTCTATGACATTGTCCACACATTCGCCACAGAGACAAAGAAAGAATTTTCTCTCGACGACGCGGAGTTTGCCAATGCGTTTCGAGATGCCCGGCCGATAGACGACAAAGATGCGATAGTTGTGATCAACTCCGTCTGGAAGCGCTTCAAGAACTTGACCGCGTTTCAGCTTTCTGACCTCACGCACAGGCCTGGATCACCATGGGCGACAGTTTATAGCCGCTGTCAGTACGGAATCATTCCTCTCGATCTGATCAGGGAACGAGGATTCGGCAGTGGATCATTCTGAATCCAGCATCGACCGTGAGCTCAACGAACTCATAGGCAGCTTAGAACTTCAGCCGACAAGCAAGGCCATCCGTGAAAAGGACATCGTTTCCCTCACTGAAGATGAGGTCAAGGCCGAACTCGACCGCAAGGAGAACGCGCAGCGGAACTTCAACAAGTGGTTCCGCGCATTCCTCAAGCAGCGCGATGAAGAGCATGAACTGAGAAAACTGTATCTTTACAAGACATTCAAGTTCGTTTCGTATGTGACGATGGTCGCACTTGCCATGACGTTCATGAAAGGTGTCGGCGGAATGAACCTCAGCGACTCAGTAGTGATCACCCTGCTTACAACAACCATAGCGAACGTTATCGGATGCCTTCTGATCGCCTTCCATTGGCTTTTCCCGAAGCGAGAAGGTTTGGAAGGATGTCCTGACGTGAACCCGAAGCCGGACAAGTAAGCCGCGCTTCTTTTTTCGATAACGCATATCCGCCGACCGCAGGTCGCTTTGCGAAGCAAAGTCGCTAGAGCGGTGCAAATTCGCCGCGTTTTCTTTTGATTGTAAATCATTTGATTTAGAAAGTTGCACTAGTGCAACTTTTGATTTCAATTGATTTTGATAATTCTGTTATCTTTGATAATTCAGTTGATTTTGTCAATTGTGTTTATCGTGATAACTTTGTTTTTGCACCCCCTTCGCATTTGCGATAATACCCGCGTCTTCGATACCTTCGAAGTTCCTCCGCGGCGTTTCTGCCGCTCGGCGCGCTGGCTCCGCCGAACTGGAAAACCAGCACCTCCACGTCGTGGATGGTTGAAAGGTTGAAGAGTTGAAAGGCTGGAGAGTTGATGGTGCTTGCGATTTTAGTGATGGCGGCGGCGGCCGCGGGCGGTGACGACGGAATCGTCGCCAAGGGCTCGCTCGTCGTCGGCTCGGGCGTCATCTCCGCGCTCGTCACGTGGCTCGCCGCGAAGAAGCACGCCGAAAAGACATCCGTCCCGCAGCCGTGCACGGTCGAACAGTCCAGCTATCAGGCCGCGATGAAGGCGAACGCGAAGGACCATGAGAACCTCTTCCTCCGCATGTCGTCCGTCGAAAAGGACGTCGCCGGCATCAAGGCGGACAACGCCGCGCAGAACCGGCTTTTGGATCGTATGGTGAATCGTATCGATGCGCTGTACGATCGCATCATTTTGGGAGGGAAGAAGAAGTAATGAGGGAAGAGGTGGAGAAAGTAGGTGGAGGTGGACAAAGGAAAGGAACTTGAGATGACTGAAGGAGAAAAGAGAAAGATCCGTGACGGGCTTGCAATGAAGCGGGCGCTGGAGACGCTGGACACCGTGAACGCCGGTCTCTCCGATGGCGCGCTCTTCGACTTCGTCGAGCGCCAGGTCGGCGAGCACCTCACCGTCGCCGACCGCGCCGAGCTCAAGAAGAAGCTCCTCGAGAAGGAGTGGATCATGGACTACACCGACAAGCTCGTCGATGAGGTGAAGTACTGCATCACGCAGCAGGGTCGCCTCGCCATGGTGGCCTTGTAGGAAAGAGGTGGAGAAAGTAGGTGGAGGTGGACAAAGGAATTTTGATATGTCCAATATAAGGAAAACGAGAACCGACGCCTGGGAGGCGAAGCTGTCCGACGAGGACCGCACGAAGCTCTATGCCCTTTGCGGACATCTCTCTTACAATTCCGCGAAGCTCCTCGCGAAGAGCGAGATGAAGATCTCCCTTCCCGGGAGCTCTACCTTCTACCGCTTCCTCGCCCGGATGCGCGAGGAGGACTGCGCACTCCGGCTCGCGAAGGCGTCACAGGTCACAAAGGAAGTCGGCCTCATGGCCTCGAAGAGCGGCATCAGCGACCTCGATCTCGTGAAGAGCTTCCAGAACATGGGCGCCGAGGCCGCGCTCGCCGGCGACTCGAAGACCGCGACCCGCCTCATCATGATGGCGTGCGACCTCGCCCGCAAGGGCCAGAAGGACGAGGAGCTCCGGATCGCCAACGAGAAGCTCAAGCTCGCCCAGGCGAAGGAGCAGAAGGCCACCAAGGTCATCGGCGACAAGAAGCTCACCGACGCCGAGCGCCAGGCCAAGCTCAAGGAGATCTTCGGACTGTGATCACTTCGCCCATCCAGCTCCTCAAACCGTACCAGAAGGACGTCTTCGACGACGCCCACCGGTTCATCTGCTGGATCGCCGGCCGTCAGGTCGGCAAGAGCTTCACCGGCGCGGGGCGCGCCGTCCGCAAGGTCCTCACGCAGCCGAAGACGGACTTCCTCATCGCGTCCCCTTCCGAGCGCCAGAGCTACGAAGCCGTCCTCAAGTGCCAGGACTGGGCCAAGGCATTCGACTTCGCGATTGCCGAGGTGCTCGAGGAGCGCGAAGCGCCGGGCGCGCTGATGAGCGCGGCGACGATCCGCTTCGACAACGGCAGCCGCATCATCGCCGTCCCCGGCAAGCCGGACACCGTGCGCGGCTTCTCCGCCGACATCTGGATGGACGAGTTCGCCTTTTTCGAAGATCCCGCGGCAACCTGGAAGGCCATCCTTCCCTCGATCTCCAATCCCCTGAAGGGACTCAAAACCGCCTTCCTCACCTCGACGCCGAACGGCAAGTCGGGACGGGGCAAGCGCTTCTACGAGATCGTGACGCAAAAGGGTCTGATCAACCCCGAGGAAGCCGGCGCGGCGTGGATGGCTGGCGAGTGGTCGATCCACCGCACGCCCATCACCCTCGCGGCGCCCTTCCTCGGCACGGACGTCGAACAGCTCAGGGCCGCGGTCGACGACGAGGAGGCGTGGGCGCAGGAATTCCTCTGCCAGTTCATCGACGGCTCGTCGGTGCTGCTCCCTTACGACCTCATGGCGAAGTGCGAGAGCTTCGACGCCTCGACCGACATGCCGCTCGAGGAGCTGAAGGCAAAGAAGGATGCCGGCGCGCGGTTCGCAGCGGGCTACGACTTCGGACGCACGAGCGACCCGTCCGTCCTCTGGCTCTACGAGAAGGTCGGCGACGTCGCCTGGACGCGGCTCGTGAAGGTGATCCGGAACACCAACACGGTCGACCAGCTCAACGAGGTGCGTCCGTACCTCGAGCTGTGCGACAAGGTCTGCATCGACTACACGGGCCCTGGCGTCGGCTTCGGCGACCTCTGCCAGAAGGAGTTCGGCGCGTCGAAGGATCCCGCCGAACCGGTCAAGTGCGAGCTCTGCGTCTTCACGCCGAACTTCAAGCGCGAGATCTTCCCGAAGTTCCGCACGGCGATCGACAGCTGCAAGATGCGCCTGCCGGTGGACGTCGAGTGCCGCGAGGACCTGCACGAGATGCAGGACGTCGTGAAGGACGGCGTCCACAACTATTTCGCCAAGCGCACGGCCGAGGGCCACAGCGACCGTTGCACGGCCGGCGCGCTCGGCTACCGCGCGGTCCAGGCCGGAGGAGAGTACGTGCCGCCGGTCGTGACGGCGTCCGCCCACGACCCCGAATCAAGGAGCGCTGAATGAGCAGGAAAAGGACTTACAAGGCCGCTTGCAAGGCGGTTGCACCAAGCACCAAGCACCAGGCACCAAGCACCACCGCCCGCGTGCCGGAGCGTCCGATCGCGAAGGATGCGGCGCAGAGCTGGCTCGAGAAGTCGAACCCGCTCGTGGGCGTCTCGATCAAGACCGCGCAGGCCATCTTCGATTTCGCCCGGCAGGGCGACACGCAGCGCCTGCACTGGCTCTACCAGGAGATCGAGGCGAAGAACCCGGTGCTGTCGACGTGCATCGACCGGCGCTGCGCGGCGATCTCCAACTACCAGTGGAAGGTGACGGCGCGTCCGGACGCCGACAAGAAGCTCGGAGAGGAACAGCAGGCCGCCGTCGTCGAGATGATCGGCAACATCACCAACTTCACCGAGCTCTTGGAGCATCTCGACTCGTCGTTCTTCCGCGGCTTCGCCCTGGCGCAGCCGGTCTGGAACGACGCCGGCTCGCTCGACCGCATCGACCTGCACAACTCGTGGGAGTTCCTGAAGCACGAAGGCCGCCTCTACTGGAACCCGGACTGCAACGGCTTCACCCGCGCGTCCGTCGACTGCACCGACGCGGGACTCATCGGCATCGAGCGCAGCCGCGCGATCGACTATCCCGCACTCTCGATCCACATTCGCCACGCCGTCGCCGAGCGCGACTGGGGAAGGTTCCTCGAGCGCTACGCCCTTCCGAAGCCGGCGGCCGTGATGGCCCCGAACGCCACCAACGCCCAGCGCAACGACTACCTCATCGCCGCGAAGGCCGTCGAGAACGGACAGGTCAGCGTCTGGCCGAGCGGATCCTCGATCACCGACTTCGCGGGCGGCTCGCGCGGGACCGATCCCTTCTCCACGTTCATCGAGCACCAGGAGGAGCGCATCGTCCTCCTGTCGCCCGGCGGCACGCTCACCTCCCTCGCCAAGTCCGACACCGGCTCCCTCGCCGGCGGCGCGCAGATGGAGGTCTGGAAGGAGATCGTCGGGCGCGACGCCGGAGTCCTCGCCCAGGCGGTGATGCTCGCGATCGTCCGGCCGCTCCTCGAGAAGAACTTCTGGGGCCGCCCGGTCGCCGCCGACTTCGAGCTCGCAATGCCGAGGAAGATGTCGTCGCAGGACGCGGCGAACGTCGCCGCGACGCTGAAGCAGGCCGGCTGGCGCGTCAAGCAGGACGAGCTCGAGAAGGCCGTCGGCTTCTCGCTCGAGAAGGAAGAGCCCCAGCCGCAGCTGCCGATGACCAGCTTCGGCGCGGCGAAGAGATTTACCAGTACCTGCCGGACAAGTCAGGCGGCCGGCCAGCAGTCGCAGGGCCAGGACCATGCAGAAGACTCGAGGAAGCTGCTCGAGGCATTCAGCAAGGACACCGGCCCCGCGGCAGATGCGATCAGGGAACTTATTGCGAACCCGACAAAAGAGGCGGCCCAGGATCTTATCGCAAGACTGCCAGATCTTCTGGGCGACGACCCCGCCATGGCGGCAGTTATAGCGGAGGCCATGGCGAATGAGTTCGTGAAGAAGGAGGAAACCCATGAATAAGCACCTCATGTTTCTCGCGGCGTGCAGCGCCGTCAAGGTCGAGCCGGAGACGAACGCAACCTGGTTCCAGACGTTCCCGCCCTACGGACGCTATCCCGTCGGCGGCACGATCCCGAAGGCCGACAAGGACGCGGTCTACGTCTACGACTCCGCCGCCGCGCAGAAGATCGTCGAGAGCTTCCGCGCCGCCGCGAAGCGTGCGGACTTCCCCGGCGTCCTCGTCGACCGCGAGCACGACTCCCTCGACCCGAAGAAGCCGTCCGACGCGATGGCCTGGGCGAAGGACATCCGACAGGAGGAGGACGGATCCATCTGGACGAAGTGGGAGTTCACCCCCAAGGGCAAGGAGCTCTGGGAAACGAAGACGCTCATCAACCGCTCGCCTGCGTTTTACTCGGACAAGGTGAACGCGAAGGAGTACCACCCCTGCGAGCTCGTCTCCATCGGGATGACGAACACGCCCCACTTCACCGAGCTTTCCAATCTTGCCGCGGCGCGTGCTGCGGAGGTCAACAACCAAGAAGGAGAAATCCAAATGAAGAAACTGATGTGCGAGCTTGGCCTCGACGAGAACGCGACGGAAGACGCCGCGATCGCCGCGTGCAAGGCTCTCAAGAAGCAGCGCGACGACGCTCTCGCCGCCTGCCGCGAGTCCGAGTGCGAGGCGTTCCTCGAGGCGAACAAGGGCAAGATCGCCGACGTCGCCGCGTGCCGCGAGGTCTACATGGCGAACCCGGACGCCGCGAAGAAGATGCTCGGCGCGTGCAAGGCCGTCGAGACGAAGCCGCAGACCGTCCTCGGCGCGGCGAAGAAGGCGCCCACCGTCGAGACGACGAAGGAGCTCGGCACCTGCCGCGAGCAGATGGCCGCGCTGCCGCCGTCCGAACGTCCCGCGTTCTACCAGGCCCACAAGGCCGAGATCGACGCGGGCGAGTAAGGATCAATTCGTTCACACACAAGAAAGGAAACTGAAGCAATGATTACCGCTCCTGGAATTACGCTTGCGATCGACGCGCTCTTCGGCAACATGAAGCCGAACGTCGACGTCCTCCGCAAGATGGGCATGACCGACTTCTCCGCCGAGGCCCCCGGCCTCGAGATCAAGCCGGGCACGACGATGAAGGTTCCGCTCTCGACCGTCACCGAGGCGCTCGAGTACAACGAGGACTCGAACAACTACCTGACCGGCGGCGACACGGAGTACGGCACGCTCACGGCGACGCACTTCCTGCAGGGCTACGACATCCGCGGCGTCGACGTCGACAAGGGCGTCAACGCGCCGCGCATCAAGCAGCTCTTCTCCTACCGCTGCGCGGGCGGCTGCTCGATGGCGATGCTCGGCGTCCTCAAGACGTCGCTCAACGGCGTGACCACGTCGACCGGCGTCACGATCCCGGCCTCGACCGGCCTCGCCGACTACACCGGCATGGCGGCCGACCTCAAGTGGCTGCACCGCGAGATGGCGACGCTCGTCGTCAACGGCGCGGAGTGGTCGCTCATCCAGGCCGCGATGCACGCGAAGAACCTCTCCGCGACGAAGGCGAACGCGGCGGAGGAGCTCGGCTTCGCGAGCATCGTCGTCATCCCCGGCATGACGCCGCGCGCGGTCATCGTCCCGGCGTTCTCGATGGGCTTCATCGGGCGCGTCCCGGCGATTGTCGCTGACTACGAGCAGGCCGGTTCCGAGACGGATCCGGACAGCGGGCTCACGCTCGGCCTCGTGGTCGCCAACGACCAGGAGCACAACCGCAAGGTCATCAACGGCGACCTGTGGTTCGGCGCGATCGCGCTGTCGGCGAACGCCGCCGCGACCGAGGCCGGCATCATCAAGGTCGGCACCGCGACCTAAGCCGGATGAGGTGGAGAAAAGAGGTGGAGGTGGAGAGAAATCCACTGTCCACCTCCACCTCGGCTCTCCACCTCGCTCTCCACCCGCTTGCAAAACGACGTGAGCCGCTTGCAAAACGCGAGAAGGAGTCGAAACGGGCAATGAGCCGTCCCGGACCCAAAACGCGCTCAAATCGCAAATAAAATCACTTGAAAAGGAATCGCCAATGAACAAGCTCTTTACCGCCCTTGCAATCGCCCTTCTCGGGCTTTGCACCCAGGCGAGCTACGAGGTCATCCAGCTTTCCAGCTCTTCCGACCAGACGGTCCTCGAACCAGGGAAAATCGCCCGGGTGGAGATCGTCTCGTCCGTCGCCTCCGGAACGGCGACCATCAAGCGCGCCTCCCCCGTCGTCACCGTCGGCAACCACGTCGACACCTACACGACGACGAACTTCACCTATACGACCATCTGGTCGAACGGCACCGAGGTCGTGACGAACACCACCCCTTATCGGACGCGGCGCTTCACCGTGCCGCCGATCTCCTACACGACTAACCTCGTCGTCAGCTCCTACTCGATCACGAACGCCATCCCCGGCTCGGCCGCGGCGCTCACGAACTCCGTCACCGAGGAGATCACCTGCTCGTCCGGCTACGGCTCCGCCTCGCCGAGCGACAAGTGGGTGCTGCCGGGCGACCGTCTCTTCTACTCCGGAACGGCGACCGGCGTCAAGCTCATCATCGAAAGGTAAGCGATGCACTGGAAGAGCATCACCGAGGAAAACCTGGTCGCGGCGCTCTCCCGCCGCGAGCTCGAGGCCTACCGCCGCGACTTCGAGGTCGACACGGTGCAGCAGCTCATCGCCGACCTCACGGGCGAGATCCGCGGCTACATCTTCTCGAACGGCAAGGCGCGGATGGATCCGGACGAGACCACCGTCCCGGCGAGCTGCGTCCCGAAGGCCGTCTCGATCCTCGTCGTCCGCGTTCTCTCCCGGATCAACCTGCAGCCGACCCAGATCCGCGTCGACAACGCGAAGCTCGCCGAGGAGTTCTTCAACAACCTCGCCGCCGGCAAGGGCAAGGTCGAGGACTACGACACCCCCGTCTCCGACACGACGCAGCAGGCCGCCACCACACCCCTCGCCGCACCCGCCACCCCGCCCCACATGTTGGACTAAATGAAACCCGAAGACATCGAGCGCATCAAGGACCTCCTGCCGACATCCCTCGGCAGCGACGAGATCCGCGAGCAATTCGCCGCGGACATCCTCCGGCGCTCTGTCTTCTCCGCCCGCATGGAGAACGCCCGCTACCTCGCGAAGATCCGCGAGGTCGCGACGGAACTCTCCGCCGGACGCATGAACGCCGCAAAGGCGCGTGAGGCCCTGCTGAACGTCCTCTCGCAGATCGGCTACGACACGACGGACGATGACGGCAAGGTGTCGAACCCCGTCTCGCAGCGGCGACTCGACCTCATTCTCGAAAACCAGCGCTGGATGGCCGCGTCCGTCGCCCGGCTCTCGCTCGAGACAGAAGATACGCTTGACATGTTCCCGGCGTGGGAACTGACGCGGGCCGACGCGCCCGCCAAGCCGCGCGAGGACTGGCCAGCCCGCTGGAACGCCGCGGGCGAATCCGTCGGCTGGGAAGGCGCCCGCAAGGGCATCTACTACGGATCCGGCGTCGACATCGGTTTCGTCGCGCTCAAGAGCTCGCCCATCTGGGCCGCCCTCGGCAGCGGCGTCGGCGGCTACCGCGACACCCTGGGCAACCCCTACCCGCCGTTCGCCTTCGGCTCCTACATGGACTGGGTCGACGTCGACCGCGAGACGGCCGAGCAGCTTGGACTCATCAAGAAGGGAGAGACTGCGAAGCCCGGCGCGAAGCCGACGATCTCCCCCGACGACCAGGAACTAATCGAGGCCGCCAAGCGCGTCGGCTGGCCCGGACTCTTCGACGACTTGAAGTAATGGTACAGGTACAGCTCCAGATGAACGACCTCGGCAAGCTCCAGGCGATGATGAACGCCCTCGGGACGTCAAACCGCCGCCGCCTTCACACGGTCGGCGCAAAGGCGCTTGAGGTCGAGGTGCGTCGGCACGTAACGCGCTACGTCCCCGCGCGGCATCGGACGGCGAACGAACTCGGCGGCAAGCAGACAGGCCACTACCTGAAGGGACTCCGCGGCATCGCCGGACACGCCACGGCCCAGGGCGGCGAGGTCGTTATCCCGATTGCCGGCATCTCCCGCGCGTTCCACGACATCGACCTCTCGACGCCGACGCGGTACGGCAAGAACTTCTACGCGATCCCAAAGCACGCGAAGAGCTACGGCCACACCGTCGCCGAGTTGAGAAGACGCGGATGGAAGATCTTCCGTCCTGGCCCGGCGAAGATCCTGCTCGGCTACAAGCGCAAGGGCGAGAAGCCGGTAATCCTCTTCGCGCTCGCGAAGCACGTCCACCAGCGCCAGGATCCGTCGCTCCTGCCGACTCCGGACGTCTGCTCCCGCATCGTCTCAGACGCGATGACACAATCCATAAACGAAAGGCTGCGCAATGCTCGTTGAACAGGGAATCTGCCGCAAGCTCGTCGACATTTTCCGCGAGGCCCTGCCCGGCGTCGACGTCGACGGCAACTGGCTGCCGTCCGAGGACGGCGGCTTCAAGGGCGAGCCGGACATCTCCGGATCCGTTCTGCACATCCGCGTCTCGCCGCGGAGCTTCGACTCGTTCACAGACAAGATCGCCGAGTTCAAGGTCGAGCTCGAGGGGACGATCCGCGTCGAGGAGGACACCGACATGAGCGGAACGTTCATCTGCTGCGGCAAGCTCCTCTCCGTCCTCTCCGGCTGGCAGGACGACATCGCCGCCGTGAAGCGCGACCTCTCCGTCGATTGTCACTTCAACCCCGTCGGCTTCAGAATGGATCCGAACGGAGACCTCGACATCGAGAACGACACTCTCGCCCGCAAATACAATCAGTCATTCACCCTAAAGGGAAGGATCAACTAAATGAGCTGGGAAGCAAAGCAAGACTACTGCGGCCTCGCGATCGACACCGAAGGCAGCAACGGCCAGGGAGCCAATCATTCGCTGCCCGTCAAGAGCGCGAACGAAGGTCGCCAGAGCCAGTACTTGGAGAAGCACGGCCGCCTCGGCGACTACAAGGCCACCAAGGTCTTCGGAAACCGCGCCTCGCCCTCCAACTCCTACACCGTCGCCGACGAGGTCACGATCACGGCGAAGGCGCTTGGCACCGTCAACACGGTCGACGGGAAGAAGTACGCTCTCGAGTCCGTCAAGTGGTCGACGGGCGCGGACGCCGAGCCGACCTTCGAGGGTTCCGCTCAGCAGGTGGCTGACGGCGGCGCGACGCGCAACACGTTCGCCATCCCGGAATTCAAGATCTCGCCCGATCACGTCGCGCAGATCCCGGCGTTCAAGTGGACTTCGGAGGGCGACTACGTCCCGGCGTTCTCGCTCCCGGAGGGGACGGCCCAGGCCGCGAAGAACGTCGGCGTCGGGCTGACGCAGGTCAGCGGCGAGATCGCGTGCAGCGTGAAGACGAACGACAAGAACGGCGACCCGAAGGCGCACGACGTCACGAACGGCCACATCGTCGTCAACGTGACGCTCGGCCAGTACGGCACGAACAAGCCCGAGCTGACGCTCGCCGACGGCTGGGACATGTCCGCTCCGCTCGCCTGCGATGACCCCGACAGCGACATGCCGACCTGGACGTGTACGCTCTCCCATCCGCTCGAAAAGGTCATGCACACGGAACAGGCGCAATCCTGATGAAACTCTCCGACCAGTTCAGGAAGGACTACCGGCAGATGACGGCGCAGGGCGTGAAGTTCACGCCCGAGGACATCGTGCTCCTCAACGCCCTCTCGGTTAAGACGCAGCTCTCGCAGACCGCCGCGCGCGACGTCCATCTGCCGCGCCTCGCCTTTCTGCCGCGCGACTCCTGGTGGCGGGCGCCGCTCGTCCTCCGGGAGCCCACGGTCGCCCATGACCTCTGGCTCGAGATGGCGGAGCGCTGGATCGACACCGGCCGCGACGAGAACTTCCTCTTCCTCCACGCCTTCGCGCTCTCCAGGCATCCGGGAAAGCTGCCGGACGCGAACGTCCCTAAAAGGGTCATTAAAGAGGTCTTCACGTTCGCCGGAAAGCGCCTTGCGAAGTTCACGCGAGCCCAGCTCCAGAGCGCCGTCGACTACGCTCTCTTCGGAGCCGACTGGACCGTCGGGGCGCACGGTCCGAAGAAAAGCGGAGAAGCTGTGTCCTCACCGCTTCACGACGAGACCGAACCGCCTTCGCCTACGATCGGTCTCTTGACCGACTGCCGGATGCTGCGCCTTCCGATCTCGCTCGATGACGCCAAGCAGATGACGGCGTCGGAGCTTACCGAGGCGATCAACCGCTGCTGGGACGAAATGGAGAACAAGTTCAATCCGAAGCGGGCGCACTCGCGCGCTTTCGGGGAATACGTCAGGGCGCGCGAGGCGATTCGCGCGAGGTCGCTCAGAAGCAATGCCGCCCAATCCAGTCAAGGACGGGAACCGTGAACTTGATGCAGCAGAAGAGGACACCGACGACGAGCGCCAGCTTCCAGTACCACGGAAGCCGGTCGAGAGGACTCTCCCGCACGACGACACAGCCGCCGTACATGCACGGTTCGATGAAATCCCTCAATGGCTCGTCCTTCTCCATGACGAGAGGAGTATAGCATAATGGCCGGCGGCATTTCAACCATCATCAGCTTCATCACGAAGTACTCCGGAGCCGGTGCGACCGCGGCAGTCAAGGGCGTCAAGAACGTCCGGTATGCCTGCGGCATTGCCGCGCGCGGCGCACTCACCCTCGCGAGTTCGCTCGGATCGGCAGACTCCGCGCTCGGCAAGACCGCGCACGCCGCGCTGAACCTTTTCGCTTCCGTCCAGCAGATGGGCGCCATCGGCGGCATCATGGCCGGAGCGCAGATCGCGATCAACGTGGTGTGCGAGAAGATCGTCGCAAGCTATGACAAAATGCTTGAAGCGGTCGAACGGTCAAGCGCGAGGATCCGCGACCGACTTGACAAGCTCAACGAAGTCCGCATGGACGGCATCAAGCAAGCCCTCGAAGAGGCGACGACCAGGGCGCAGGCTGCCGCAAAGGCGTTCGACACGATGGCCGCCGCGTACATGAAGGTCGAGAAGGCAAAGGTCGACACGGAGAAGAGCGGCGCGAACGCCAGACTCTCCGGACTCACCCTTGAGAAGTCGCGGGCAATGGCTGCGGCGAAAGACGACAACGAACGCGCGACGATCGGCGCGGCCTACGACGAGAAGATCGCGAAGGCCAAGCTCGTCTCGACGACTGACGAGCAGTCCGCCGCGGTCGCCGGAGCCGAGGACGAACTCACGCATGCGCAGCGGCGGGCCATCCGCGCGAAGAGGACGGAGAATGCGGCGAAGCGGGCGATGGACAAGGCCGCTGCGGTCTACGACGAGGACGTCGCGTCCGGAAACGACGCGAACGTCGGCAAGTCGAAGGCCGCACGGGATGCCGCCGCCAAAGCATACCAGGACGCCGTCAACGACCGGATCGCGAAGAAGGCGGACGCCGAGGTCGCGGACGAGAAGCTGAAGCAGGCGAAGATCGCGCAGACCACCGCGCTGAATGATGCCAGGCGCGAGGTCGTTGAAGCTGAAAGTGCCGCGAAACAACTCGCAGACGCGCAGCTCAAGGCGGCGAAGGCCGAGCTCGAGCGCGAGAAGGCCGAGCAGAAGGCAGCCGAAGCCGCGCGCCGGAAGGCCGCCGCGGACGAGAAGCGCGCCGCACTCGACGAGAAGCGGAAGTCCGCGACGTCGGAACGCGATCGCTGGCAGGGCGAGTTCGCCGCCGCCTTCGACCTCTGGCGCGATCCGGAGGCCGCGGCGCCGGCGGTCGAGGCGGACAAGAAGCGCGGCGAGGACCTGAAGCGCTTCCGCAAGGAGGTGAACCGCTACGGCGGCAAGGGCAAGATCGACGAATACGCCCGGCTCATGCGCGAGGGCGACGAGGAAGGCATGCAGGAGCGCCTCACCTCCTGGCGCAAGTCCTCGAAGTTCACGCCGCAGGTCGAGCAGATGGTGAAGGCCGCCGCGGCCGACCAGAACAAGAACGCCGCGGAGAGGTCCCTCGCCCAGATCGAGAAGAACACGGCGGATCTCGCGAAAAAGTTAGACGAGCTCCTCAGCTTGAAGTAAGCATATGGCGACCTACACCTGTACCCTGAGCCAGACCTATAAGCCGCTTGTGACTTACACGCAGGCATCTTGCACGCTGTCTGTCGACAGTGGCAGTAATATTGCTCGAGTCACTCCAATTACCATCACCGTCCCCAAATGGCCAAATGGCCGCAAGGTCTTTAACGGCTACGTGGGTGGCGGCTGGATGATATATTCCCGTAACGGCGCTGCGTTCGACGTACCGATCGATGATTCGATCCCCACGAGCGCCGCTGAAAGATGGGAGAATGCCGCCGACGGCTACCTTCCCGCCGCTCTCGTCAAGATTGACAGCAGCTACGCATCGGAAATATTCTTTGCCGACGGCACCTGGTACGTGGATTACGAGTGTACCACTCCGCTCGGATCCGACCATCCCATCGCCATTCCCCAAAAGACGTTCTACCGCTTCATCGGCTGCTACGCCACCAACTCGACGAGCGGGACGAAGTACATCAACGCGGACGGCACACCTACTGCCGAGTTCCTCGCGCTCGCGCCGACTGACGATGTCACGATCTACGCGCAGTTCGAGCTGGCGTCGGTCAAGATCACGATCAACTCATCCTACGGCGACTACGATTCCAAGACGTTTTACCAGTCCTTGACGGCCGACACGGACGGCAAATACGGCTATTACACGGATTCGACATGCGCCCCGTCCTCACGCATCTACGGCATCCTGCGCCCTTCCCGCGAGCTTTACGCATGGGGCGGCCTTCGCAGTTCTTCTTCAACCTCCGGCACTCTCTACGCGAACGCCGACGGAACCTTCACTCAGGCGTTTCTTGATCGCTCCGCGAAGGCCGTCACCGTTTACGGCTCGTTCTGGACCCAGGTCAGCTACAAGGTCACGGTCAATGCGAACGGCGGAACCGCGCCTGTCACCGCCTATTACACCAGCAAGGCCGACGGGGGCATCTATGCGGACTGGCTCATGGAAACACCGGAGCTCCTTGCGCTTCCGAACCCCACGCGGTCGACTTACAGGTTTCTCGGCTACTACAGTTCGACGAGCGGCACGACCAAGTACGTTGACTTCGACGGAACCGTCCAGTCGAACCTGAAGACGCGCAAGGCCACGACGACGATCTATGCGCGGTGGCAATCGAAGACCGCAACGATCACCCTGAACGCCGGCGGTGGAACGGGCGGCGGGACGATCTACTACGAATCCTCCAACTCCGCGTTCTTCGACGAGACGAGCGCGACCGTGACGACCGTCCCCGTCCCCGAATATCCAGGCAACACGTTCCTCGGCTACTTCGACTCGCATGAAGGCGGGAACCGTATAATCGACGCGAGCGGCGCGATTTCGCCGACCTACGCTCCGTCTGGGGAAAACACGCTCTACGCTCAGTACACGATAGGCAAATCGACCATCGACGTTGACTTCGGGGACGGAACCGGCGGGACCGGGAGGTTCTATTATGACCACGCCGCCGCGAAGTTCTACGCGGACGCAGACCTCACGGAGGAAATCGCGTCCGTCACCCTCCCGACGCTCCGGCTCTTCAACTGCAACGGACTCTTCACGGAATCGGCCGGCGGCTCGACGGTCGTATCGGCATCCGGGTCGATCCAGCCGTCTTTCGTTCCTACCGACGAGTTCGTTACGATCTACGCGCAGTACACGCGGCGGTGCTTCGAGGTGCGGGTTGACGCAGGCGGAGGCGCGTTTGACATCCTGGCGATCTTCCACGCGCCGTCCGAGTCGACGTGGTTCTCCGACGAAATGCTGACGGATCCCGTGACGGCCGTCGGCGTTCATCCCCGCACGGGCTACACGTTCGGCGGGTGCTTCTACGGAGACAATCAGGTCTTCGGCGCGGACGGCACGATCCTGCCCGCCGCATGTCTGGCAGAAGACTACACGGCGGTGGCGCTGTGGACGGCGAAGACCTACACTCTCACCTTCAACGCCTATCCCGGCATGCCGTCATTCGCCTCCAAGACCGTCACGTTCGACGCGCCGATCGGCCAGCTCCCGACCGCAGTGCTTGCTGGGCGCCTTCTGGACGGATGGACGATCGACGGATTGCTGATCAATTCGGACTCCATTTGGACGTTCGACGCCGACAAGACGGCAAACGCCAACTGGCACGACTGTTTCGGCGGCTGCACGGACTACTTCGGCCTCGAGACTGCGAACGGCCCGCTGATGCTTGTCGCATCGAACTCCGGCGCAAGGAGGACAGTCATCGAGACCACCGGCCTTGGCGGACATCTCGCCATCCAGTCGGGCGACTCCGGCACAGGCGCGTTTAGGACCTGTGGATTGCTTTTGCACCCGGTTTGCACCTACCGCATCCGCACGGCCGGAGATGTGACGATCCGGCTCGGCAAGGCCTGGGCGAAATCGGGAGCCACCAAGTCCGGCTATATGATCGCAAGCGCCGAATACGCGACCTCCGCCGACGGCGAACCGCTGCTCGTAGTGCGCGGGGCGGCGAACGAAGGCGCGGACGCCGTCAACCGATGGGACGTCACCTTGCATGTCAGCCCCGACCATGTGGCGCAGGATCCGTGCTCTGCCGTCTCAGGAGGAGGCGAGCTCGTCGAATGCAAAACCCTCATCACCTGCGATCCGGTCGTGCCCATGGAAAACGGCATGCCCTGCGCGTCCGATGTCGTGCGCGGCAAGGTGGTCGTCACGGCCACTGTCAACGAATACTTCGGAGAAGGGGCGCCGACTGCACGCTTGCCGTTCGTCGAGACGAATGGCGTGCCGATCGATGAGTGCGACGTGGATTTCATCTCCCATGCCTTTCAGGCGGAAAGGAGCTTGTAATGGGTTATTATAACGGCTCTGGCGTCGTTACCGGCGGCGGCTGGCATATCTCGCCGTTGGACACGGTCATTTCCGGCGGCACCTTGGTGCGCGAAGTGCGAACCAAGACGACTGTCACTGTAAAAAACGGGGTGTCACTGTCCACCGCGCAGGCGGCATCTCCATCAAGCAGCGTTGTGTGCGGAGACCTGACATGCGGGAACTACTTCTGGCCGACACCACAGGCGTCTGGCGTCAACGTCAATTACTCCTACTCGCAAATCGACGGATCCAACCTCTATGCGCTCGTCGAGGACCGCGAAGAATTTCAGAAGCGGCTTTGCGCGCGTAGCGGTGCCGGCGTCATATCTCAAGGCGGATGGGCATCCCTGCCCTAACGACGAGGGTTGCAATGAAAAATAAGCGATACCTGACACAACTCACGGCGGCGGAGATCGAACAAATGCTCGCGGCTGGCAAGATGAAGCAAGGCCGCGGGATCATTATCAGGAATGCAGGCGGCGCGCTTACAATTGAAGTGGATCCCCAAGTTATCATCGACATCATCTGGTGCTTCGTGAGGCAGGGGCTGGTGTGTGAAGGACTTAGCGGTTCTCCCTGCGTCGTGCCCTATAACGCCAAAGACACTCGGACAAGGGCCATCACCGACCCTAACCAATTCACCTAAAGAACTAAGCCACCTGAACAAACAAGGAGCACCATGAAAACGACACTCGCCATCCTCGCCCTCGCCCTCGTCCACCTCCACCTCTTCTCGACGCCTCTTCTCGCCGCCGTCCCGCTCCGGTGGACAGTCGAAACCTCGCGCGTCCAGCCGGCGATCTTCGAGGTTTTCCACGGCGAAACCCTCGCCCTTGAAGCCACCTTGCAAAGCTACGGCAAGCCCCTTGCAATCGAGGGGACGCCGGCACTCTTCTGGCAGACGAACGGTATGGATTCGACCTATTGGATCGCACCGGCCGCCGCGGAGTCGAACCGCGTCTCGGCCGTCTTCCTGCCCGCCTACGACACGGGGGCGAACTCCGTCCAGGGCTTCATCGGGGTGAGCGGCTCGATCTACCGCGCCGCCTTCCAGCTCCGCCTCCGCCCTTCCCCGGGCGCGACGCCGAATGCCCTCCCCCTGCCGACGCCGGTCATCGACTTCGCGAAGGTCCGCGTCCTCAACCCGCCGTGGCTGGACGGATCTAACTTCGTCACGCAGACCGGACTGACCGCCGCCACTAACGCACTTGACACCGCCCTCCGCGGCGAAATCGCCGCGCATACGCCGGGCGACTACGAGACGGTCAGCAATCGCGCGATGACTGCTCGCGGCGAAATTGCCGCCGCCACCAATTCCATCCGGCGGGTGGATGGCGCGGCGCGACCGCTCCCGGAGTATCTGCATATCCTCTACTACGACGACTGCTATCCGGCGGACGCGGCGTGGTATTACGCCCAGCCGCAGGACTACGGCTCCTGCTCGGCGATGCGGGACGGCGACAAACTCTATCGCAACTACGACTGGCGGCTCGACGGGGCGGCAGAGTTCGTCGTGCGCGTGGGCGCAGGCGCGGGGCGTTTCGCTTCCGTCGGCGTTGCCAACTGCGGCACTAACCTCACCGAGGACATCGTGACAAGCGGCAAGTGGTCGCGCTACTACAAGTGCCTCCCCGGTCGGACGGTGGACGGCATCAACGAGCGCGGCGTCGTCTGCGAGGTGAATGTGGTGGACGGCACGCCGCCGCGCCGTCTCGGTGGCGACATCCACCCGCTCGCGGCCGTCCGCTGGGCGCTCGATAACGGGACGAGCGCGGGGATGGTCGCCAGCAATCTTGCGGTGCGAGTCGCGTTCCCCGCCGGCTGGACGCAAAACTTCCATTGGATGATCGCGGACGAGCGCGAGACGTGGATCGTCGAGGACGGCACGGCGTCGAATCTGACGGGGCGCGCGGTGATGACCAACTTCCGTCTTATGCCGAAGACCTACGGCGCTGGATGGGAGCGCTACATGCTTCTTGAAGATGCGTTCGCGAATATCACCAACGCCTGGTACACCCGCGCCTACGCGCGAGATACGGAGTGGGTCAGCGAGTTCAAGAGCCCGGCAGAAATGGAAGCGGCGAAAGCGGCGTGGGAGGAATACGGGAAGGAGCGGCTACGCGGCAAGGGCTTGTGGCAAACCGTCCACACCTCCGTTTATGACATCACGAATCGCACTCTTCGCATCTGCGTGCAGGAAGAGGATGACTGGTACACCTTCGCCGTACCGTCAGCGGGCGGCATCGAGGAGGAAATCGACCCGACTGTGGCGTGGTGGGCGCGCGCGGGGTGGCCGGAGCCGATGACCGACCTTTCGCCCGCGACGAATTACACCGACGCGGCGACTAACGCGATCTATACGGCCAGCACCAACTACACCGACGCGGCCACCAACGCATTGGCCGCGCTCATTCCGGGCAGCTACACGCCCGACCCAGCCGACCCCACCTTCTCGAATGCGGTCCTCGCGGTCAATCTCGGCATCGACACCAACCAAGTCGCCGCGCTCGCGAAATTAGCGGGATTGCCGATTGGTGAGGGTACAGGCACGGTGGGTGTACTTTTGGCGCTTTTGGTGGCTGCTTCGCTTGCCTTGAAACGCGGCAAAGCCGACGGCGATAGGACCTACTTCTCGGCGGGGGCTGGTGCAGAATGCACAGGGGTCGGCGGCGCAACCATCACGGGTAGCGCGACCGAGGCGTTGGTCGTTGGATCGGCTGATAAGGTCATCACCTTCACGGGGAGCGGCACATTCATGCTCCCCGACGGCGCGACCAATGTCCGGCTCGTTGTGGTCGGCGGTGGCGGTGGCGGTAGCTACGGCAACGGCGGCAAGTATTGCGGTGGCGGCGGCGGCGGCGTCATCGACCGCGCGGTAGAAGTGGCTGCGGGAGCGATCTGTTCGGTGGCTATCGGCGGCGGCGGGCGTGGCGGGGCTACCGATACTGCGCATCCCAACATCAGCGGAATTGGTGGCAACGGCGAAGATTCAGTGGTTGTCATCGGAGACCGTCGTTATGTAGCGCTCGGCGGGATCGGGGCGAACAACAAGGGCGACGGCACCGCGACCACCACGCAGATGAGCGGGAGATGTCCCGGCTGGGAGATCACCGACCTCTCCATGACGGTGATCGAGAACGGCGGCGCTCACACGGGAAGCACCTACTCTAACACTCAAGGCGCTGGCGGCGCTTCGTCCGCCGCGAACGCCGCCGCGAAAAACTATATCGGGCGAGATGGAACCCCGATCGATGTGACTGGCTTGATGGTCAAGCTTGGTGCTGGCGGCGGCGGGTCGAGTTCCGCGCCGACTGCGACCACTAACTACGGCGTCGGTGGCGCAGATGGTGGCGGCGAGGGTGGCAATGCAAACCACGCCGAGGGCGCGGATGGCGCGGCGAACACCGGCGCTGGCGGTGGTGGCGGCTCACACATCAGCAACATCTCCAATGATGGCGGTGACGGCGGCTCGGGCGTCGTCTATGTGCGCTACACCCCGCCAGCGACCGCGCCGCGGTACGGAATCGCCATCGGCCAAAACGCAAAATCCATGGCGGCGCATGCGATGCAGATCGGCGAGGGTGTGAACGACCAGCCGATGACCGTCAAGTTCCACGACTATCTCATGCTTAAGGCCGACGGCACGATCCCCGAAGAAAGGATGCCCAACACTATGATTAGTCACGAGGACTTTGCTGGCGTTACGGAACTTGGTGCAGAGTTCACTGACAACGAGATCGGCCAGAAGGTGGACCAAATCATCCGTCTCTTGCACGGCACGACTGCCGCGATAATCGCCGCGCTGTTCGTTCGCGGCACTTTTGCCGCGTCCGTCACCACGGCGGTCAAGGGCGATTTGCCCAACACCTCCAATGTGGTGACGGCGGTGGACTTCGATGGGCTACTGCGAGCGGAGAGCGACCCCAATGTCGGGCTAACCAACCGCACGCTCACCGTGCGCGGCGTATCGGTGGACATCCCGACATCAGGCGGCGGCGGCGGCGATCCTGGCAACTACCAAATAGTCAGCAACCTCGCGATGAACGCCTTGGTGACTAATGTGTACGGAGAGATCAAAGATGTTGTAAAAGTGTCACCCGAAGGAAGGTTGGACCCTCACGATTTGCGTCATGATTATGGTTTTAATTATTACTATGCCGATTGGCAAGACGATAAACATATTACTGAAAACGTGAACGTTGGTAAGAACATCCAGAATCGTCTCGGTCTTTACGTAAATCACCAATTATCAGAGAACAGTTATTGGAATGTGCGCACTGCTCATTACGCGGAGGACGGAATCGAATTGACAAGCATTACCCAATCCAGTAGCGGATATCAAAGTTATCGGTGGGATTCAACTTATAATATATCAGGAATAACAATGCACCATTATGAGAAAACCGGCAACATCCAAACATCCAGCACATCCAATTACAAATTTCCACTGCCACCAAGCGGATTTGCCGGCGAGACGAACCTTACCTTTGCAATGGTAGAGGATTTTTCGCCAAACAACAGCAAGTTCAAAAACGGCGTATTGGCTGTCGCGCAAGGAAAGGACAATCCGATAGCGTGGGGCAAGTACACTTCCGACGGCGGCACAGCCCCGACCAACACCGTCTTCATTTCGGCACCGCGCACCGTGTTCGCTGGAGGTCTGGAGTTCGAGCAGGTCGAGATCGCAGGCTGTTCGGTTGGCGTGCTGACCAGCAGGGGAGCGCCGTCCTACACCTACGGCGACGAGGGCACATTCAAGATTCAGACCGTCCTCTCCACCAACTGGTTCGGCATCGTCAACGGCGAGCATTACACCATCGGCTGCAATGTGAGCGCGCTCACCAACACGCCGCCGTCGTCTGCGAGCCCCAGCCAGATGATTCAGCTCGTCTATGATGTCACGATGGAGGGCGTGCCTTGCGTGTGGTACATGGCCTCGTTGGAGAACTATGACGAGCGCAACTGGGAGCAGCTCAACTACTCGGACGGCACGCCGGTCGCCGGGGCGTCCCATGTGGTTGCTTGGGAGCAGGATCCGCCACCCGGTAAACAGATCTGCTACATCAATTGCGGGACGGAAGACAAGGCGTTTCTCGTCTCGACTATCGAGGTAGGCGGTGCAACCACCTTCAAGACCACGATGCCTGCAGACCTTTCCGGCGGTGTACTGTGCACCGACGGACACACCATCATTTACCCGCACGCGGATGGCACCTGGAGGACTACGAAATGATTACCAATCCCATTGTCGTCAAAGGTCTTGTCGTCACCGGCTGCGCGCTTTTCGTCGCGTGGGCCGCCATGAAGGTTGCCCCGATCTCGCGCCTCTTCTCATGGCCGCTGGCCATAGCCGTGGCGCTTGCCATCTGGTATGCCGGGGCTAAGTCCACCGCCAGGTTCGCGGTCGGCGCGGCAAACACCAACACCATCGAGGAGGTGCATCAATGATTACCGGCGCGATTTTCGCGGCACTTTTGGCCGCGTCGATGTATCAGGTGGAGGTCGCGGACGATGGCTCCACGCGCATCCTCGGGGAAGACGGTCAATCGCGTGAGGTGGTTATCATGGCCGTGGATGACTACGCCGCCGTGACGGGTGCGATCACTCACCTTGTCACCACTATGAACTCGACCGAAGAGGGGCGCGTGAAACTGCACGGCCGCCGTAAGGGAGTGACGGTGTACAAGGACGGGCTTTTCACCGTCACCGAATACGAGGACGGCTATAGGCACACCGAGGAGATGGTGAATCGCCGCGAAATCAAGGCCGCTCCGAAGCTTAAAAACGAGGAGTTGGAGGCGCGTCGCACCTATGCGCGGCTGACCGCCAAGCGGCGAGAGTTGGAAACTAACAATCTCCTGCGCCGAATCCTTGAATCGGCGACCAACCGCATTTCCAGAGAGGAGGTGGCGCGATGAAAAAGGCCATTATCCTCTTGGCTGTCTCCATGCTGGGACTTGGAGCGGCCCTCTCTTCTCCTCGCTTTATTACGCCCGACATGGTTAAGCGCAACGGCCTCACCGACGAGCAGTACGAGGCACTGTGGGCCATCGGCAAGAACCCGCGCATCGACCAAAGTGCCGCGAGGGACTGGATGTTCCGGGCGGCGCGCGGCAAAAATGTCCGCGAGTGGCTGGAAGTGATCGGCAAGACCAACGACTTCGCCCGGCTCGTCGTCCCGACGATGGAAACTAACGAGGTGCTGGTGGCGACCAACTCCGCGCTGCGGGTGAGCGTCGAGCACTGGAAAGGCAACGCCCAATCGTGGTACACGCGGGCGACCAACGAAATCGCCAGGGCGGACGCGCTGGAATACGACGCCAACATCCTCAAAGCCCTGCGCAAGTCGGCGGCGCGAACACAGAAGAACCTCGAGAAGGTCGTCAAGACGCTTGAGAAGGCGAAGAAGAAGGCGGAGACAGAGGAGGAAGCGAACCTCTACACCGCCCTCATCGCCGTCATCCAGGGCATCGACCCGAACCAATTTGTCAACCCACAATAAAAAAGGAGAAAAAATGGACATCACCCAGATCATCAAGAAACTCGATATCAGCGCCTTCAAGGTCGTCATTCTTCGACTTTTCGGGGGCGCAGATTCGGTGTACGAATACGTCGCGGACAAAGCCAACACGGCCATCAATGCGCTAATGGAGGCTAACGGCGTCAAGGTGCAGCAGATTCGGGAGAAGCTGGAGACCATCAACGCCTTCATGCAGAAGTACATCGGCTTCCTGCCGAGCGTGTGGCTCCCCTATGCCCAGGTTCTCAATGACGCAATTTTCGAGGTCTACAAGGCCACGGAAGACAACTCGATCACCAGGGAAGAGCGGGTTGAAATTATCAACAAGGCCAAGATCGCCTATAGCGAATTCGTGGCCGACTAAAAGGAAAGAACACCATGACAAAGATTGAAAAGGCAAAGGCGAAGGTGGCGGCGAAGGTCGCCAAGGGCAAGGCGAAGTGCAAGGCGAAGGTGGCGGCGAAATGCGCGGCGCTTCTCGCCGTGGTCGGCCTCGGCGTCCTGTGCGGGTGCCAGAACCCCGCCCAGCGCGCGCAGACAGCGGAGACGACGCAGAAGTTCTACGTTTACAAAGGGGCGACGGCAAACTTCACCTTCGGCTCGGAGTTCGTCTCGCTCGCCCAGAGCAACGAGACGGGCGGGAATGACGCAGGGCTCACCGCCTCGCCCACCACCGAGACGACGCCGGAGATCGCGGTCGGCGTCGGCGGCTCGTCGGCTGGCATTGGGCAGCAGGCGGGGGCATCATCGAGCGGCACCTTCTCGCGGATCGGCGCGGCGGTAGATGCGGTGTCGTCGCTCATTCCAGCGGCGACCAATGAGACCAAGGCCGCCGGTCCCGACGCAAACGGTGCCAATGCTACCAATCCTGACGCCAAGTCGGACTGTAGCAAGTGCTCAGATGGCAGTTGCGAAGTTTGTACCGACTGCGAATACTAACACATTGGCCCCTCGGCAATCAGAAAAGATCAGGCGGCCTGTTGTGGGAAACTGCCGCCGCGCCGAGGGGGATTCTTCGCCCGATCCGTCCGCGTTTCGATAATGATTAGATGGGCATCGACCTCAACCGAAGAGCCATCCGTGCGGAGGATCGGGCTTTTTATGCCCAAACAAGCCCTCTTAAAACCGATTGCAGGCCTCCTATAGCCCATCTGCAATCCATCTATCGCCTCTACGGGGTCGACGTTTGGGGGTTTATTGCCCTAAATCAGTTGATAACCAACCTTTCGCAATTCTCACCTATTTGATTGATTTTCTCAAAAGCATTGTCGCGATACACCGGAAAAACAACGCGGCGGAGCCGTCTGACAGCTCCGCCGCGTTTATTGATCGGAATTTAAGATGGTCTTAGTTGAAGATCGAAGGATCGAAGTTGACGAAAACAAAGACCGGGAGAAAGCCCTTCTTGTTGAAGTTCAGGAAGCCGAGCTGGAACTTCGCCTCATCCGAGCAGTTGATCAAGCCCATGTCAAAGACCGACGAATCGTTGAAGTTGGCGAAGCCGAACTGCACGCACGGATCCTTGCCGCGATTGACGAACGCCAGCTGCAACGGGCAGGTCGCCTCGGAATCGTTCAAGCCGAGGAACGTCCACTGCACGCCGTCGGCGACCGGCGAAGAGCTGTAGAAGAGCGAAAGTTCGAAGGCGCTCACGGCCTTGCAGCGCGAGGCGATACCGAGCGAAACATCGGCAGAGGCGCTTTCGTTCTCCAGCCACCAGTTCCACTGAACCGACGCCTGGGCGGCGACCGCTCCCATTACCAACGCGGCGAAAACAACGAGCTTCTTCATGACGATTTCCTTTTTTGATTTTTGATTTTACAAACGCAACGGTCTTCTGACCGGAGCACGACGAGTATTGTAGCATATTTTGACGGTAGCAGCGCAGGCAGGCGATTCGCGCCGGAAGCAGCTCCTCAGGGTCCCTCGGTGTGGATGGGCGCCAGACCCTTGTGATATGGTCTGAGTGATACTGTCGGCGAAAGTTATGGTACAATACGCGGCATGAGAAAACTTCGGGTAAATTTGCCAAACAGCGTATCACAAGGATCTGCTTGAGTTCGAGGCTGGGGGCAAGTGCGGCGGGACAACGCTCAAACTCAGAAGCGCGGCAAATTGCCGCGCTTCGTCTTTTCGCTCGGGCTCCTCGCCACTGCGCAACGGGCGCTACTGAAATAAGCGCTTCATAGGGCTCGTCGCACGTGCCCTCCACACTTCTCCCAGCCGCTCGCCCGATCCGCGGGTAATTACATATGGTGACCGTATCACCCAGACTGGCTTCGCCTATGTCGCCTTCGGCCCGATCCCGGTACCACAGGGGGCCTGGCCCTGACACGCCGGTTCCTCGGTTATCTGGCATAGGTCGCTGATCGTGGTGAAACGGTTGGATCCTTTGGAATTCTGTGCAGCCGAGAAAGTCCTGACCATTCTTGCGGTTGCGAATCGGCACGATGAATCCTCCACAACGGCAACGGGGCGTTTGGGCGTTGATAGGAATGCGTTGTTGATGAAGCGTGTAATCGCACCGAGGGTAGTTTGAACATCCGTAGAACGGGGTCTTGTCACCGAATTTCGGCGTTCTGAGAGTGAGGTGCCCTTTCTTGCATTTGGGGCAGGGCGCTGTGTCGTGGTCGATTGTCGCTTGGCACCTCGCCTCATCCGGAAGGTCTTCAAGGAAAGAGGAAGGGTCTTCGTTCGGAGTCAGAATGTAGAGCCGATTCTTCGTTCTTGTCATGGCGACATAGAATACGCGCCGCTCTTCGGCGAACATAACATCCTCCTTGGCGGACAGAAGCATGGCCAGAATCGGGTCGTCCGCAATCTGGTTGGGAAAACCGAGTATGTCATTCTGGAAGTTGAGCAAGATGACGTAGTCCGCCTCAAGTCCTTTGGACTTATGGACAGTCATGAAGGATATCTTCAGCTCCGGGTGCGGTTTCCATATGAGGAGTTCATGATTGTCGCTGGCGGTGATGTCCTTTGCATTGAGTGGCCACTCGAACTCGAGATTGTGCCTTCCGAGAAGAAGGACGGTCTTTTCGGACCCTTGCGCTTCGACGGCGATTTTTTCGAGCGCTGTATGAAGAGCTTCGATGATTTCCGCTTTGATTCTGTAGGGGATGCAGACAACGGGATTACGGCAGTGCGTAGTGCTTTTCAGATTTTTCCTCAGCTGCTGCCGGTTCTTCATGATGAATTTTCCGGCTACGGTCAGGAGTTCATGTGAGTTGCGGTATGTGTTTTCGAGTCGGATCATCTTGGTGAATCCGAAATGTTCCTTGAAACGGGTGAAGATCGAGATGTCGCTTCCGGCGAAGCGGTAAATGGACTGCCAGTCATCGCCGACGCAGAACAGCTTCGCTCCAGTCGCGGCAAGGACGGATTTGATGAGGTCTTTGCGGCTGGTGGAGATGTCCTGGAATTCGTCGACGATCACATATTTGTATTTTGGCACGCAAGATGAGTCTTCCGTAATCCTGTCGGTCGCCGAATTGATCATGTCGTGGAAGTCGATCGCGTTGGATTCTTCGAGCTTCTTTTCGTAACGCAGATAGAGCGGTCGCACTTGGGTTACGAACGCACGAACGCGGCTTCTGGCAATGCCAGCGACTTCTGCCTTGTCGATGACGGCGTCAAGATGGTCCGCATCGATGCGATTTGATTTTGCAAGGGAGATGAAGGCCGCGACAAGTTTGGCGAATTCGCGAACGAGCGCGGATTTCCTCGAATTCATCAGCCGTTCCCAGACAGGCTTGGGATCGACTCGCTGGATGTGAACGCCGAGTTTTTTGAGTTCCGTCCAAAGATTGTTTGTCAGCAAGCCGTCGAAGTGCCACCATGAGTAGGTTTCAACGAGCTTGGTCTTGTTCAGTTTGTGGGTTTCACGCTTCCAGGCCATCCCGTGCTTGTAGTTCGCTCGCTCGGCTTCCGAGTAGAATTTTGGCGGCTCGCCGTTCTTGTCGACACCGAAATGCTCGATCCAAATGTCGTAATCCGGAAGATAGAAGTCCGGCTTGTAGGCTCTGTGCCAGGAGTCAATGTTCGGAGGAAGCTTCCCGGTGTACTTCTTTTCGTATTCGTACTTGATTCCGTTGAGGAAGAGCCAGTTCGCGATTTCGAGTTCCTCAAAGCTCTTGACGATTTCGCCTCCGAATGTCGTCTTTTCGCCTTTGCCGTTGTTCATCATCCCGCGCAGGGTCTGGAAATCGGTCATGCGGGTGTCGTTGATGTAATCCCCATAGGTCTTGTACTTTTCGAGATCGGTTGGCTCGGCATTGAAGGTATAGGCGAAGAACCTCAAGAAACCTCGACATTCGTCCTCGGTCATTGCGTCAGGAGAAAGGGCGCCGAGAACGGTCTTGCCGCACAATTGCGGATCGGCGATGTCGCAGGAACAAGGGAGGACCGGCTTGAGGATCTCTAGCCCAAACTTGTGAAATGTCGAGGCGATCATCCTCTGGTCGGGAAGCGCGGAATCTAGGCGGGATGTCATCTCGTCCGCCGCCTTGTTCGTGAAGGAGAGTAGAAGGATGTTCTCGGGCGCTATGTGCTTTTCGCGAACCAGATACTCGACCTTCTTCTGGATTGTGCTTGTCTTGCCGCTTCCTGCGCCGGCCACGACGATGGTGTTGATTTCGTCGGACACACAGGCTTCACGTTGGCGTTCGTCGAGCCGTCCGAAGAGTTCGTCGCAGCGCGCTGATTCGGCACGAACGAAGTCTGAATTCCATGTCTCGACCTTGTCGGACAATGATCGGAAGGTTTCTGCGGCGAGCTGAATATCTGGCTCCGACATCGCCGTACCGTTATTCAGAAACACCTTGTAGGCGTTTTCGTAGCGCTCCTTGATGTCGATCATCATTCGGTGGTCGATGAAAGATTTTCGAGCGTCTTCGATCTCGGCGACGAACTCGTGCAACTTTTGCTTTGCGGTATCGACTTGCGGGTTCGTGAGACGCGTTTTGTCAACCTTGGTCTGGCGGGTATAATGTTTGATGAGCAGCACGACCATGTAAAGCGTGACGATCACGGCGATCTCCGCCGTGTAAAAGTAGCTTGCGTAGTGTCTGATGAATTCAAGCATCCCTTCAATTGTTACATATTATAACATACGGAGATTATGCCACACTATGAACATCTGCCTATGGGATGGCAGTGAGTTTTGGAATATCTGAGCATTGACGAGCATTCGTTTGTAAACAAAGGAATGCAATGGCGACTGCAGGCCTTACATATCCTCTATCGACAAACCGCCGAAGGTTATTTTCGCACTGCGCTTTTCGGGCTTCTTCGCGAAGAACGCCTCCGACTTGCGGCGCAAGACGCCAAGGTCCAGCCGGCGGACATCCGTCTTGACCTCGAAAAACGAAAGCAACCCCTTCGCCTCGTCCTCGCAGACAAGGTCAATTTCATTCTCCCCCTTGCGATCCCACCAGGACCCGATGCGCGTAAAGGACGTCCCTTCGCGCATCTTCCAGATGAAATAGCGTTCGAGCGAATACCCGGCAAACGCATCGAAGTCCCGCTCCGCCAGTTCCCGCATGCGGTCGTAACGCCCCAGCTCCTGCAAATACCTGTTCTTGAAGAC
>JAZUHK010000036.1:0-2124 GCA_045641645.1 Kiritimatiellia bacterium
GGCGGCGACCCCCTGGGCCGCCGCCCAGGCGGCGATCGCGCCCGCGTCGGCCTCGGCGAGCGTGGAGGTCGTCGGAATCCCGTAGATCTCCCACGCCGGAATTCCGGCAACCGTCGTCGGATCCTCCGGCCAGACCGCCGCGGGGGCCTACGGGATTCCGCCGGTCGCCAAGCTCGCCGAGGCCGACGCGGGCGCGATCGCCGCCTGGGCGACGGCCAAGGGGGTCGCCGCCGACAGCTTCGTGACGGCGCCCGATACATACGAGAAGGCGTTTCTCCTCAACTGCGGGCCGAACGAGGCCGAGGCCGAGGCGGCGGCGTACAGGATTCTCAGCTTCGGGCAGAACGCGGCCGGCGAATGGGAGGCCACCGTGCAGGATAAGAACACCAAGGGCGAGCCCTACAACGGGATAAGCGTGTTCGAGTACTTCTCCGACGCGGCGTGCAAGACGCCGGTCGAGGAGAACGACCCGGCGGCGCTCTTCATCCGTGCGTCCCTCCGGGTTGCCCCGGCGGGGGAGTGAGCCGACGGATCACGGGATAGTCGTGCCCGGTCCCGTGAGGATCGTGCCCGTGAGATGAGGGATTGACAAAGGTGGAAAAGTGAAGAAAGGCAACAACTGACCGAACAGAATAGCTACAACTGCCGGAATGAAAACACGATAACCGAGGGGTTGCTGTTGCGGAGTGTCCTGATAAATGGTAAAATTATCGCATGAAGACATATAAGAATAGAATTTGCGATAAGATACTAATTTCCGAGCTTCAAGGCGCGGGTGCAGTTGTCATTGAAGGAGCCAAGTGGTGTGGCAAGACAACGACGGCGGAACAAGCGGCCCGAAGTGCCATTTATATCGATGAGCCAGGGAAATTGGAGACAAATCTCCTGCTTTCGACGACCAAGCCCGAGCGTCTGCTTGACGGGGACTCGCCGCGGCTTGTGGATGAGTGGCAGCTGGCTCCAGCTCTTTGGGATGTGATTCGTTATCGTTGCGATCATTCCGATTTGGGTGGCTACATCCTCACGGGATCGTCCGTGCCTCCTCACTCGGATGAAATCAAGCATTCCGGTGCCGGACGTTTCTCGTGGATTCGGATGCGTCCGATGAGCCTGTGGGAGTCTGGTGAATCATCGGGTGAGGTGAGTTTGTCCGAACTTTTCGATGGAGTTGACAAATCCGGTGCCGCGGCAGGGAGCCCGGATCTGGAAAAAATGGCTTTTCTGCTCTGTCGCGGTGGGTGGCCGGCGGCATGCGATCTGAAGGGTGATGTCGCGCTCAATCGCGCCTTTTCGTACGTGGATGCCGTGGTCAAGTCGGACATTTCGCGGGTTGACGGGGTCAGGCGCGATGAGACTCGGGCGCGACGGCTTATGCGATCGTATGCGCGGTTGCAGGGGACTCAGGCGACGGCGGCGGTCATCAGGGCGGATCTCGCGGAGAACGAGCCTCGCGCATTTTCAGAGGAAACGGTTTGCTCGTATGTCAACGCGTTCAAGAAGATCTTTGTCATCGAGGATCTGGCGGCGTGGTGTCCGAACCTGCGGACCAAGGCCGTGATCCGCACTTCCGATACGCGGTATTTCACCGATCCGTCCATTGCCGCGGCATCGCTCGGCGTAGGACCGGAAGATCTGCTGAATGACGTCAAGACCTTCGGGCTCCTGTTCGAGACGATGGCCGTCCGCGACTTGCGCGTTTACGCCCAGGCGCTGAACGGAGCGGTTGCCCATTACCTGGATGCCGGCGGACTGGAATGCGACGCGGTCGTTCATCTGCGCAACGGTCGCTACGGTCTGGTCGAGATCAAGCTCGGCGGAAAAGAGCTGATTGAGAAAGGCGCTCGGACGCTGTGCAAGCTCGCGGAACGGATTGATACCGTGCGTATGAAAGAGCCGTCTTTCAAGATGGTCCTCACGGCAACGGGCGAATATGCCTATCGTCGTCCCGATGACGGCGTGATCGTCTGTCCGCTCTCGGCCCTGCGCCCGTAAATTTGAAACCGAAAGGGAAGACGAAAATGAAAAAGTTAGCTGTTAGCTGTCGTGTCCTCCGTAGCATTTGCGCAGGAGGATGGTTGTTAGTTGTTAGTGTCGCGATGGCGACGGGCGCGGCGTGGGGCGGGA
>JAZUHK010000037.1:0-2987 GCA_045641645.1 Kiritimatiellia bacterium
GGCGTGAACTGGATGCGGCGGAAGCCGAGGTCCAGCACCTCCGAGAGCATGCGGACGAGGAGCGTCTTCGCAAGGCCCGGGACGCCCACGAGGAGCGCGTGTCCGCGCGTGAAGACCGCGATCAGCGTCTGCTCGATCACGTCCTCCTGCCCGACGATCACCTTCGCGAGCTCGCGCTTCAGGGCCGCGTACTTCACATGGAGCTTCTCAACGAGCTCGACATCGTCATCCTTCAGTTTCTCGACCGTCATTTGACCTCCTTTTCCGAATCCGGATCGACCGTTTCATCACGTTGGTAAATGGGGAGCATGCGATAGGGCACCGTGAGCGACAGCACCGTCATCGCCGTCGCGTACGCGTCGCTGCCGTTGTTGCCCTGACCGCCCCACGAGCCGTCCGCCCGCTGCTCGGGCACGAACTTGTCGTACATCCACGTCGCGAACCCGCGCCAGACCGGGCCGCCGATCTGGAAGAGCCCCTGCGCCGTGTAGTAGAGCCCGTAGTAGCGTTCGCCACCGCCCGAGAGCGCCTGCACGTAGACCTTCTCGAGGAACTTCGAGCCCTTGATTGACATCGGGTCGAGGTGCTTGCCGCAAAGCTCGAGGCAGAGGATCGCCGCGCCCGTGAGGGTGTTGGCGCTTCCGCCGTTCGCCCCCTGGTAGCCGAACGTGCCGTCGGAGTCGCGGTAGGCGCGCTTGATGTAGAGGACCGCCTTCTCAATCGCCTCGGGCGGCACCTGTGCGCCGTTGAGCCGCGCGCTCCTGAGGGCCATCAGCGCCCAGCCGCTGCACGAGAGGTCGCTGTCAGCGGCGTTCGGCGTGTAACGCCAGCCGCCGAGGTGCATGGGATCACTCTTCTTCTGGTTCTGCGCGTCGAGGATCACCTTCGCCGCAAGCGGAAGCAGCCGGTCAATCTTCTCCTGGCGCTTCTCGTCCACCATGCCGCTCGCCTCGGCGAGGAAGAGGGTCGCGATCGAGTGGGCGTACATGCGCCCGTTGCCCTTGTCGCCCATGTAGCCGCGGAACTTCGCGGTCTCGCGCATGTCCGCGCAGGAGATCACGAAGTCGATCGCGCGGTTGATCCTCTCGCCGTACGGCTCGGCCCCCGGGAGGTGTCCCTTCGCGAGGAACGCCATGCCCGCAAGCGAGGGAATCGCCGCGCTGTCGCCGTAGTTCCCGGGATAGGAGCCGTTGTCGTTCTGCGTGCGGGCGAGGTACTCGAGCCCGTTCGCGATCGCCCGCTCGGTCGCGTCCGCCGTCACTGCCTTGCCGCCGATCCCCGCCGCGCGGCGCACCGTTCCGCCGCCGTAGCCGTGGAACCGCCCGCCGCCCGGACCGAACCCGGACTCGCCCGTCGAGAGCGACAGCGCGACGCCGCCGACAAGCGTGCAGACGGCGAGCATCGCCACCGCCCCGACCGTCCACCGCATGAACGCGCGGCGGCGCGTCGCGAGGATCAGGCGGTCGGTGAACTTCGCGGAGAGCTCGGTGTCGTGGAGCTTCGCGTAGAGGGCCTCCTTCGCGTAGTGGAGCCGGGACTTCACCGTCCCCACGTTGAGCCCCGTCACCATCGCGATGTCCTCGGTGCTCATCTCGTCGAAGTACTTGAGCACCACGACCTCGCGGAAGTTGTCGGGGAGCTCGCGCACCGCCTGCCGCACCGCCTCCGTCGTCGCCTCGAAGTCGAGCTCGTCGGAAATGTCGTGCGTCTCCTCCGCCGCGACCTCGGGAATCTTGCCGTCGCCCGTGAACTGCGGCCGCACCGCCGCTTTACGGATGTCCATCCGGTGAAAGTTCACGAGAATCGCGCACATCCAGTAGTAGAAGGACCCCGTGGGCTTGTAGTCATCGATCTTCAGGATCACCCGCTCAAACGTGCGGAACACGAGGTCCTCTGCCTCATGGGACGACTTCGTCAGCCCCATGGCCATGCCCATCAGGCGCGAGCGGTATTCCTCCACCAGCCGACGCGCGCCGGCCTCCCGATCCGCCTTGATTTCCTCGAAAAGTTCCATCCGATGGTGAAAATGCGAAAAAGGACGAAGGGTTCAAAAGAAGATCAAAGGTTCAGGAGTCGGCAGGCATTGCCGCCGAAGAGCGCGTCCCAGTCCTTCGGATCGCGAACGGACTTCACCCAGCTGATCGCCTCCGTGTAGCTCTCCCACGGGAAATCCGTGCCGAAGAGGATACGCTCCGTCGGCCAGGACCTCAAAAGCCGCATTGCCTCGTCATAATGCCAGCGCCGGTGCAGGATCGAGGTGTCGATGTACGCGCCGCACTCCAGCACCTGGTCCGTCGCATGCGGCGGGTAGCCGTCGAAGCCCCCGAGGTGCGCGGCGATGAACCTGAGCCCCCGGACGTTCTTGAGGAGGATCGCGATCTCGCGGGGGCCGCACAGTCCCCTCGTGTACTTCCAGCTGATGTCCGACCCGCAATGGCACTGCACGACGAGCCCGAGGTCCGCAATCTTCGCAAAGACCGGCCAGAGTTCGTGATCCGCCAGCGAGAAGTCCTGATAGTAACAGTGGAACTTGACGCCCTTGAGGCCCGCCGCGGCGATTCGGTCGAGCTGGCTCATCACATCGGAATCGAGCGGATGGACGGATGCGAACGGGATGATCTTCTCCTGGGCGCGAGGACCCAGTTCGCCGTCCTTGATCTGGCAGGCGCGGCGGAAGAGTCCCTCGAACATGTGCGGCTTGGTGGCGATCGGACAGGAGATCGCCTTGTCGACCCCGGCGAGGTCGAGGTGGTCGAGATGGTTCGTGAGCGTGCCATCCCCAACGGGCCAGAGGTCGCCCTCCGTCATCCGGCACATGCCGGCCATCGCCCGCATGGCGATCTGGTCGGGGAAATCGTGGCTATGGACGTCAATGATCATATCGCAAGGAAGTTAGCGAGGTTCGCGCAGGCGATGGCGTCGTAAAGCCCGTCATGCCAGGTGCGTCCCTCAATCTGGGGAACAAGTCCGAACATTTCGCAGAGGTC
>JAZUHK010000038.1:0-3658 GCA_045641645.1 Kiritimatiellia bacterium
ATGCGGAAGCTCGAGGCGTTCCGGCGGGACTTCATATCGAACGTCGCCCACGAGGTCAAGACGCCGGTGACGGGCATTCTCGGCGCGGTTGACGTCCTTGCGGACGGCGGCCACGGGCTGGACGAACGCGACCGGCGGGAACTTCTGAAGGTCCTCAGGGATCAGTCCGTGCGCCTCAACGCACTTGTCGAGGACATCCTCCAGCTGGCGCGGCTTGAAAGGGCGGAGGCCATGCGCACGGCCGATTTTGCGATCTGCAATGTCGGCGACATTGTCGAGACGGCAGTCAATCTCATGAGACCGCTGGCCGAACGTTCGGGGATCGCGATCAGCGTGGAGCGGTTGCCGGTTCTTAACCGTTCCTGCGATCCGCGTCTCATCGAGTCGGCAGTCTCGAATCTCGTCCAAAACGCGATCCGTCACAGCGGGACGAAAACCATCGAGGTCACGGTTGCGGGTTGCTCCGACGGAAGGGCGGAGATCGTCGTCGTCGATCATGGCGTTGGCATGCCGGTTGATTGCCAGACGAGGATATTCGAGCGGTTCTATCGCGCCGACAAGGACAGAAGCCGTGCGCTTGGCGGGACGGGACTTGGCCTTGCCATCGTCAAGCACATAGCCCAGCTGCACGGCGGAGAAGTGTCCGTTGAATCGAAACCAGGCGAAGGTGCAACGTTCAAAGTGGTCTTTTAACAGCTCGAGGTTTGGATTCTGTGAATATTGAGAATTGGGAATGACAAGGTCCCGGCGGGGTTGCCGCCGGGACCGTCTGCGAGTGATCGCTGGTTAGGCGATATCGTCCTCGTAGGTTATCACGAGGTTGTCGCCGTGTACCTTCACCTCTGCGTCGTGCCAATGTCCATTGTGAGCGGCCTTGAGGATGGCATTCTCCAATTGAGCAGCACTGCAAGGGAGAGGAACGCTGGCCAATGTTGTAGTCATTGTCGGTCTCCTTTGTGGTGTTGTTAATCCGGGTCGCTGTATATCATACGGGATGCGATTCGCATAATTGTATTCTGTTCAGAAAGTAGACCCGGCGGAGTTTGGTCCGCCGGGCTTGAAAAAGTAGGTGTCAAAATGACTGTCTCTTTATTCGTCGACACCTCCTTCCTTGACGTCCTCCGAGTCGTTGCCCGATTCCGGCCACTGGAACGTAAGCGGAGTGTATCCCGTGTTCTCCGCCTCTGGTTCCTTGTTGCCGTCTTCGGCCATGTCCGTCTCGGGCGTCTTTTCGCACGGTGCGTCGTCCGCCTTCTTGCAGCAGGTCGACGGTTGCGTGTCGCAGGGCTCCGCAGGATTCGCCTCAACGGCGACGGGTGCGGGCTGCTGATCCGTGGTGACGGCGGCAGGGGCGGTATCGGCCGCAGATGCCGTGTCTGATGGCGCGGGAGACGTTTCCTCCCCGAATGCCGTCGCGCAGAGCCCGAAGGCGAGCGCACAGGCGAGACTTGTCGTCTTGGCGTTCATGATTCTCCTTTGTTTTCCTTTTCCTTTGCTGATTCATGCCCGAAAGAGACAACGAGGCCCTCGGGGTTGACGGCGGACTGAGAAATATATATAATGCGTATATATTTTGAAGGAGGTGTGTCGTGTCGATTACCACGGTGTTCGCCAACGGGGGTTCGCAGGCGGTTCGGATTCCGCGTCAGTATCGCTTTGATACGGACCGGGTCTCGGTCCAGCCGATGAACGGCGGGGTGCTTCTGATGCCGGTCAGGAGCAAGTCGACGCTTGAGGATTTCTTTGCGCGGTGCGACGAGCTGGACGAGGGGGATCGCGCCGCGCTCTCCGGCATCCGCCGGAGCGGCCGCCCGCAGCGCAGGGAGCTTTTTGCATGAAGCTGAAGCGGTATCTGCTGGACACGGACATCTTCAGTTCCCTCATCGACGGACGCCATCCCGAGGTCCGGCGGAAGGCGGCGAAGGCCGGACAGATCGCGATATCGGTGATTACCGCGGCGGAAATCGAGTTTGGGGCGAGAAAGCGGGGCTCCGCGAAGCTGAAGGCGCTGATCGACCTTTTCCGCGAAATGTATCCGGTCGTCGAATGGACGGCAGAGGCCGTCCCCGTCTATGCGGAAATTCGGTGTGCGCTTGAGAATTCCGGAACGCCAATCGGCGACCTGGACATGCTGATCGCCGCAACGGCCAAGCAGGGCGATTACATTCTCGTCACCAACAACACAGACCATTTCAGGAGGGTCCCCGGCATCAAGGTCGAGAACTGGGTGAAGTGAGGGCTATGTCTGAGGCGGCAAACGATATTCGGAAGGTGACTTACGCGGGGATGGCGGTGAACGTCGTCATTGCCGTGCTGAAGTTCGTCGGCGGCATCGCCTGGAACTCCCAGGCGCTGATCGCGGACGCCGTGCATTCCGCGTCCGACATGATCACCGACGTCGCCGTCATCGTCGGCGTGAAGTACTGGGACGCGCCGGCGGACGAGGAGCATCCCTACGGACACGGCAAGATTCAGGCGCTGGTGACGCTGTTCATCGGACTTATGCTCGCCATCGTCGCGTTCGAACTCGGCAAGCACTCCGTCGAATCGTTCCTCGAAGGCGACAAAGGGCGTCCCGGAATGATCGCCTTCGCCGTCGCGGTCGTTTCGGTCGTGCTCAAGGAATGGCTCTACCGTTGGACCCGCGCAGTCGCGAAGCGCGTCAAGTCGCCGGCGCTCGAGGCGAACGCGTGGCATCACCGGTCGGACGCCTTGAGCTCGGTTCCGGTCGCGATCGCGGTCTCGCTTTCGTATTTCATCCCGTCCCTCTGGTGGGCGGATGCGGCGGGCGCGATGATCGTCGCGCTGTTTATCCTGCACGTCGTCTGGGAGATCGTTCATCCCGCGCTGCAGGAGCTTACGGACGCCGGAATCGATGACAAGTCCGTTGCGGTGCAGAAGGTCGCCGAAGGGGTCGCCGGTGTCAAGGAGGTTCATCAGTGCCGCGCCCGCCGTTACGGCAGCGCCTTCCATGCGGATTTGCACGTGATGGTCGATTGTTCGCTTTCGCTGGTCGCGGCGCACGAGTTCAGTCACCAGGTTAAGGACGCGATTCTTGCCGCCGGACTCGACGTCGTTGATGTCATCATCCATATCGAGCCGCTGGAGCGGACGGATCCGGCGCATCCGCAATCACCGCAGCAGAAATATAGGTTGCCGTGAATTCCCGTTTAAATCATTTAGTAATGAGCTTGACGGCAAGTCGATCCTGAAGTTTCGCAAGGTGGAAAGGAGTGAATAATATGTTATTTGCCCATACTCCGTTGTGCGCGTTGCTTTTCTGGGTATATATTATGATTGGACTTCCGGTCACACTGATTGCTTGCCTGATTCTGGCTGGACTTCAGCGGCTTAAGGCGTGTCTCCGCGTGTTTGTCGCTTCAATGATCGTACTTGGATTGCTCCTTTTACTGGCAATGTGTCAATCAGGTCTAATCTGATTCTGTTCAACGATTCCAAGAGCCGGTGGACATACGTTGTTTCCGAAGAGATAGCGGAGAAAATGGTAAAATCACGCGAAGACTTCGTGACAAAGAAGAAAGGAGGGGAGAAGAAATGACACCGCTGGGCGCGACGGTCATCATCGAGGACGATCCGACTATCGCCAATGCGGTCGAGGCCATGCTCAAGGTCGACGGCTTCAAGCGCATCAGGAAGG
>JAZUHK010000039.1:0-35906 GCA_045641645.1 Kiritimatiellia bacterium
CTCCCAGAACGACATGGCTACGATCCGACTTCGTCGAAGCTGCGCTTGCCGGCGATTACCGCCATGTTGCCCGTCTTGTCCATGCGGAAGTCGACCTTGCCGCCCTTCGCCTCCTTGACGGCGGTGGCGGTATCGTCCGTCACGGTGCCCGTCTTCGGGTTCGGCATGAGGCCGCGCGGACCGGGGATGCGCGCGCACTTGCGCACTTCCTTCATCGCCTCGACCGTCGCGATCGCGACGTCAAAATCGCACCAGCCTTCCTTCGTCACCTTCTCGATGAGGTCGGCCATGCCGACGAAATCGGCGCCGGCCTGCTTCGCGGCCACGGCGGCGTCACCGCCGGCGAACACCGCGACCTTCACCGTCTTGCCCGAACCGTTAGGAAGCTTCACCGTGCCACGCACGGCAGTGTCGCCCTTGGTGAGCTCGCTGCCGAGATGGAAATAGACATCCACCGTCTCGTCGAACTTGGCGCCGGCGTTGTCCTTGATGAACTTGACCGCCTCTTCGAGGGCGACCGGCTTCTGCGGGGCCTTCTTGAGGGCATTGAAATACTTCTTACCGTGACGGCTCATTCGACCACCTCGATTCCCATATTGCGCGCCGTGCCCGCGATCATCTTGATCGCCTGCTCCGGATCGTCGGTGTTGAGATCGGCTTTCTTCATCTCCACAATCTTGAGGAGCTGCTGCTTGGTGACCTTGCCGACCTTGTTCTTGTTGGGAACGCCGCTGCCCTTGGCGAGACCCGCTTCCTTCTTGAGGAGCGTGGACGCCGGCGGCGACTTGAACTGCAGCGAGAAGCTGCGGTCCTGATAGACCGTGATGATGACGGGGATGACGAGACCCGCATCCTTCGCCGTCTTCGCATTGAACTCCTTGCAGAACTGCATGATGTTGACACCAGCAGAGCCCAAGGCGGGACCGACGGGCGGTGCGGGGTTCGCAGCGCCGGCCGGGATCTGGAGCTTAACGACTCCAGTAACCTTCTTAGCCATAATGTGTACGCTCAGTCGCTCCTTTCGCCCTTAAGGGTTCCATTCGCTCCCTCGCGTAACTCCTTTCTCTTTTCGTGCGGCTCCTCCCGGGGATCCTGCCCGGTGGTAACGGACCGCAAAACCTGCCGTTTACTTGGCCGACTCGAAGGTCTCCTCGATGGCGACCTTCTCGACCTGCCAGTATTCGACGTCAACAGGGACCTTGCGACCGAAGACCTGAACTTCGACCTTGAGTTTGCCCTTGTCGGGATCCACCACAGACACCTGGCCCGTCAAACCCATGAACGCGCCATCGGTGATCTTCACCGTCTCCTCGACGGCAAAATTGACTTTCGGACGCTCCGCCTGCGCCGCCGCAGGCTTATCGAGGAGGATCGCGTCCACTTCGCTCTGCTTGAGCGGCATCGGGCGCTCCCCACCGACGAACCCGATCACGCCCGGGGTCTCGCGCAGGAACTGCCACGTCCGCTCGAAAATCGCCTTTTTCCCGTTCTCGTCAAGCCCGCGCGACTCATCGTAGAGCGCCAGCTCCGCGAGCACATAGCCCGGGAAGAACTTCTTGGTGATCGTCCGCTTCTTGCCGTTCTTCTTCTCAGTGACGCGCTCGGTAGGGATGACGCACTTGCCGATGAAGTCCTCCATGCGCTCGATCTTGACGCGCGCCTCAATCGACTTCTGGGCCTTGTTCTCCTGGCCCGTCAGCGTGTGCAAAACAAACCACTGCTTGTCCATCTTTCCCGCCCCCTCACGCTCCAGCGTGAACGATCTTGATGAAACCCTCAATCACCTTGTCGAAGACGAGCGTCGCCGCCGCCAAGATGAAAATGAAAGAAATGACGACCAGCGTCGATTCCCACAGCTCCTGCTTGCCGGGCCACGTGACCCGCTTCGCTTCGGCCGAGACACCTGCGAGATATTCATGGGTCTTCTTAAAAACGCTCATCTTTCAGTTCTTTCCTTTGGCAGGGTAGGAGGGAATCGAACCCCCATAGGCGGTTTTGGAGACCGCTGCACTGCCATTGTGCTACTACCCTATGAAATGGAGAGACCTCACTTGGTCTCTTTGTGGGCAGTGCGCTTGCGGCAGTGCGGGCAGAACTTCACCTTTTCCAGACGCTCCGTCGTGGTCTTCTTGTTACGGGTCGTCGTGTAGTTGCGGTTCTTGCACTCACCACACGCCAAAATAGCGAGCTCGCGCATTGTTGTACCTCTTAAACTCTTCTTCTTACCTCACGCCCTTGTGGTCAAGCCTCGCCCGCGCACCCGACCGACCACTCTCGGCCGGGATTGCGGGCAGGCATCTCACAGAAGACGCGATCTGATTACTTGATGATCGACGAAACCGTGCCGGCGCCGACCGTGCGGCCGCCTTCGCGGATCGCGAAACGCATCTTCTCCTCGAGCGCCACCGGAGCGATGAGCTTGACGGAGATCTCGACATTGTCGCCAGGCATCACCATCTCGACGCCATCGGGGAGCTGAATGTCGCCCGTCACGTCCGTGGTGCGGATGTAGAACTGGGGACGATAGCCCTTCATGAACGCCGTGTGACGGCCGCCCTCTTCCTTGGTGAGGACGTAAACCTGGCCCTTGAACTCGGTGTGGGGCGTGATGGAAGCCGGCTTCGCGAGCACCTGGCCGCGAGCAACCTCTTCCTTCTTCGTACCACGGAGGAGGCAGCCGATGTTGTCACCCGCCTGACCCTGATCGAGGAGCTTGCGGAACATCTCGACGCCCGTGACGGCGGTCTTGGCCGTCGGCTTGAGACCGACGATTTCGACTTCGTCGCCCACCTTGACGACACCGCGCTCGACGCGGCCCGTCACCACCGTGCCACGGCCTTCGATCGAGAAGATGTCCTCGATCGGCATGAGGAACGGCTTATCGAGCTCGCGCTGCGGCTCGGGAATGTAGGTATCGAGGGCGTTCATGAGCTCGTCGATGCACTTGCAGGCATCGTCGGTAGCCGCACCGGCCTGGGTCGCGGGATAAGCCGCGCCGCGGATCACCGGGGCGTTGTCGCCATCGTACTCGTACTTGGAAAGGAGTTCGCGGACTTCCATCTCGACGAGCTCGAGCATCTCCGGATCGGCGATGTCGCACTTGTTGAGGAAGACGACGATCTTCGGCACGCCGACCTGGCGGGCCAAGAGGACGTGCTCGCGGGTCTGCGGCATCGGGCCGTCAACGGCGGAGACGACGAGAATCGCACCGTCCATCTGCGCGGCGCCGGTGATCATGTTCTTGACGTAGTCGGCGTGGCCGGGGCAGTCAACGTGCGCATAGTGACGGTTCGCGGTCGAATACTCGACGTGCGAGGACGCGATCGTCAGAATCTTGGTGGCATCACGACGGCCGGCGGACTCGGAGGCCTTGGCGACCTGATCGTACTTGATCTCTTCGCAGAGGCCCTTGAGGGACTGGACGTGGGTGATGGCGGCCGTGAGGGTGGTCTTACCGTGGTCGACGTGGCCGATGGTGCCGACGTTCACGTGCGGCTTTCCGCCGCGATCGAATGTTTCCTTAGCCATTGTTGTAGCTCCTGTGAGTTGTTTTGTCTTCTTTTTTTGCCTTCGCCCCCAAATGGAGCCACCTATCGGAATCGAACCGACGACCTCTTCCTTACCAAGGAAGTGCTCTACCTACTGAGCTAAAGTGGCACGCTTTCGAGACGAAAACTCTGGTAGTATATCAAAAATCGCGAACACCGCGCAAGGGGGATAATGCGGTTTTCAGGCACGGACGAGCAAACCGGTCGTCCACTCGCCGATTGTCCTGGACGAAAGCTCCCTAAAGCCGCGCGCAAGATAGGCCGCACGCACCTCGGGATAAAGCTCCGTCAGAATGCCGCTGATGACAAGATGGCGTTTTGCGAAGGGAACGATTTCATCGGCAAAGCGGATGAGCAGCGGCCCGAGGATATTGGCCGCCACCAGATCCGCCGGCCCGAAAGGCGCCGCCGCCCCCTTCCCGGGCCGCCCCAGGGCAAAGCGCTCGTACCGCACCTCCACGCCGTTGAGCGCCGCGTTCTCCTTCGAGGCCTGCACCGCTTCGGAATCGAGATCGAAGCCCGCCACCGGCCCGAAGCCGAGCTTTGCCGCGGCAATCGAGAGAATGCCGCTTCCACAGCCCATGTCGAGGAAAGAGGGTTGGGAGGAGGTGCCGGTGGAAGGCGCAAAAGGATGAGAGGGGGCGAGGGCTTCGATGTATTCCAGGCACGCCCTCGTCGTCTCATGCTTGCCGGTACCGAAAGCCATGCCCGGATCGAGCGTCACGACCTCGCGCCGCTCGGGGTTCTCCAGTTTCTCCAGCTCCCAGGTCGGCACCGTCAAAAGCCGCCGCCCGATCTTCTCGGTCTTGAAATGGCGACGATAGGCAAACTTCCAGTCCTCGTCAGGGATTTCGCCCTCCTCCAACGCCGCCTTCACTTCCACGACCCGCATCGCGTCCGAGAGCGCCCGTTTCGCCGCCTCCTTGTCTTCCGCGCGCTCGAAGTAAATGCGCATATGCGCCAGAGGTTCTTCGATATCCCGGGACGAAGACAACACAAAATCCCCTCCGTCGAAGACCTCGAAGAGGGGATTCACAAACCGTTCGGAGACCGAACAGCCGACGTAAAGCATTTACTTCGCCTTCTTGGCAACCAGCTTCTTGACGACCGCCGGACGCTGAACGAGCACGCGGACGGCATCGTCGCCCATCAGCTTGACATCCTCGGCCTTCATGCCGAACTTCACGAGACGCGCACGCTGCGCCTTGTTCTTACGCGCCTTGCCAGCCGGCGTCTTGCACGGACGGACATGCGATTCCTTGCGGAGTGTACGACCAGTACCCATTTTCTACCTCTTCTTTCTTCCTTAGGGAAAAATAATGGCGTGTATTATACCGAAACTGCGGTTCAAATGCAAGGGGGCTGCCGCAGGCACCCACAACCGGGAAGTCGCATCACAGTCCGAGCAACCGTGCGGCGTTGCCTCCGAAAAGCAGTTCCCAGTCGGCGGGATCGCGCACCGAACGCACCCAGGCGAGTGCCTCGGACGCACTGGTCCACGGATGATCGGTGCCGAAGAGGATCCGCTCGCGCGGCCAAGCGCGCAGAATCCGCATCTGCTCGTCGTAATGCCAATGGCGCGCGAGGACGGAGGTGTCGATATAGCACCCGTATTCGAGCAGCCGGTCGGTCGCATGCGGTTCGTAGCCGTCACTGCCGCCCAGGTGCGCCGCAATGAACTTTAGCCCCGGAACGCTCGCCAGGAGCTTCGCCACCTCCTGCGGCCCGCAATACCCGCGCATTCCCGGCCAGCCCACATCCTCGCCGCAATGACACTGGACGACCAGCCCCAGCTCCGCGATCTTGCGGAAGATCGGCAGGACCGCCGCGTCGGCAAGCGAAAAATCCTGATAGAACGAATGGAACTTGACTCCCTTAAGCCCCGCCGCGGCGATTCGCTCCAGATGCACCAGCGCCAGCGGATCAAGCGGATGCACCGAAGCGAACGGGATGATCCGCCGCCGCGCCCGCTCGCCGAACTCGCCGTCCCGAATGGCTGAGGCGCGGCGAAAGAGCCCCTCGAACATATCCGGCCGCGTCGCAATCGGGCAGGAGACGGCGAAGTCGATGCCCGCCTCCTCCATCAGCTCCAGATGGTTCCGCAGCGTTCCGTCGCCCGCAGGATAGAGCACGCCCTCGGTCTTGGTGGCCATCACGTTCATGGCCCGCGCCGCCAGCGAATCGGGAAAATCATGCGTATGGACGTCGACGATCACCGCTGCTCCTCCTGCTTGCGCCGCACGACGACGGTGCGGTTGGCCCGCGAGGACGACCGCCGGCGGAGGGCTTTGAAATAGTCCGCCTTCAGCGCATTCTCCACCAGGTAACGCATCATCTGCGTCGAGCGCACCATCTTAACCGTCAACACCCCGTCCTTCACCTCCGACGAAACCTCGTGCTTGATCAATCCGCACTGCGCCAACTCGTCATGAATTACAAATGTCTCTGGGCAGTGCTCAATCTCCGTATAACCCTCGGGAAACTTAATAATCACCGTTTCGTCCTTCGGATCCGTCTTCCCCGTCGCCACCGGCGTATCCCGCACCAGTCCCGTCAAATTCGGCAGTATTTCCTCAAACGGCGGCAAGGTAATCGAAATCGTGTCTTTCCCGACCAGCGCATAATCCGGAACATAACAGGAAAAGAACATGCTTGCAGGATACCCTTCCGTATCGGTCTTAAGCTCGCTCGTTGCGCTTGCCGCCTGAGCGACTTCGCCCAAAAGCGACTGATGCAGCCGCCCACGCATTTCCGGCAAAAGTTCCTTGAACTTCTTACGGAACGCGCCCACCTGCGCCCCGAAAACGCGACTGTTGACGGCAATATCCACCGCGCCATTCTCACGCACGACGAATTCCGCCTCTTCCTCGTTCTTTTCGTTATACTTATCCTCGACATTCCTCACGATGCCAAACCTACCGCTCGCCGGATCAAAGTAATCGCTGCCGTCATATGCCGTCGCCCCAATCGGCGTATATTCATTCTCCGTGCCAATAAAATACTCCTTCGTCTCGCCGCCGAAGCCGAGAAGACCACCCTCCTTTACCCGCACCCGGCAAAGCGCCAGCGAATAAGCGCGGATATTCGGCTTATCGACCTGATCGAGCGTGCGGAGTTCGCACGGTTCCTTCGCATTATCCGCGGCAAAGACCACCTCGGCATCATAGCCCGCCCCGCGCAAGAGCGCACACAGCGCCCGCATATAATCAAGCCGCGTAGCATAGCGCTCCTTCAAAACAACCGCGGGATCGGTCAACTGCCCGTTGAGCGGCAGCTCGTAAAGCGAAGGCCCTGCCACTTTGACGTGCATCGCCATCCAGTCGCGAATCGACTTCAAGGTGCGAAGGTCCGAAACTCCAGAATGCCTGAACCCCGGAATGTCCGTCGCCTGCCGCAAGTTCGCTGCGGCCGCCCGCCAATCGCCGCGCGTAATAATCTGGTGATCGCGCCAAAGCCGCACGTCGGGCTGACTCGGTTCTATGGGAACGCGCTTCACCTTAGTAAGTTCGCGCTTAAAGTCCCCTACCCTCCGCACCATGCGGTCAATCGGCCAAATCGAATCAAAATAGATGTCCGCGTAAAACGGCGCAGGCGCATTCGTCACCGTCATAACCGTCTTCACGGAAATGACGCTCCCGATCTCGACCGACGGCAGATTGACGACCATAATCTTCCCCGACGGATAGCGCGGTGCGGATGCCGCCCAGCCGCAGTCCAGCTCATTCACCTCTTTCGGCGTCACCGAGTATACCCGGCCATCGCGATTGGAAACCGTCGCCTCCAGCAGGTCAATCCGCCCACAACTCGGATGATAATCAAACTTGAGTTCGGCGGAATTCTTCTTACCCTTATAAGTCAGCACCTCCTGAACCTCGAGGTTCGTCGTCACCCACGAGGTATCGGAAAAAAGCGTCGTTTCGTAGGAATCCAGGAGATACCTCACATTCGCGTCACGCAAACGATCAAGCGCAAAGACCGGCCGCTTGCGTTCCACCGCCTCCACGCGCTTCATATCCTCGCGCAAACGCGAATACTCCGCCGGCGAGAACTCCACCGCTCCCACTGAAAGCGTTCGCTCCATCGTCAACATCCCATTCGTAACGGCGAACGTACGCGCATAGCCGTAACCGCCGACAATCTCTTCATTCGGCGGCAATTCCAGAAGCTCGCCGACTTCACCGTTAAGCTTCACCTGCAACCGTTCCCGAACGGCTACCGTGGTGTCGAGTTTCAGCGCGAAGCGGCGTGTCTCCAATGCGGTATTGCCCTCCAACAGCCAATTCACCAGCCCCAGTTCTCGCGAGAACACCGGCACCGCAAGCTCGTCAAGCGTGTCGCCGCGGATGACCATCTCTGGTAGTCGCGCCGCCAGCGAAACCCTGAGTGGCTTCGTCGTATCGCGAACCTCCTCGGGTTCGATTTCCAATTTCATCAGCTCCGCACCCGGCGAAAGACGCTTCACCAATCGCTCGAACATCGCGCGCCGCGACTCGGGCGTGCGCTTCGCCAAAGAGCCGCGATAGAGCGTATCGTTAATGCCGCGGAAATCAAGCGTACTTTCGTAAAACATCGATCCGTCGCGCGCAAGCGTCGAGCGAGAGTCGACCACCAGCGCGTTATGCTCCGAATCTTCGACCGGCGAGGTCTTGAGTTCCTCACCCTCGGGCCGCGCCACTAAGTAGCTGCAGTTGCCGAGATACGAGGGATAGAGATCCTTCGTGTTCTCGTTCGTCGGATCCATGAGGAGATAGCCGGAGGCGGAGTTCTCCACGGCGACGATCGCGTGGTTGAAAAACGGCTGCGGCACTTCGGGATCGAGCTTCGCGCCAACCTGAATGAGAACCGGAAACGCCTTGAAGCCCGCAAGCCGCAGCATCGCAACGAGCAACCCCGCCTTGTCACGGCAAACCCCGTAGCGGTTATCGAAGGTGATGTCCACATCGTGCGGCGCATAGCCCGGCGAGGTATCCTCCATGGTAAGGCCCATGTAGCGAACCTCTTGGGAAACAAACTTGAAAATCTGGGAAATTGTTCGATTGTTCGGATTGTTCGATTGTTCGGATTGGTTGGACTGGGCGACAAGTTCCCGGACTTTGGCGACCATCGCGGCGTTCGTCTTCGCGAGATGCGGGGCGCAGAGGTCCCAATACCACCGGGAGATCTCCGGCCAGTCCGCTGCCGTCGAGACGCGGACATTCTGTACCTGGGTATAGAGCGGCGGCATCTCCGGTTCGGGAAACGCCTGCGGGGAATTGGTGACGGCGAAGGTATGAACGAGCGAACCATCGGCATTGGTGGCGACACTCGTCGTCAGATTCCCGAGCGGATGACGGACGGCGATACGCTTCAGCGGGAGCTCGCGCGGCGCCTTCACCTCGTACGTCGCCTTGAGGATCGGCCGCGTCCACTCCATCACCGAGAGATCCGCCCACTTACCCTCGCAGCGCGGCTTCAGCGCCGTTCGCCGCGTCTTCAGGTGGAGCGTCTCGCCCACCTTGAGCCCCGGAATCGTGCAGGTGATGACGCGATCGAGGGGATCGTAGATATTCGCGGACATCGACGAATTGTCGGTCGATTCCTTCGTCGTCGCGGCAACATCGATCGTCCGCTCGACGCCGTTGGTGCCGATGGCCTTGACGAAGAGAATCTCCGCCTCGCCGTAGCGTTTGGAATAGCCGAGGGAAAAGGAACTCTCCGTGCGACGCCCGCGCTCGGTGAGCAGCTTCGTCCAGATCTCCTCCGTCGTCTCGTAGGTGCCGTCGGGATGATAGACGACGCGCTCGATATCGTTCAGTGTGACCGTATCGGCGTCGGGGAAGCGCCGCGTCGTCACCTCGTCATCCGCCCGCACGACCAGCGCCGCCGCCGCCGAGAGGAAGATGAGGGCCATTACCCCGAGTTTTCGCTTAAGCATCATCATGATGACTATTATAACAAGAATCGCGGCCGTCGGGCAAAACGCGCCCGTGGATTTGAAGAGGCAGAGCCCGGCAAAGGCCTTGAGCGCCACCAGCATCAGCGCGACCGAAGCGGGGCGGATGCCGCGCATCAGCCCCCTGACGAGCCGGCTCGTCTTGAAGCGCTCCAGCGAGCGAATGGTCAGGAACGCCAGCACCGAGCCGGGCAACAGCAGCCCGGCGCTCGCCCAGAGCGCCCCCGGAATGCCCGCGAGCCGGAAGCCGAAGAAGGTGGCGGCGTTGACGCCGATGGGCCCCGGGGTCATCTGCGAAATCGCCATCAGGTTGGAGAACTCCTCGCCGGTCAGCTGCAGGAACGCCGCGCCGGGGCCGACGAAATCCTCCAGGTAGAGCGGCACCAGCACGAAACCGCCGCCAAAGCAGAGCAAACCGTACTTGAGGAAGAGGACGAACGGCAGCAAGAAGCCGCAGCAGGAGAGGCGGCCACGGCGCTCGGCGGCGAAGACCGAGGCGATGCCCGTGAGCATGGCGGCGGCGAGGACCGCCACCACCGGCACGCCTCCGAGAAGCGCCAGCACCCCGGAGACGACAATGAGGTAGGCGAAGGCATCCCGCATCGTCTTCGTCCAGTTGCGGATGATGGTCGCGGCGATGATGCCGGTAAGCGCGCTCCTCAAACCCACGAAAACCGAGGCGAGCAGCGGATGGCCGACGGGCAGCGCGTCATAGCCCGTCGCGACGCCGGTGAAGATGATGACCGCGGGCAGCGCCACCGCCGTCACCCCCACCAGCGCACCGAGGCCGCCGGCGAGCTTGTTGCCCACATAGACGGCAGTATGCGTGGCGATGAGCCCGGGCACCATCTGGAAGACCGGCAGCTGCGCGACGATCTCCCCTTCCTCCGTCCAGCCGCGCCGCGCGCAGACCTCGTCGGCGACAATGAGGATCGAATAGCCGCCTCCGACCACGAAAAGCGAGATCTTGAAGAACTCGAAGAAAAGCCCCAGCAGTTTTTTCATCGGCCCGAGATCACCCCCGCACGGGCTTCGCCATGAGCTTCAGCCAGACGCGCAGCAGCTCGGAGTCGCTCCAAGCCTGGGCCGTACAGCCCTTCTGCGCATGCGGCGCATCCCCGTCGGCGTTCTCGCTCATATGGCAGAGACAGCCGACATTCAGATTCTCCACCGCCGAGGCCAAGAGCGAGAGCGCCGTCTCGCGCGATGCCGCGCCCGTCAAATAGAGCGCCTCGGCATAAAGCGGAAACACCCATCCCCAGACCGTGCCGTTATGATAGGCGGGCTTCCGGGAGGTGTCCTCGTCGCCAGCATAAACGCCGCGGTAGAGCGGATGCCCCGCCGCGAGCGAGCGCATTCCGCCGGGCACGAGCAGCTCCTCCGTCGCCCGCAGGATCGACTTGTCGTCGAGGACGCCGAGGGTCAGCAGGAAGAGCTGGTTGGGCCTGACGGCCGTATCCGCCTTCGCCTGCGCCGCCGGCACCCCGCGCGAAGCGACGAGGCAGTCGGCATAGCCCGTCGCCGACTTGAAATAACGGTTCACGGAAGCGAGCGCCTGCGCGGCGAGTTCCGTCCGCCCGAGGAACCGGAGCGCCGAGATCCACAGCGCCTGGATCTCCACGGGATAGCCCTCGCGCGGCGTACAAGCGGGATAGTTCGTGTCCATCCAGGTGAAGTGCGAGGGCGACCAGACGAGGGCCGAGGCGGGATCGACCATGATGCCGTTCGGCGTCCCCTTGAGGTAGTTATCGACGATTGACCGGCAGGTTGCCATCAGCTGCTCAACTCCCTCAACCTTCCCAACCCGCTCGACCAGCTCCTGCACGCACCGGATGAACCAGAGCTGCGCGTCGGTGGTGTCGCGGTTCCCCGCCGTCTTGCCGTAGATGATGTTCGGCAGCGTTCCCTCCTCCTCGAACGCGGCAAACGCCTTCAGGATCTTGACCGCATCGGCGATCTTCCCCGCCGCCATCATGCCGCGCAGGAAGATGAAGGTGTCGCGTCCCCAGTCGAGAAACCACGGGTAGCCCGCGATCACCGTCTTGAGCTCGTCGCGGCGGACGATATAGAGCTCGATCGCCGACTTGAGCGCTTCGGGAACGTTCATCGTGGCCACCGCCGAGAAGGATTCGCGTCCCCAGACGAACTCCGCCGGCAAAGCCGTTCCCTTCGGCGCATAGCCGCCCGTCAACGCCACCGATTCCCCCGGCTTCAGGTCCGCCGAAATCCAACCGGGCGAAAAGAGGTCGCCCGCCCCCTCCTGGCCGCGCGCGGCCTCCTCGGGATGCGGAACATTGTAAGTCCACTCGCACTCGCGGTGGCAGACGCCGTTGGTGACGGCAAGCGAAAAGACATCCCCGTAGGGCGCGAAGGTAAAGCCGTGTTCCGTCGCCTCCGTCGCCGCGGCAAACCGCTTTTCGAGCTGAAACGCCTTGGTGACCGAATGGAAGCTCCGCCATTCGAGGTCGGGACGGAAGACCAGCCGCACGGACTGGTCGAAGTCGCGGCTCCCCAGCGATTCGCGCGTCACCTTGAGCCGCGCGGCATTCGCACCCTCGGCGAGCGAAAGCTCGAAGGCGAAGGCCGTCTCCTGCCCCATGCCGCAAGGCATATTGAAAACCCACTTGGCGCCCTTGCCGGCGGGATCGGCCGTAAAACTCCTGAGGCAGCGGCGGTCGAATTCCCGCGTATAGCCCTCGCGCTGCAGCCAGGCGCGCGTGCGCGCCCAGAGGTTAAGCCGGTCGGACGGCACCGCCGGATTGGGGTTCGCCGCCAAGAGCGCATCGTACTGACTCGCGATCGCCCCCCAGCCCACGCGCACCTGCGCCGCCGCCCCCGCACCGTTCGAGAGCACCGTGCGGTCAAGCGGACGCCGGCGGATCGCCGCCCCGTCAAGCGTCAGGCGCACCTTGGCGAGCCGCCCGGACGGCGGCACCAGGAACAGCGAATGAACGCGCACGCTCTTCCCCGGATGATAAACGACGAGGAAGAGGTCGAGCGCCCGCGCGGCCGTACCGTCGCCCTTGTAGTGCGGCGCGTCGAACCGCACCGTCTCCACGCCGTCTTCGGGGGCCGAACGATAGACGCGGAGCGTCACGCCGGTTGTCGGATCGACGATCCGCATCCGGAAGGGATGCGGCGCACGCAGCTCGACGAACTGCTCCTCGGGCACCACCATCGTGCGGCGCGTATCGCGCGGATAAACCCAGTGAAAATTGCACTTCCGCCGCGGACGCGGCGGTGCCGGCGGGTCTATGAAGCGCCAGAAGCGGTCGTCGCCCGGCGCCGTGACCACCGGATAGAGGCAAAGCACTTCGCCAGGCGCGAGCGGAACCGGACCCGAGGTCGAGACGAGCCGCCCGGTAACGAGGTCAATCGCCTGCGGCGCCGTGAACGCCGCGCGATCCCAATCGATCTCCGCCCGCGAGGAGCAGTCGAGATTCGCGAGGATCAGCAGCCCGTCGCGCCCCACCGCGAGCGTATTGCCGCCGCCGGCCGTAATCAGCTTGAGCCGACTCTCCCCGCGGAAGGCGGGGGAATTGGCGAGAATCTCGTTGAGCCGCGCGATGAGCGCGACCATATTCCGCTCGGCGCCCCAGTTAAGGTCGTTCTTGCCGTGGACGTCGATCTTCTCCGTCGCGAGCCACTCGACGCCATTGGCGATGCCCCACGCCCCCTGCCAGGAGAGGAGCGCCGCCAGCTGCACCCGGAGCCGCGCATAGGTTTCACCGCCCTTCGCCAGACGGTCGTTATCGTGGGTCTCGGCGAAGTGGACGAGCGTTCCGAAGCGCTCCGAGCGCCGAATCGCCGCAGGGAGATACCACTCAAACTGCCTGCGGTCGTAGGTCTGGAAGATTTCCGAATACGCCCAGTCGAGATTGGCCTCGGCAAGGAGATCGTCGGTGAGCTTCAGCTCGCCGCCGAGACCCTCCAGCATGAAGACCGTATCGGGATACTCCTCGCGGACACGCGCGACGATATACTCCCAGGTCTTGAGCGGAATCATGTACCCCGCGTCGCAGCGAAAGCCATCGACCCCGTTGCGGCACCAGAAGAGGAAGACCTCGGCCATATAAGCCCGAAGCCCGGGATTCGAATAGTCGAGCTCCACGAGATCGGCCCACTTCACCCCCCACGCGCCCGGCGAATGGAAACGCCCGTCCGGCTCGCGGCGGAACCATTCGGGATGATGTGTCTGCAAGACGGAGGCCCAGCCGGTGTGGTTCGCGGGCAGGTCCACGAACAGCAGCCCCTTGCGGGCATGTACCGCATCGACGAGTTCGAGGAACTGGTCGAGGGGAGTGGCGAACTCGTCGAACTCCGCCAACGCCGGATCGACGGAATAGAAGTCGGTGGCGGCGAACGGACAGCCGTACTCGCCCATTACCGCGTAGGTGGTGGGCACGGGAAACGGCGGCAGGGTCTGGATGATCCTGAAACCCATGTCGCGCATGATGAAGTCGAGCCGACGGCCGACCTCGCGAAACGAACCGAACTGCCGCGGAAAGACGGTGTAGATCGAATTGCGGCTGCGCGTCTCGGCGCTCATCACCTTGACGTGGAAGTTGCGTCCATCGGGCCACTCGGGGACGTCCGCGCCATCGGGGAAGAAACAGCATTTGCCGGAAAAGACGCCCACCTCGTCGAGCGGAATCTCCGCCTGGAAGACCCCGGGGGCGGTCTCGGCGAGCGGCCAATCCACCCACGCCTTCGCGAGCGGCGTCTCGCCGCGCTCGGTCTCGGCGATAATCTCGCGCCGCCGCACGCGCGCGTGGCCGATGTTGGTTCTGAGTGCCGCGTGGCCCTTTCGCGGGTGAGCGAGCTTCAAGGTTACGGCCAGCGTATCCCCGCGCCATTTGAGGATGAAGTCTTCTGCCTTAGGGGTCTGAATCATAGGGGGAGATTATACCAAATCCGCGCCCGTTTGAGGCCTACATCCCTTGCCTCAAGATCACGCCCTTGAGATAAAAACCCTCGGGGAAGGACAAGGCGACGGGATGATCCGTCGCCTGCCGGGTATGGGCGAGTACTTGGAAATCGCGCCCGGCATCCGCCGCCGCTTCCTGCAGCACCTTGTCGAAAAGCTCCGCCGTCATCGCCCCCGAACAACTGAAGGTTGCGAGAATGCCGCCCGGATTCAAGAGCTTCATCGCCAAGAGATTGATGTCCTTATAACCGCGCGCGGCCTTCATCACCTGCGATTTCACCGCGGCGAACTTAGGCGGATCAAGAACGATCAAATCAAAGGTCCGGCCCTCGTCGCGGCACTTGCGCAGGAATTGGAAGACATCGGCGTCCAGATAGTTGAAAAGGGATTGAGAAGCCGGGAAGTTGAGCTCCGCATTTTGCTTCGCGAGCTCCAGCGCCGCCGCCGAAATTTCAACCTGCGTCACCGCCTTCGCGCCACCGGCGGCGGCATAAAGCCCGAACCCTCCCGTATAGGCAAAGCAGTTGAGTACCGTCCTACCCTTCGAGAGCTCGCCGATGAATCGCCGCGCCTCGCGCTGATCGAGATAAAAGCCCGTCTTATGTCCCGCGCGGACATCGACCAGGAACTTGATCCCACCTTCGCGGATCTCCACCAGCTTCGGCGGCTCTTCCCCTGCAAGCAAGCTGAAAGCCGGCTCCACCGAAAGTCCTTCCTTTGCCCGCACTTCGATATCCCGCCGCTCGGAGACGCCGCGGGCGCCGACCACCGTCTTCATCAGCGTTGCGACGATGGCATCGCGCCAATGTTCGCCGAAGGCGCTGGTGAACTGGCAGACGAGGTTTCCCGCGTAATCATCCACCACCACCCCCGGCAGCGAATCGTTCTCCGCATTCACCAGCCGTCGCGCATCGCCGTCCGCAGCAGCATCGCCGCGCCGCAGAACGGCGGCCTTGACGAGATCGGCGACGAACGCCGCGTCAGGCGTCGGAGACGAACCGAACGCGAACATGCGCACGCGAATCTGCGAAGCGGGCGAATACGCGCCGAAGCCCAGCACTTCGCCGTCAGCGGCCGCCACCGCCACCGTCTCCCCCACGCCGACTCCATCGTCGGCGGCGAGAACCGCACCGCTGAAAATCCACGGATGATGCCGCCGCACGCTAAAGTCGCGCTTCGCCCGAAGAACCACTCGTTTCATTCTTGCATCCATTCTCATTTGTTGGTTCCGCGCCCCGGCGCCTGCACAAGGCGAGCCCAGACCGTTTCGCCGCGGATGGCGGCGGTGCCAATCGGCGTAAGCCCCAGAAGCACCTCGTCTTCCGCGGCCTCCCCTTCCCGTATATGCAGTTGCGCCGCCGTGAAGGTCACCTCCATCGGCCCGCCCTCGCGCGTCTCCGAACGGAAGAACGCCGGCGAGACCAGGGTCTTGCGCAGAAACCGCACGCGCTTTCCCGACCCCGCCGGCCGCTCCAGCGCCGCCACCACCTCGTAACTCGTCGCCCGCGCCCCCGCATTCGCCTGCGTCAGGACGGGCCAGCGCAGCGTATAGAGGCGTGCGCCCGCGGCATCCACGCCGCGAATGACCCGCAAGGCAAAGTCGTCCCAGAAGCGCGGCGTGGGCGGCGGATCGTCCTGCGGCACCCTCGGCGCCACCCGCGGATAGACGAGCGGCGGCGCCACGCTCTCGGCATAGACGAGATCCTTCTTCGCGCGCTTCCGCCCCACCGCCATCGCGGGCGTGAAATCCAGACGGTTCACCACCACCTCGTCGGCATACGCCTGCACCAGCAGGCCCTGGGCGGCCGAATCGGCGGCCGGCTTCTGCCCCTTCCCCTTTGGGGGCCGCAGCTCTTCGCACCCTCCTGCCACCCGCACCCCGCGCATCGAACCTGCGGCAATCACGCGGCGACTGCGCGGATAGACATCGTAGTCATCGGTAAGCGGCACCTTGCCCGCCGAATAGAACGTGAGCTCGCGTTGCGCCTCGCGCGGGCGCGGCTCCTGCGCGGCAAAGACAAAGCCGTTCACCTCGAAGCGCTCGTAGCCGTTGGTGGCCACCAAGAGCCGGACGGGCGAATCCGCCGTCCCGAATTCCGGATAAACCTTGCGGACGACCGCCTCGAAGACGCGGTACTGATCGCTCGCACCATCTTTCGTGGGATCGCCGACGATCAAGACGGCATCCGCCCCCTCCTGACGGAAATAGCGGAGCGCCTTCTCGAAAGGTCCGGCGGACTTAGCCCATTCGAGCTCCAGATTCGCGAGCACCCCCACCTTCGCCACCGTGCGCGCCGCATCGATCGCGTGCACCGTCTCCTCGTAGATCGTCTCGCACCCTGCCAGCGCGGAGAGGAGGAAGACCACCGGGATTAGGCGAAGTCCACGCATCAGAACGGTCTCCGCTCGACGCGGTTTCCCAGGGAGCAGATGATGTCGTAGGCGTGCGTGCCCTTCAAGGCCGCCCAGTCGTCGGGCGTGATCGAATCCTTCCCGCATTTGCCGAAGCAGATCACCTCATCGCCGGGTTTCACGTTCCTGACGGCGGAGACGTCGACGGTCGTATAGTCCATCGAGATGCGGCCGATGATCGGGCAACGCCTACCGCCGATGAAGACGAAACCGCGGTTCGTCAGCGCGAGCGGCAGCCCGTCGGCATAGCCCGCCGAGATGGTCGCCACCTTCGTCTTCGCCGCGAGGCACCAGGTGCGCCCGTAGCCGAGCGTCGTCCCTGCGGGGAGTTCCCGCACCTGGGCGACGCGCGTCTTGAGCGAAAGGACGGGCTCGACCTTGAGCACCTTCTTGCCGTAGGGATCGAAGCTGCCGTGGAGATTGATGCCCGTGCGGACGACGGTGAAGGGTTTCTTCGCCGCTTCGGGGAAATTGTTGATGCCGTCCGACGCGGCGATATGCACCTGCTTGAAGCGGAAGCCCTCCTGCTCCGCCGCGGCGACGATCTCCTTGAACAGCCGAATCTGCCGTTTCGTGAAGGGATCCTTTGGATTGTAGGCCATCGGGAAGTGGGAGAACACGCCTTCGCAGTCGAGGGAGGGCAGCTGCTTCACCTCGCGCATCACGGCGAGCGCGTCTTTGGCGAGGATGCCAAGGCGTCCCATCCCCGTATCGAGCTTGAAGTGGACGCGCGCCGTCCGCCGCGCCTTTACCGCCGCACGGCTCACGAGCTTCGCCTCTTCGAGATCGGTGATCGGCAGGACGACGCCTGCACGAACCATCGCGGGGATCTCGTCCGGCAGCACCGAGCTCAGGATCTGGATGGAGATGCGCTTCCCCTTAAGACAATCCTTCAGCCCCATTGCCTCGAACGGCTCCGCGACGCCGAAGTACCGGCAGCCCGCGGCATAGAGCGTCTTCGCGTAATCGGCTACCCCGAGCCCGTAGGCGTTCGCCTTCAAGACCGCGAGGACCTCCAGCGGCTTTACGTGCGCCGCGATCCGCCGATAGTTCCTGACGAGCGCCTTTCGGTCGATCTCGACCCAGACCCTCCGCTTAAGTTCAGATGCCGACTTGCTCATAGGGCTATTATACCAAATCCGCGGCAAAAACGCACTCTACCCGCCAAAACGGAAGTTATTTTGGGGTCTGTCCCCCAAAAAAGCTCATAGCCGTTCCCTTTCGAGGAAAACCGTCTTAACCTTGAGTGCCTTCTTCAGACCCTTCGCAAGCGCCTTCACGCCGAAGGTCTCGGTCTCGTAGTGTCCCGCCGTGACCATCGTCATCCCCACGTTCTCCGCGGCGATCTTCTCGCCCCAGTTCGCCTCGCCCGTCACATAGACCTCGCAGCCGAGCCGCTTCGCCTCCATGGCGAATTCGCCCGCCCCGCCCGAACAGATGCCGATCTTGCAGCCCTGCGCGTTGAAACCGGTGACGCCGATCACGTTGCCGTGGTAGGAAAACGCCGGCTCGATCCGCTTGAGCTTCAGGAAACGCGCAAGCTCCCAGTTGTTGCCGTAGCGACGAGAAGCGTCAAGCGGAAGATGCGCCGCGTACAGCGCGAGGTCCGCGTCAAGCGCCGCCTTCACCACCTCATACGCGCCGTCCGTAATGCGCTTCAAGCCGCCGCCCCAGCTGATGCCGTGGTGAACCACCAACAGCCCGGCACCCGTCTTCGCCGCCGCCTTCACGCTCCTTACGCTCGCATCGACCGCAAAGGCGACTGTCTTCACCTCGCTCGCGCGCCGCGCGATCTGAAGGCCGTTATTGGAGACATCGTCGAACGCGGCGAGATCGAGCGTACGGTCGAGCCAATCCGTAATCTTCTTGAGCTTCATTTTACCAATCCTTCCTGAGCGTGATAAGCGTGATTTCCGCGTCGTTGAAAAAGCGGATCGGAAAACCCGCCCACTGCCCCGTCCCCGGCGAGACATGCAGATACCCGCCTTCGAGCGGATAGAGCCCGCGCACGAAACCGCCGTTATGCCGGGCGACCAGATACGCCATTCCCGGCATCACCCCGCCGTGGGTGTGCCCCGAAAGCTGCAGGTCCACTCCGACTTCGCGAAGGTTCTCCGGCGCCCGCACGGGACGATGCTCGAGGAGCAGACGGAACTCGCCGTTCGTCGCCGCGGCAAAGGTGTCGCGCACATCGGGAAGCCGCCCGAAGCCGGCCACCCCCCACCTGACCGTGCGGTCGTTGACTCCCCCGAGCGCCAACCCCTCGTGAGGAAAGACACATTCGTTCTCCAGCGTCCAGATCCCCGCCCGGGCGAAGATCCCCCGCCATTCGAGCCAGGGCCCGAAATACTCGTGGTTGCCCGTGCAGGCGAAGACCCCGTCGCGCGCGCAAAGGCCCTTGAGCGGCAAGACGTCATCCAGCCGCCGCTGCGGCATTCCGTCCACGATGTCGCCCGTAATGCAAATGAGATCCGGCGTAAGCGCATTTACCGCCTGAACGACCTTTTCCGTATGCTCGGCGCGGGCGGCGGAGGAGATGTGCAGATCCGAAAGATGGGCGATGCGATAGCCGTCGAGCGCAGCGGGGAGTGCGGGAAAGAAGAGCTCCAGCTCCCTTACCTGCGGCGCGCGCACGACCCACGAAATGCCGTAGGCCGCAAGCGCGAGCGCGAGCACCGGCACGACCGCTGCGCGCAGACGGCGCGGCAGCAACAGCCCCGGCACGGACAGGGGCGCGAGCAGCAAGACCGTCGAATAGCAAAGATCCAGTCCCCAGATGAGCGCAAACGGCAGCTCCGGGACGAACATGTCGCCCCCAAACCGGCGATAGACGCAGAACTTGGCGGATGCAAGCAGGAGCCCCGCAAGCGCCAGCAGCTGCGCGCGACGCGACAGCCGCAGCGGACGCACGAAGACGGCGAACGCGAAGAGCGCCACCGCGAAAGGGAAATAAAGGAAAAAGAGTCCTAGGTTCATAACGGCAGTTTGCGCCGAGCGCCGGGGACGTCCCGCACGAAACGCGGGAGCGACAGCCCGCCGACCGCCTCGGCACAGGCCTTTTCGAGCGCCCGCGCCCTGGCGAGCGGCACCCGCCAGCGTTCAAGCCCCTTGACGGGATCGCACATGAAGACATAGTACGGGCGGATCCTCCCCGCCGACAGCGCCCGCAAAAGCCCGATCATCTTCGCCGCGGTGTCGTTCACGCCTTTGAGCAGCACCGTCTGCGACGAGACGGGAATGCCGCGATTCACCAACCGTGCCGCCGGCTTCCGCGCCGTCAGCGCCTCTTCGGCCGTATTGACATGCACGTTGGCCCAGAGCTTGCCGCGGCCCGCACGCGCGAGCTTCGCCGCGAAATCCGCGGTGAGGCGGGACGGCTTCGAGACGAGCGCGCGCGTACACAGGCGGACGACCTCGATCTGCTCCAGCGCGGCGAAGGCGCGGACCAGACGGAGCACCTGCGCATCGGGAAGCGTCAGGACATCGCCGCCGGAAAGCAAGACGTCGCGCACCTTCGGATGCGCCTTCACCCACTGGACGCAGGCGGCTAGACGCTCGGGCGTATCGACGACGCGCGCCTTGCCGAGAATGAACCGCCGCGTGCAGTGCGGGCAATACCCGAAGCAGCGGTCGGTGGTCATGACGAGAACGCGGTCGGGAAACCGCTGCAACAGCCCGGGCGGCAGCCGCGAGGGCTTGAGTTCCCCGAAGGGATCGGCTGACATTCTATTCTTCATCGAAAAGCGTAAGCGGCAGGAAACAGAAGGCGAGCGCATGCTCGTGGAGATTACGGACGGTGACGGCGATGTCCCGCCCCTTGAACGAACGGAAGGCCTCGGCCCACGCCCCCTCGAGGCGGACGGTCAGCCGTCCGCTCTCCACCTGATAGGAGGTGATGACGAGTTCCTTGGGGCTGTAGCGGATGCCCGTGCCGAGCGCCTTGGAGACGGCCTCCTTCGCACACCAGAAACGAATGACGGCCTGCGCGGCGTTAGCGGCGTTAGCCGCCAGCTCCAGCTCCTCGGGCGTGAAGACGCCGGCGGCGAACTCCTCGGAGAGATTGCGCGCGACCGACTCCACGTCCACGCCGACACGCGCGTTCGCCGCGGCAAGCGCCACGATGAACTTCGCGGTGTGGGCGATGGCGACATCGAGCTTCGCCGGCAGAAAGTCCTTCCATTCGCCGACGGCGTAGGGCTTGCCCTTGTCGTCGGCGAGGATCACCACGTCGGCATCGCTCCAGCGCGCCTGGTAATTGTCCTTCAGGAACCGCCGCACCGCCTCCTTGACGGCAATGCGGCCGAAAAGCCATTCGGCGCGGCGGGCGGCGGAACCCGACATCTCGAAGAACGAACGGCGCTCGGGCGCCGAAAGGACGATGTGCGAAAAGACCTTGAGCCAGATCTCCTCGCTGCGCTCGAAGAGCGGATAGTTGACATCAGTCACGAAGGCCGACGAGACCTCCGTCGCGGGCGAACCCATCAGCTCCGACGACAGGGCCTCCGTCACGAAGCTGGAGGCGGGCGTCATCACCAGCGAGCGGTATTCGGGGTTGATGCGTTCGGTAAGCTCCTCCCAGCCGCTCAGGGTCATCACCGCGCTCCCGTTGCCGTCGGAAACCGCAATGTCGGAGAGATGGCTCTTGGGGGTGACGCCGGTCAGTCGCAGATAGCACTTGAGGTGCGCGCCCTCCGCAGGCGGAGCGACGAAGTCGAGCCGCCGGAGGCGGAAGGGAAAGGAATAGGCGCCGGCAAAGCGCTCGTGGCTGCGCCAGAGCTGGAAGCCGCTCACGACGACCTCCAGGAGGAGCGGATTCACCGTCCAGAGCGGAAAGCGCGTATGCGTGACGGCCCCCGCCAGCGCCGGCATCTCGATCTCGTAGTCCAGCCCCGCCTCGCTCCAGGCCTCGGCAAAGCGGATGCCGCGCAAGCGCCGCCCGCAGGAGACGCGCGTCGGGTAGATGTCGCGCCCCGACCAGTGGACCGTACGCGGACGCGAGAGCGGCGTCATCGCGAGCGCCTGTGGCGCCGGCGGTGCCGCCCGCAGGACGAAGACGGCCTCCACGGACGGCCAGGTATATTCGCCGCCGGGCGCATCCTCCCGCAACAGCACCTTCACCGCCGTATCCTCCGGATTCCCCGATGCCACGCGCTCCGCCTTCACGAGGAGCGTCGCCTCGCCGCGCCGGAAGACAACCGCCCGCCGATGCGTCAGATCCTCGATGGCGTGAAGATGAAGATTGGGCGCCACCATGCTCGCGGTCTCGGCCATGATCTCTGCGGCTATCGGCATCGTGAGCAGGACGAGCCCGCGGAGATTCGGGTCGGAATAGCTCAGCTGCGTGGTGCCGATGGCGCTGTCGCCGATGAACGGCGCGTCCGCGAGCTTGAAGGTCTTGCGGATCTCCACCGCGACGCCGGGGCTCTGGGCGAGGACGTCGGCATCCGAAACGAGCGGATTCAGGGCGCCGAAACCGAACTGCCGGTTGCGCCGCGCCTGCGCCGCGACCGCCGCCGCCCGCGCCGCCACCTTCGCGCCGCGCCCCTTCGGCTCCGCGAGCGCCGACACCTCCTTGAGCGCCCCGTCGGCCGACAGGAGCGTCAGCCGCGGAAAGGAGCGCGACAGGCGCATCTCGCTCTCGCGCCGCGAAGAGCGCGGCAGCTGCGAATCGAAATCCAGGGCGCGCGCACCGCGGGCGCGCGCCTCGTCACGCAAGTCGGGCACGCACCCGAGCGCCGCAAGATAGGCAAGCGCGTGACTGAGCTGCAAGGTGGAGCGGCGGTGGATCGAATTGAGGGCAATGGCGGCATGCGGCACTTCCCGGAGCGTATCGGAGACGGCCGCCGTCATCAATCCCCGCGGCCCCACCTCCAGAAAGACGCGGTAGCCGTCGGCGTGCATGCGGCGGATCGTCTCGGTGAAGCGCACGGGGCGAGCCCAGCGTCCGGCCAAGTCCTCGCGCGCGGCGCGAATCGACGTGGCGACGGGCGCGGCGCTCGCGCACGAATAGACCTCGCAGGACGGCGCCTGACGCAGCCAGGCGTCGGCAAACCTGCGGATCGCCGGCACCACCTTCTCGGCGCAGGCGGGCGTATTGAAGGGGCGGCGGAGCTCCAGCCGCATCGCCCGAATCCCCGCCGCCGCAAACGCGGCGAGCGCCGTCGCCTCGTAATCGCCTTCGATCGCGTAGATCTTCTGCCGCGGCGAAAGATCCATCGCGAGCACCGCCTTTCCCGGCGGAAACGCCGCGATGACCGGCTGCTCGTCGCCCTCGGCGCGCATAAGCAAGGTAATCATCGCCCGCTCGGGAAGCCCCGCGTGATCCACCGCCTTATCGACGATCTTGTAGATGTCGGCGATCATCCGAATGCGGTCGGGACGCGGCGGCTCCGTCCCGAGCGCGCCCGAACGCACCATCGCCGCGAGATCGCCGCCGGCAAAGCCGATGACGCCGTCCGGCACGATGCCGGAGGCCTTCAACAGCCGCGTCAGTCCGATTGACGCCGCATAGTTCGCCACCAACGCCTGCGCGAAGGCGCCGGAACTGAAGATATCGGCGTCGTGGCGGTAATACGGCGCGGGCGGGAAGATGAAGTTCGCGGGCGAGAACTCCTCGTTGCCCTTAAGCGCCTCCTCCAGCTCGTCGAACGCGCCGCGACACTGGGCGTGGCGGATCGTAAGGTCGCGAAGCATGTCGGGATAGAACGAGAGGACGCCGGGATAGACGAACGCCAGCCGCCCGCGGCCGGGCCCCAACAGCGGTTCGCGGAAATAGTAGGTGCCGCTCTTGTCGCGGATGCGCTGAACCTTGCCGGTCAAGAGGCGGGAGCGCGCCGAAGCGAGCCGGGCGCGCAAGTCGGCCACCGTCTCGGCGACCACCGCCAGCACCGACGGCCCCTCCAGCGCCGCCGCCGTAAACGCCACGTCGATGAGCCGCGAGGAAGGCGCACGATCGAGGAAATCGACGATTCGCCCGAGCTCTCGGACGAGCGCCGTCTCGTCGGCGGCCCGGACGATGACGAGTTCCGCGCTCATATCCGTTCCTCCGGTTCCTCTTCGAGGACAATCGCCGCGGCCCTGCCGTCGGCCGACGCGACCCCGATGGGATCGTGCGGATCGAAATTCGCCCCGAGGACCGCCGCTCGCCGGGGATTGGCGCTGTCACCCGTAATCCACGGACGCGGTTCGGTGACGAGATAAGCGCTGGAACCGAGATTCGACACCAGTTCCAAGGGCGTTTCGGGCGCGAGCTGCGGCGGCAGCACCTTGTGGTAAAGCGCCAACGCCGTCTTGACGACACCCGCCGCCATCGACGCGCGCAGCGTATGGCCGATATTGCCCTTCACCGAACCGATGCCGACGAGCGCCCCGCCGGGACGGTGCTCGCCCCAGAGCCGCTGGATCGCCGCCACCTCGCGCCGTTCGGCGGAGGCGATGCCGCTGCCGTCGGCCTCGATGAGACCGACCGTCTTCACCGGCACGTCGCCGCGAGCGAGCGCCGCCGCGAGAATCGCCGACGGATTGTCGGCGGGGTTGTGCCCGATGGCGACCGAACGGATGAGCGCATAGATGCGGTCATGGTCCTTGAGGGCGTCCTCACGCCGCTTCAGGACGAAGAACGCTCCGCCTTCGCCGGGAATCGTCCCGTCGGGATTTGCCGCGAACGGCTGGAGTTCGGAACGGACGGAAAACGGCACTTCGCCGGAAAGCCCCTCCAAGTAGGCGCGGGAAAGCGGCGGATTGAGCGCGCCCGCGAGCGCGATATCGGCCTGCCGGGTGAGGAGGTCGTCCATCGCGTCGAGAATCGTCGCCGCGCCGGTCAGGTTGCCCGCGTCGGAGATGGTCGCCGCGCCGCCGAAAGCGCACTCGCGCGCGATCCACGAGACGAAGCGGTAGCCGGAGCCGAGCAGGAACGAAGCGGCGTTCGGCTCGGGGAGCGACTCGACGAGCCGCGCCTTCACCGCCTCCATCGCCTCTTCGGGGGCATGCGGGAAGAAGCGGCGAATCACCTCCAGCGTCTGGTCGAGAAAGGCGGTATGCTGCAGCCAGTTGACCGTGGAGGCGTTAAACGGCGGCGCATAGCCAAAGCGCACCGAGCCCTTGAGCGGTTGCCGCGCGTGCGGCCTTAGCCCCGCATCCGCAAGGGCGTCGAAGGCGAGCTGGGTGGCGAAATAGAGGTCTTGATTCTCGCCTGCGTTCACCTGCCGCGGAAAGTTCTGCATCGAGGGGATGCAGGCATAGAGGTCGCCGAGCTGCCCCAACCGCGTCGGATAGGGGCGGTTGAAGACGTTCTGCTGCCCGAAGGGGAGCTCGGCGTCGGGACCGGGGACCGTCAGCCGATTGGCCTGCGAAGTGACGGCGTCCCAGAGGGCTCGGGGACCCGCGCACCCGGCGAAACGGCAACTCATGCCGACGATGGCGACCGCGTTCTCCATCCCGGCTTTCCGGCCCTCAGGCCGGCTTGTAGGAATCCTTGAGGGTGACCGTGCGGTTGAAGACCGGCGCGCCGATCTTCGAGTCGTACTCGTCGGCGACGAAGTAGCCCGTCCGCTCGAACTGGAAGCGTTCGCCGCCCTGCGCCTCGCCGAGCGCGGGCTCGACGTAGCCGGTGACGCACTTGAGCGAATCGGGATTCAGGTACTTGAGGAACTGGTCGCTCCCGTCCTTGAGCGGATCCTTCTCGGTGAAGAGCTTGTCGTAAAGCCGCACCTCGGCCTTCACCCCCGTGGCGACATCGACCCAGTGAATGGTCCCCTTCACCTTGCGCCCGTCCGCAGCGTTGCCGCCCCAGCTCTCGGGATCCCAGGTGCCGTGGATTTCGGTGACGACGCCGCTTGCGTCCTTCACGCAACCCGTACACTTGAAGATGCACGCGCCCCGAAGCCGCACTTCCTGCCCCGGCGCCATGCGGAAGAACTTCTTCTCGGGCACCTCCTGGAAGTCCGCCCGCTCAATCCAGATTTCCCTGCCGAACGGCACCTGACGAACGCCCGACGCCGGATCAAGCGGATTGTTCGGCAGCTCGACCATCCGCTGTCCACCTTCACCTCCACCTCCACCTCCACCTTCACCTCCACCTACTTTCTCAATCTTCTCCACCTTCTCACCCCAGTTGTCGATGACCACCTTCACCGGATCGAGAACCGCCATCCTGCGCGTCGCGGTCTGATTGAGTTCTTCGCGGACGCACCATTCGAGCAGCGCGGGATCGCTCTCGCTCTCCACCTTCGAGACGCCGATTCGCTCGCAGAACTCGCGGATCGCGCCCGGCGTGTAGCCGCGACGGCGCATTCCGCACACGGTGGGCATGCGCGGATCGTCCCAGCCGGCGACGCGCCGCTCCTGCACCATCTGGAGAAGGAGCCGCTTCGACATCACGGTATAAGTGAGATTGAGGCGCGCGAACTCGCGCTGCTGCGTGCGGATCTTGACGCCGTTGCGGACCGGCAGAAGTCCCTGCTCGTCCATGCGATCGACCACCCAGTCGTAGAGCGGGCGATGTACCTCGAACTCGAGCGTACACATCGAATGCGTCACCCCCTCCAGGGCATCCTCGATCGGGTGCGCGAAGTCATACATCGGATAGACGCACCACTTGTCGCCAAGGTGGTAGTGGGCGACGTGGCGGATGCGGTAGATGACGGGATCGCGGAAATGGATGTTCGGCGAAGCCATGTCGATCTTCGCGCGGAGGCACCATTCGCCGTCGGCGTACTTGCCGTCGCGCATCTCGTGGAAGATCTTCAAATTGCGCTCGGGATCGGTGTCGCGCGAGGGCGAGGGCGTCCCCGGCTTTTCGGGAACGCCGCGGTAGGTCTTCCACTCGTCCTGCGTCAAGTTGCAGCAATAGGCCTGCCCGCGGCGAATCAGCTCCTCGGCGATCCGGAACATCGTATCGAACATGTTCGAGGCGTTGTAGAAGCCCTTTTCGCCCGCATCCCCTTCGCCCGACCACTGGAAGCCCAGCCAGTTGATGTCCTTCTTGATGTTCTCGGCGTACTCGTCCGACTCCTTCGTCGGGTTCGTGTCGTCGAGCCGCAGGTGGCATTCGCCGCCGAAGAGCTCGGCCATGCCGAAATCGACGCAGACGGCCTTGGCGTGGCCGATATGGATGTAGCCGTTCGGCTCGGGCGGGAAGCGCGTCACGACCTTGCCGCCGGTCTTGCCGTCCGCAACGTCCTTTTCAATCCACTGGCGGAGAAAATGCCGCGAGGTGTCCGATTCGTTCATACCATGAGCTCCTTGGCGAGCGCCGCGAGCTTTGCCTCGCCCGCGGCGTCAAGCGCGCCTTTGACAGTGACCGTGTTTTCACAAAACCTGAGATTCTTCGCCGTCGCCAGCATTCCCTTCATCACCTTGGCGGCCAGCGGCGCCCACGCGCCGTTCTCGATGAAACCGACGAGCCGGTTCTGGTAGTCGTGTTCGAGAAGATGGTCGATGAAGTGCCGCATCCACGGGAAAATCGAACCGTTGTAGGTCGTCGTCGCGAGCACGAGCTTCCCGTAGCGGAAGGCGTCCTCCACCGCCTCGGGCTGATCGTCGCGCGCGAGGTCGCTCACCGCCACCTTGGGGCAGCCGGCGGCCTTCAGGAGCTCGGCGAGCTTCAGGGCCGCCGCCTTCGTGTGCCCGTAAACCGAGGTGTAGGCGATGCACACGCCCTCGCTTTCCACCGCATAGCTCGACCACGTGTCGTACTGCCTGACGACATGCGCAATCATTTCGGGCGTATCGATTACCGGCCCGTGTAGCGGGCAGATGCGCGCGATTTCGAGGGTCGCCGCCTTCTTGAGGAGCGCCTGCACCTGCGGACCGAACTTGCCGACGATGCCGATATAGTAGCGCCGCGCCTCGCAGTCCCAGCCCTCGGGATCCTCGACATCGTTGGCGCCGAACTTGCCGAAGCCGTCCGCCGAAAAGAGCGTCTTCGTCGTAGCTTCGTAAGTGACCATGACCTCGGGCCAATGCACCATCGGCGCGGCGACAAAGTGGAAAGCGTGGCGACCGGTCGAAAGCACATCGCCTTCCTTGACCACCAGCCGACGGTCGGCATAGTCGGTGCCGAAGAAACCCTTCATCATGTTGAAAGCCGCGAGCGAGGAAACGATCTTCGCCTGCGGATACTTCGCGGCAAACGCGGCGATGCAGGCGGAATGGTCGGGCTCCATGTGCTGAACGACGAGATAGTCAACCGTGCGGCCGGCAAGGGCAAGCTCGAGATTTTCGAGCCACTCCGCCTGAAAGTTCGCATCCACCGTATCGAAGACGAGCGTCTGCTCGTCCTTGACGAGATAGGAATTGTAGGCCATGCCGCGCGGCACCACGTACTGGCCTTCGAACAGATCGATCTGATGGTCATCGACCCCGATGTAAACGATATTCTCGGTAATCTTCATAGGTAAGGTATTATACCAAAAAAACCGCCGAACGGCGGTTCTGAAAGTGGTGCTCGGGGCGGGACTCGAACCCGCAAGGAGTTACCCATATGCACCTCAAGCATACGTGTCTGCCAATTTCACCACCCGAGCAGCGGTAGAAACGAGAGATAGTATACTATTTTTCGTTTTCAAATGCAAGGGGGTCAAGCCGAGATTTTTCAGGCGTCACCTCCAGAAGTGAGCGCACGGTCACTTTTGGCCGGGGCGAGTCGTGACAAATCGACGAAACCGAGCACCCCGCAGTTCCTCCCCACGAAATAGGAGTTGGCGATGGCCGCATGCACATACTTCTTCGCACCGGCGACGGACGCGGCGAGGTCGTGCCCAAGCGCCAGCTCGGCGGCAAGCGCCGCCGCCAGCGAGCATCCCGTGCCGTGCGTGGAAACGGGATTCTCTACCCACGGCATCTCGAAGGCGAAGAAGTCCTTGCCGTCATAAAGCGTATCTTCTGCGGACGCGAGATCGCCGACCGCATGGCCTCCCTTCACCAAGGCCGCGCATCCGTACGTCTCCGCAAGCTGCCGCGCCGCTTCCCGCACGTCCGCCCGGCTCGCAATCTTGCGGTCCGTGAGGACCCCCGCCTCGGGGATGTTCGGCGTCACCACCGTCGCGAGCGGCAGCAGCTTCGCCTTGAGCGTCTCTACCGCCGTTTCGGAGATGAGCTTCGCCCCGCTCGTCGCGACCATCACCGGATCAATCACCATCTTGATCTCGCGATGCGCCGCCAGCCGCTCGGCGACCGCTTCAATGACCGACGACTCCGCGAGCATCCCCGTCTTGAGCGCGCGGATGTCATAGACGCCCAGCACCGCGTCCAGTTGCGCCGCGACGAAGTCGGCGGGGACGGCGTGAACCGCCGATACTCCCGACGGATTCTGCGCCGTCAGCGCGGCAAAGACCGTGCAACCGTGAAGTCCGTAGGCGTGAAACGCCCTGAGGTCCGCCTGCACGCCGGCGTTTCCGCCCGAATCACTTCCCGCAATGGTCAAACAGCATCCTGAACTTTTTCGCAACTTCATATGAATCCTCCGATTTTGAAAACGCGCTCACGACCGCCAGTCCCTTTGCGCCCGCAGCAATCACTTCCGCGGCATTCTCCAGCGTAATGCCGCCGATGGCGCAGTTCGGCAGGTCTGATGCCGAATCGACAATCGCCCGCAGTCCATCCGGCCCCATCGCCTCCGACGCATCCGCCTTGGTCTTCCGCGCATCGAACACTGGGCCAATCCCAATGCAGTCGACGATTCCACGGTCGATTTTCGACACTTGCGCAATGTTCGTGATCGACAGTCCAATCTCGCAGCCCGGCCCGACCATTGCCCTCACCGCTGCCGGCGGCATGTCGCCCTGCCCGACATGCACGCCGTCCGCCCAGACGGCCCGCGCCAGTTCCGCGTCATTGTTGACGATGATCGGCGTCTTGCCGATCGCATCGCGAAGCGCGCGGATTCTTTCGTACTGCACCTTGGCCGCGCTTTCCGTATCGCGATACTGCACGCAGGTAACCCCGCCTTCGACGGCCGCACGAACGTTGTCGAGCCAGTTGCCGCGATACCGTGACGGATCGTCCGTCACCAGATAAACCCGATAATCAATCATGACTTAAGCTCCCACAGCGCATCCACCAGCGCAACCTGAAAGCTCCCCGGCGTCTTCACCCGCTCCCACGCGAGCTCTCCCGCCCGCTTCATCAGCTTCGATGCGGAAAGTGCCGCCTCATGCGGAGAAAGTCCCCGTCCGAGAAACGCCGCGCAAATCCCACCTTGCGCGCATCCCGTAGCCGTGACCTCCTGAAGCATCGGCACTCCACCGGAAATAGAGATTGTTCGATTGTTTTGATTGTTCGATTGTTCGATTGTGTCAATCTGGCCACTTGCGAGGGTAACAATGCCCGTCGGTTCGAAAACGTCAATCTCGGCACGGTTGCCGCGGATGAGCGACGGTTTCAATGCGATCAGCTCCCGCGCCAAACTGCGTCGGTATGCCAGGAGCTGAACCCCGACCGGGTCCAGAACCCACGGAATGCCGCGCTCGTTAGCGACCTTCACGGCAGCCCGCATCGCCTCCGCCTGTCGCTCGGTCACGGTTCCGAGGTTGACGAGCACCGCATCCGCGACCGCCGCGAGTTCCGCCGCCTCCCCTGGCTCCTCGACCATAGCGGGCTTCGCCCCGATCGCGATGAGGCAGTTCGCCGTGAAATTCGCCGCCACCGTATTGGTGAGGCACAGAACGAGTGGATTTTGCTTCATTTTCTTTCTCCATTCATGCGCTCCGCAAGCTTCCGGATGCGGCGCGAAGTTCGGACGGCGCAGAACTGCTTGCCGCACATCGAGCAGTGGTCTTCACCATGAGCCTCGTCCGCAAAGGCGCGCGTCCTGAGCCAGCGGGCCTTCGCGCGTTCGGGGTCAAGGCAGAGTGAAAACTGACGATCCCAGTCGAACTCGGCTCGGGCACGAGCCATCGCATCGTCACGATCCCGAGCCCCCCTGAGACCGCGGGCGACGTCTCCGGCATGCGCCGCGATCTTGTAGGCGACGCACCCCAGGCGAACCTCTTCGCCATCCGGCAGGCCAAGGTGTTCGGCCGGCGTCACATAACAGAGGAGAGACGCGCCGTAGGTCGCCGCAGCCGTCGCGCCAATCGAGGAAACGATATGGTCGTAGCCCGGGGCGATATCCGTCGTCACGGGACCGAGCACATAGAACGGAGCATTCTTGCAGACCTTCTGCTGACGTTCCATGTTCATCTGTATCTGGTCGAACGGCACGTGCCCCGGGCCCTCGACCATGACTTGCACGCCGCGCGCGCGGCAGCGGTCGACGAGCTCGCCGAGAACATCCAGCTCGCCGAACTGCGCGGCGTCGGACGCATCCGCGAGACAGCCGGGACGAAGACCGTCGCCAAGCGAGACGGTGACATCGTGCTCGGCCAGGATGTCCATCACCTCGTCCCAGTGCGTATAGAGCGGATTCTCGGTCTTGTTCTCCATCATCCATTCGGCCATGAGCGCGCCTCCACGCGAAACGATGCCCATGACGCGCTTCATCGCCAGCGGAACATGTCTGAGGAGAAGTCCCGCGTGGAGCGTCATGAAGTCTACGCCCTGCTCGGCCTGCGCCCGAATGACACACAAGAGGAACGTCGGATCCATCCTCGGAATGTCGCCCTCGAGTCGCGAAACCGTCTCATAGACGGGGACTGTGCCGAGCGGACGGTCGCTCGCGTCGAGCATCCCCTGCCGAATCGCCCTGAGATCGTCGGAACCAACCGAGAGATCCATCACGAAATCAGCCTTGCAGTCGAGCGCGACCTTCAGCTTCTCAAGCTCGTCGCCCATTCCGGAATGAGTGACGCTGCGGCCGAGGTTAGCGTTGATCTTGGTTGCGAACATGCGACCGACACCCACAGGACGCGCGTTGGCGTGATGAATGTTGAGAGGAATCACCGCCTCGCCAGAGGAAACCGCCTCGCGTACGGTCTCACTGTCAATCCCTTCGTCTGCCGCGACGATCTCCATCGCCTCGGTCACAATGCCCGAACGGGCAGCTTGCAACTGCGTCATACGCTTCCTTTCCTTCCGCGGGCATTACCCCGATCAAGTTATTGGGTTTGTTCTCAGCACCGCGGCACCTTGCCGCGCAGCACCCCAATGAATGCGCGTATTATATCATATTTTCGAATCGGTCAGATGTCCACCTCGACCTGGACCTCGGGCTGACGCGGTGCCTTGCGCGGTGATGGTGATGGCCGCGGCAAACTGCGCCGATAGCGATAGGTGACCGTCTCCTGCAAGATGCGCAATGCCTTTGTCGAGACGTCGCCCGCAGTCGTCAGCTTGGACGGCAGATACACCTTCATCGCGAGATTCCATTCGCGCCAGGCGTTGATGTCTCCCGGCCGGGCATTTGCGCACATTCCCGCGCTGTGCTTGCAAAGGGCAGCGCAAAATGACGCTGTCAGCGACCTCTCTTCGCTCGGCTTCCAATTTCGCATTTGCTCCAGCAAGGGCAACGCCTCGCCATGAGGCGATCCATTGCCCAGCATGAGCGCACGGCACTTGTAGGCAATGTCTTCGCCTTTCGCGTCAAAGGTCCGCCACCACGCCATCAGCTTCGGCATCATCTCGTTCGCCATCGCCGCGAGATCATGGCGCGCAGTGGCTTGCGCCAGCCAGCAGGCCTCAACCCGCAACAGCTGGCTGTTCGGGTCGTCGTCTTTCTGCTGTTGCATTTTCCCGAACAGCTTGACGGCCGCTCCTAAGGCACCGGGATACCGCGTCATGTCGTAGATCGAAGCAAGCGCATACGCAGTCAGCGCAAGATCCGGCTCGGACACTTCGTCCGCCTCGCCAATCAGGTACTCGCAGCCCTTGCGAACCACCTCTCCGAATTCCTTTGAAGCCGAACTGACCGGCACTTCGCCGTGCGACAGGAAGGCAAGGACCGTCCACGCCGTGTCCGCAACCTTGTTCGTTCCCCAGCTGCCGTCAGCTGCCTGCGCCTGCTTCAGTTCCCGCAACGCTTTCATGACGATGCTTTCCCTCTGCGCATCGCCGTAGCAACCGTCAATATGCATGTAGCCGTCCTGCATGATCTTAGGCGCTTTGTCGGCCATCAGCTCCGCCGTCTCGGCGAGGCGGATGAACTCCGCGCGGTAACCCTCCCGGTCCTCGCCCTTCGCACTGCGGGCGCGTTCGACCAGGTTCGGGTAGGACGCCGCGCCCTTGAACTTCGAGTCCTTGAGGAGAAGCGCGAACTCGGCGACGGCGGACGCGAACCGGAAGTCTTCGCTCGGCTCCTTCCGCATCAGTTCCGCCGCGGTGTGCGCCTGCTCGCGCAGCACGCTCGACTCGGCGCTCGGTAGCTTGTAGCGCGTCTTCACGGTGAAAAGTTCGCCCTTGCCAGCGCTCTCGCCCTTCTGGTATTTGAGCGGATCGACTGCGCCGACCTTCTCGTCCGTCCCCGCCAGAACGATCTCGTAGAACGCCGTCATCACATGCCCCGCGCCGATCTCGCCCGCATCCTTCTTGTCGTCGTTGAACTCGTGCGCCTTGAGGAGCCGGTTCTCGTAGCCGAGAAGCCGGTAGCCCTCGACTTCGGACGGATTGAACTCGATCTGCACCTTCACGTCCTTCGCAGCCGTCATGAGCGTCCCGCCGAATTCGTTCAAGAGCACCTTCTTTGCCTCAAGGAGCGAGTCAAGGTATGCGTAGTTGCCGTTGCCCGCATTCGCCAGCTTCTTCATGTTCGCGTCCTGGTAATTGCCGCGACCGACGCCGAGCACCGTCAGGAAGACACCGCTCTCGCGCTTCGTCGCAATGAACTCCTCCAGTTCCTTCGGGGACGAGATGCCGATGTTGAAGTCCCCGTCCGTGACGAGGATCACGCGGTTGTTCGCTTTCTTGTCGAAATTCTTCTGCGCCTCGGCATAGGCGCGCTGAATGCCGTCTCCGCCTGCCGTGCCGCCGTTCGCAATGAGCCCGTCAATCACCTCGCCGATCGCCCGCTTCTCGCGTCCCGACACCGAAGGCAGCCGCACAGCCGTGTCGTTTGCATAGGTGACGATCGCGACATGATCCTCGTCGCGCAGCTTGCCGACCAGCATCTTGAGCGCCTTCTTCACGAGCTCGATGCGATCCTCGCCCATCATCGACCCCGACACGTCCACGAGGAACGTGAGGTTGCACGGCGGCAGCTTCGCCTCGTCGACCGACTTCGCCTGCACGCCAAGCCGCAGCAACTGGTGCTTCGCGTTCCACGGACACGCCGCCAGCTCGCAATCGACCGCAATCGGCTCGTCGCCCTTCGGCTGCGGATAGTCGTACTTGAAGTAGTTGACGAACTCCTCGATCCGCACCGAGTCCTTCGGCGGCAGCCGCTTCGATTCCGTCAGGTAGCTCCGCATCAGGGCGTAGCTCGTCGTGTCCACGTCCAGCGAGAACGTCGACAGCGGTTCGCTCCGCGGATTCAGGAACTCGTTCTCGGCGAACTCGGCATAGCGCTCAGTCGTCGGATTAGAACGTATTACACAAGCCGACTCGTCGCGAGAAGCCCAATCGCTGCTCTTGCCACCCCGAGTAAAACAGCCGACTAATCCCGGAGATCTACTTCCGCTCATCGACTTCATCGTAATCGGGCTCCTAATCAGCGCGACTGAGGCCAGTTCCGCCGGTTTCACCGAAACAGGCGCACTATTCGGCACAAGGCCCCGGCCCCCAAGCACTGCCGGCGCAATCGGCGCGCTCTCGACCGCAATCTCAACCTCTGGTTCCGGCTCGGCTTCATCGGCTCCTTCAAGACAATCAATCTCACATTCGCAATCGCTTTCAAAGTTCTCAGCAAGTTTGTCCCGATACGCCACCATCCGCGCCGCCTCGGCCTCGACCGCCGCCACCCGCCGATCCCGCAACACTTCTTCATACCACAGTCCGCCGATGCCGCAGCAGAGCATCAGCATCGCGGCGATGCTCCAGCCCGCGCGCTTGCGCCAAGTACTCGTCCTGACCTTGGCGGTTCCATCCGCCAAAACTCCCCTAAAGTTCCCGCCCGACACCGCAAACGCCCGCTCGTATTCCCGCGCCGTCTCGTCTTCTGACCGCGCACCCGACGGAACCGCCGCGACCGCCGCGGCAATCTCGGCGACATCATCGAGCTCCAGCGTCGCGACAAGCCAGCTGCGCTCAACAAAACTCTTCGCCGCCGTGCAGGCGTTCCAGAGCTGGAAGACCCGCTCGCCGACCAGCATCTCCCGCGCCGATGCGGGGACCGTGAACGGCGAGACCGGCACGATCCGGTAGCCAGCCGCGCCACGCGATTCGAGGACAAGCGCGACGAACGGACGGTTCATGTCGGCGAAGATGCGGATCTCGCCGACCTGTACCGGCGCATCAAAGACCTTCGGGCTCTCCCGTTTCTCCAACCCGCGATAGCGTAGCGACGTCGCCCTCGTCGTCGTATACAGCTCCCACTCTTTCTTGAACACTTCGTTCATTGCGCACCTCCCATCTTCGCGAGCGTGCCATTCGGGAGATTCGCCTCACAGGTCTCAAGGAGCATACGGACGAAGAGCGGATCGTCCGCCCCCTCCATCTCCTTCAGTTCCCAGCGCAGTGCTTTCATTGTCTTCTCCCGGATCGCGTAGGCCCGCGACCTTGCCGTTTCCAGCCCTTCGAGGACTGCCGCGTCTGTTATCGACACGTCCTGGGCCGTCGCATATAAAAGGAGCGCGACCTTCTGTTTTTCCGTCTTTATTTTCCGGGAGAGAGTTTCAAGGATCTTTTCGGCTTGGCTGCGATAGCTGTCCGCGTCTAGCGTGGACGCCGGATCGTTCTCCGCGGCAATCTCGATCTGGGCGATGTCCTCCGGTCCCGCGTTCTCCCATTCGAGATGTCGTCTGCCGTCCGCTCCTCTGAGCGACCGCGGCTTCCAGCCCTTCAGCGTGGCAATCCAGTCGAGGACAATGTCATGGATGCGTCCCGCGCCCGACCCGAAAAGCGTCCCGCAGACGAAGTTGACCATCTTCATTCCGTCTGCGACGATGCGGTAGGCGAAGTAGGACTTGAGCGGCTTCGCCGTCTCGCGTGAGCCCTTCAGCTTGAAGTAGCCGTCAAAGAACGCCACGGGATCGTCTCCTGCGGCATCCTCCGCCGAAAA
>JAZUHK010000040.1:0-12747 GCA_045641645.1 Kiritimatiellia bacterium
TGCCGCTTGACCGAGCTCGCCCGCAAGGAGGTCTTCAACAAGAAGACGACCGTGTTCGTCCCGAACTACGACGGACGCAAGGAGGAGCCCGTCTACCTCCCGGCGAAGATCCCGGTCCTCCTGATGCTTGGCGCGGACGGCATTGCGGTTGGTCTTTCGACCTCGGTTCTGCCGCACAACTTCATCGAGCTTCTGGAGGCGGAGATCAACCTCATTCAGAAGAAGCCGTTCGAGCTCTATCCTGACTTCCAGCTCGGCGGCATCATGGATGTCTCGGACTACCAGGACGGTCTCGGCAAGGTAAAGGTCCGCGCGCAGATCGACACCTCGGAGAAGGGCAAGCTCATCATCACGGAACTTCCGTGGGGAGAGACGACGGATTCGCTCTCGGAGTCCATTGAGGACGCGATCCGCTAGAAGAAGGTGCAGGTGAGGAAGATCCACGACCTCACGAGCGACAAGGTGCGGATCGAACTCGAGCTGCAGGCCGGCGCGAACGCCGAGAAGACGGTGACCGCGCTCTATGCGTTCACGTCGTGCGAGAAGTCGCTCGCGTCCCGGCCGATCGTTCTCGATGACGGGCGCCCGAAGCTGATGAGCGTCACGGAGATCCTGAAGAAGAACGTGGAGCGCCTGATGGCGCTCACCAGGCAGGAGCAGGAGATCCGCCTCAAGGAACTGGACGAGCTCTTCCACGCCCGCACGCTCGACCGCATCTTCATCGAGGAGCGCATCTACAAGCGCATCGAGAAGGAGAAGACGATGGAGGGCATCCAGGCGACCGTGAAGGAGGGCTTCAAGCCGTTCCGCAAGGAGCTCCGCCATGACGTCACGAACGACGACATCGACCGGCTCCTCAAGATTCCGATCCGCCGCATCTCCCAGTTCGACATCGACAAGAACCGGGACGAGATCAAGGCGATCAAGGACGAGGAGAAGGAGGTGCAGGACAACCTCGTCCACCTTCGTGCGTTCGTGGTGAAGTACCTGAAGGGACTTGTCCGCGAATACGGCAAGAAGTATCCGCGCTGTACGAAAATCGCGAAGAGCGCGTTCAAGGAAGTGGATGTGCGGGCGATCACGGCGAGCGAACTCACGATCCGCTGGGACAAGGAGAACAACTACGTGGGGAGCGGGCTCAGGGGCGGCGACGAGCTCTTCAAGTGCTCCTCGCTCGACGAACTTATCTTCGTCTGGAAAGACGGCCGTTTCCGCAAGGTGCAGCCCGAGGACAAGATTTTCGTCGATAAGGACCTGCTGGCGGTATTGCGCTACGATCAGGAGAAGGACCGCGAGACGCGCGACTTCACCTGCGTTTACGAGGAAGGCGGGTACGGCTTCAGTTACTTGAAGCGTTTCCGCTTCGGCGGGCTTATCCGCAACAAGGACTATCGCCTTGCGCCGGAGAAGCCGAAGTCGAAGATCCTCTTCTTCCAGGAGGGCTGCCCCGATACGATCTACGTGAAGTTCAAGCCCATGAAGAACCAGCGCATTCACCAGCAGCACTTCCTGCCGAAGGAACAGGTGACGCGCACGAATATCGCCACCGGCAAGCCCGAAAAGCAGGATGTCGTCCTTATCCGGGGCGCGAGCGCGAAGGGCAAACAGCTTACTTCGAAGCCGATCGCCCGCATTTCCTCGGCGAAGGGCTCCTGGTGGGATGACAAGGAGCCGCCGTCCAAGGGGGTGCTGGACTGAGGAAGGTGAAACGCGAAACACCCTATTGCTTTTTTTTCGGGGATTTTCTATAATAACCCCTGAGATGAAAACAGTACTTGCTTTTTGGTATGGGGTCTTCAAGAACAACCCGACGTTTCGCCTGGTGCTTGGTCTTTGCCCTACTTTGGCCGTAACCACCTCGCTTGAGAACGCCATCGGCATGGGACTCGCGGCGACTTTCGTACTCGTCTGTTCGAATGTCCTCGTCTCTGCGCTCCGGAAGGTGATTCCCGCCGCCGTCCACATTCCGTGCTACATCGTCATCATCGCCACCTTTGTCACCGCCATCGACCTTCTGATGCAGGCCTATCTTCCTGCACTCTCCGAGTCGCTTGGAATCTTTATCCCGCTCATCGTCGTCAACTGCATCATCCTCGGCCGCGCGGAGGCGTTCGCTTCGCGCAATCCGGTGCTCCCTTCGCTTGCGGACGGACTTGGCTCGGGAATCGGCTTTACCCTCGCACTTTCGCTGATTGCCATGGTGCGTGAAATCGCCGGCGCGGGCACCTTGACCATCTGGGGCGACTTGGTGTTCAAAGGGCTCAATCCTGGGCCGGTCACGTTGGCAATTCTGCCTGCTGGCGGTTTCATCGTGCTCGGGCTCTTGCTGGCGCTGATCAATCACCTTTCCGCGTGGAGTGCGCGCCGTCACGGTGCGCCTGCGCCATTGCCGATCAATCTCGATTGCCGCCATTGCACGATGTGCGGGAAGGGGAAGGGTTGAGGGGGAAGGTTGAGAAGGGTTGAGGTTGAGGAAAGGAGAGATTTGAGATGAAGTGTCCCAAGTGCGGTGCAGATGACGATAAGGTCTTGGATAGCCGGAGTGCGCGCGAAGGCGCGGCGATTCGCCGCCGCCGCGAGTGTCTCAAGTGCGGCCATCGCTTTACGACTTACGAGGAAATCGACCGAGATGAGGTGCTGATCATCAAGCGCGACGGGCGGCGTCAGCCGTTCGACCGCTCGAAGGTCGATGTCGCCATCCGTCATGCCTGCGGCAAGCGCCCCGTTTCGGATGAGCAGATCCGCACGATGATCGACCATGTCGTCGCCAATCTCGATGGCGACGAGGTGCCGACCTCGAAAGTGGCGGAGCTCGTGATGAACGAACTTCATCGCGTTGACGAGGTGGCCTACATCCGCTTCGCCAGCGTCTATCGCCAGTTCAAGGATGTCGCCCAGTTTCTTTCGGCCATTACGGAGATTGTTAAGAAATGATCGTCAACTACCAGCGTCCGCCCCTGAAAGTCGCCGTCGTCGGTCTCGGTCGTTCGATGTTCGCCGACCACTATGCGGTCTTCAAGGCGCATCCGGCGCTTTTCAAGGTCGTCTGCGCCTGCGATCTCATCAAGGAGCGCCGCGACATCGTCGCGAACGATTATCCCGACTGCCGGATGTTCCGCCGACTCTCGGATATGCTCGATGAGCACGATATCGACCTTGTGGACATCGCGACAAATTCCATCGATCACGTCAATCATGCCATCGAGTCGCTGCAGAAGGGGTTCTGGACGCTCTTGGAGACGCCGATGGCGCTCACCTATGACGACGCCCAGCGGCTCCGCGGCGCAGCGGCGAAGGCAAGAAACCGTCTTTTAGTGATGCAGCGCGGTATGTTTGCGCCAGATTTTCAGCTGGCGAAAATGGCGATGAATGACAAGCGGCTCGGCATGATCTACGAGATCAAGGTCCGCAAGGAGGATTATGTCCGCCGCGACGACTGGCTTACGGTGAAGCGGCTCGGCGGCGGCGCGGCTTATTACGCGATGACCGATCTCGTGATGCAGGCCCTTAAGCTTTTGCCCATTCCGCCCATTCAGATGTGGAGCGATTTGAAGCGCATCGCCTCGCTCGGCGATGCCGAGGATTACGCGCATGTGAACTTGAAGACGCGCTCGATCATCTCCGCTGATATCGAGTTCAACGGCGGCGTGCTGGCCGAGAACCGATCGCCCTCGTTCGTAATCCGCGGCGATCGCGGCGTGTTCTCCGTTCTTCCCGGCGCCACCTCGGGAACACTCACGGTCATCGATCCGAAGCATGCCTTTCCGCGGCGGCGTTCGTCGGTGCGTACGGGGCCGATGACCGATATGCACGAGAAGTTTCCCGTCGTCACGCTGAATGTGGAGCTGCCGAAGGGCACCTTGCACGGGCCTTCGGCGTTTTGGCGTGCGGTCTATGATACGGTGCGCGTGGCTGCTCCCTTCCCGCTGGCGATCGAGGATTCGATCGAGGCGGTTAAGTTCGCTCATCTCATGAAGAAGACGAGTCCCTTCGCGAAGTGAGGCGACGTTCGGTTCCCCATGACCCAGAGCTTAGAGGATTATCTTGAGGCCATCTGCGTCCTCGACCGCGAAGACGGCGGGGCGCAGGTGCGTGATATCGCCAGATCTCTCGGGGTGACGATGCCGAGTGTGGTCAAGGCGATGCGTGAGCTGGTGCGGCTCGACCTCGCGCGGCACGTACCCTATAAGCCCGTCACCCTGACGCTCAAGGGGCGCCGCGTCGCGCGGCTTGTCCTCAGGCGGCACGAACTCTTGCGTGAATTTCTTGAGAAGCTTGGCGTTTCCCGTCCGGTGGCGGACAAGGACGCCTGCCTTATGGAACATATCCTTTCGGCGGAAACATTGGATCGGATCCGCCTCTATACCGAGAAAAACAAAAAATGATGAAAAGCCAGATTAACATTCTGAGGCAGCTCCAGGAGCTTGTCCTCACCCGTGACGAACATCACCAGACCGGCGACGGCAGCCACCTTGACTCGCTGAACGACTCGATTGACGCCCTTCAGCAGAAATTGGAGGGGCAGGTGGCTGGCGTTTACGACCGCCTTTACAAGAAGAACCACATCGTCCTTGCGGCGCTTTCGAATGGGTGCTGTGCGGCGTGCGGTATGCAGGTGCCGATCGCGCAGATTCAGCAAGTGAAGATCGGCGAGCATCTCGTCACCTGTTCCGGCTGCGGGCGCATCATCTTCGCCGACGAAGCTGATGCTGCGCACAATGTCACCGAGAAAAACGATCGCGACGAGAACAAGACTGGCGTTTCTCGCTTCAGCGCCGAGGAGCTGATGTTGGTGAATCTCGACGGCAAGACGCGCGAAGAGGCGATTACGGCGCTTGCCGAGGCGATGGAGGAACATAAGTTCATCTCGAACGCCGACAGTCTCGTAACCGCCGCGCTCGAACGCGAGAGCGTCCTTTCGACGGCTATGGGCAACGGCATCGCCTTCCCTCATGTTCGTGGAGTGGAGGGAGGCGGGCTGACGCTCGCGATGGGCATTTCAAGAAATGGGATCGACTGGGACGGTGAGAAGGTGAAGGTGGTGTTCCTTTCGGCGATTCCGGTGGCCGTTTCCGCGTTTTATCTGCGGCTCATGGCGGGGCTGGCGCAGGCTCTGGAGAAGAAGGATGTGGTTGAGGCGATGATGTCGGCCAAGACCTCTGCCGAGCTTTGGAAACTGTTGGTCAAGGCGACGCGCCGTACGGTGAAATAAGTGTCGGGCGCGGGAATCATCCTTTTGGCGGCGCTGGTGGGCGCCGTGCCGAGGACCAGGGTGCCGGCGAGCGCCGCGCGGACGAAAGCTTCACGCGCGGCGGTTGCGTCGGTGCCTGCGGATACGGCTTTCCGTCGTACGCCGTATCTGGGGGCGATTGCGCTGGATGCGCAGACCGGGCGAGTCCTTTCGGAGTCACGGCCGCACCAGCCGTGCTATCCGGCCTCCTGCACCAAGCTGATGACGGCGTATTTGGCGTTGAAGGCGGTGCGGGCGGGCGAACTGCGGCTTGACGATCGGCTGGTCCAAAGTGCGGTCTCCTATCGCGAGAAGCCGTCGTGGATCGGCATTCGGCCGGGCGAGTCGATTTCGGTGGACGACGGGTTTAAGGCGCTGATGGTGCAGAGTGCGAACGACGTGGCAGTGATGTTCGCGGAAAAACTGGGCGGAACGTGCGAACGTTTTGTCGAGCTGATGAACGCGGAGGCGCAGGCGTTGGGGATGACGAACACGCATTTCGTCACCCCGAATGGCTATCCGCCGCCGAGGGGCTCCAAGCGGGGGTTTGACGTCTCCACGGCGGCGGATCTCGGTAAGCTGGCGTTGGTGATCGTCAAGGAACAGCCGGAGATTCTGCGCTATACGGCGTTGGAGCGCGTAACGATTCCCGAGGTGCTGAATCGAGAGGGCGAAAAGTTGGAGATGGTGAATCACAACAATCTCCTCGTGGGGAATCGCCGCCACGGTACGGCCAAGTTTGTGGGGGTGGACGGGCTCAAGACGGGCTATCATGACGCGGGAGGATCTTCGCTGGTCGTGACGGCGACGCGCAACGGCAAGCGGGCGGTGGTGGTAGTAGTGGGGTCGTCTTCCGCGAAGGCGCGTGACGATTCGGCCGAACAGCTTCTGCGAGATGCGCTGGGTGCGATTGCGTGGTAGAACTGCTTATCGGGGAATTATTGGAGGTGGGAAGCGGAGTTGAACCGCTGTAAGCGGATTTGCAGTCCGCGACCTAACCGCTCGGCCATCCCACCGGAAAGGTGCGAGTAGTGTATCAAATGCCACCGCCCGCTGTCAACCGTGAATTGATCTGGCAGCCCCAAGGAGAGTCGAACTCCTCTACCAAGCATGAAAAGCTCGTGTCCTAGCCGATAGACGATGGGGCCGTTTCGGTCAAAGCGCGTAAAGTATATCATATTCGTCGCGGCCGCGGCAAGGGGGATTTTTACGCGGTGGCAACCGCCGGTTCGTTTTGCGAGGGACGAGCAAAACTAGCAAAACTAACCGATTGCTCGCGGTGGACACCTGGCGGGGAATTTGATAATCTAATGCCATGAAGGGAGGTTTGCGGTCATGTTCGAGGGATTCTTAAGCGGGGCCTGGCTCTGGCTCTATTGCGGGGCGTTGCTGATGCTGGCGGAACTGCTGGCGCCCGGGTTCGTCATCTTCTTCTTCGGGCTTTCCGCCGCTACGGTGGGGCTCTTGAAGTTTGCCCTTGGCGACGCCCTGACGCTGACTGGGCAGCTCGCGGCGTTCTCGTTCCTTTCGGTGCTCTATCTCGTCGTTCTCCGGCGCTTCCTGAAGCGGATTTTCTCCGGGACGGTCACGGAGTCGGAAGCGAACTTCGAGAACGAGGCGGTCGGGCGTTTCGCCCGGGTCACCGAGGCCATCGAGCCGCCGCGTCCCGGCCGCGTCCTCCTGGGCGATTCCGAGTGGACGGCGACGGCCGTGGAGCCGATTCCGGCTGGCGCGGACGTGAAGGTGGTCGCCCGCGAAAACCTGACGATGAAGGTGGTGAAGCTCGGAGGCGCCGAATGAAGACGAAGACGTTGCCGCTCATTCCCTCCTTCCGCATCGACCATCTCCGGCTTAAGCCCGGAATCTATGTGAGCCGCCGCGATTTCGTCGGTGGAAAGACGGTGACTACCTTCGACGTGCGGATGAAGTCGCCCAATGCCGAGCCCGCGGTACACCCTGGCGCGATGCATACGATCGAGCATATCGTCGCCACCTACCTGCGCGCGAGCGAATACGCCGGGCAGGTCATCTACTGGGGGCCGATGGGGTGCCTTACAGGGTGCTATTTCATCGTCGCCGACGACCACGCGACGGAACCGAGGGAAGTGGAGAAGCTTTTGCGGCGGGCGTTCAAGGCGCTGGCGGACTGGCAGGGGCCGGTGCCCGGAGCCGAGCCGAAGAACTGCGGCAACGCGCTCCTTCACGATTTGCCCATGGCCAAGTGGGAGGCGCGGCGGTTCCTGAAGGCCAAGTGGCGAACGGCGTATCCCCGCTGACCCTCTACCCTCCGCCCTCTAATTGTGATATACTCTCACCTATGAAAGGAGCTCCTATGCGCAAAGAAGAAAACCTCGTCGTCTCGTCCCTCCGTTCCGGCTTCACCCTCGTCGAACTCCTGGTCGTCGTGGCCATTCTCGGCATCTTGGGCACGATCGCCGTGCAGAACGTGACCGGTCATATCGCCAAGACCCGCGTCACTGCGGCCGAGGCGGGTGTTCGCTCCCTTCAGGAGGCCTGCACCACCTATTACATCCAGCACAAGAAGATGCCCTCGTCGCTCGAACAGCTCATCGAGGGGGAGGAGCCGATTCTCGACGGCGGCGACGGCTCGCTGTACGATCCGTGGGACAACAAGTACGAGATGGAGACGAAGGGCAAGAAGATCGTCATCAAGTCGGCCGGCGAAGACGGCCAGATGGGGACGGAAGACGACATCCGTTCCGACAAGCGCAAGGTCGAGAAGGAAAAGTAATTGATTGCGGCGGGCGTTCACACTCGTTGAACTCTTGGTCATCATCGCCATCATGGGGATGATGGTCTCGGCCGCCGTCATGAACGTCAGGTCAGGTCAGGGCGCCGCCCGCGTCCGAGGCGCCGCCCGCGACATCCTCGCCCAGATTCGCCGCGCCCGGTCGCTCGCGCTGGTCACGCGCGCGCCTTCTCATATCACCTATTCCACCAAGAAGATCGACGAGGAGATCTGTGCCGTCGTCGAAGTGCGCACTGACGGCTTTGAGCTCAAGGAGCGTCCGCGTCAGGCCTGGACGCTCGCGGGGACTCCCGTCGCCATCGGCGGCGGCGGTTTCGGCGGAGCGGAGGCGGTAGCCGGGGAGGCGGAGGAGGGCGCCGGGGAGTCCGCTGCCGCCGGAGATTCCGGCTCCACGCCGATGGCGCAGCTGCTCCAGAACGGCATCGATCCCGAAATCTGCAAGGGGCTGTGCCTCAAGGTGGTGATGGGCGACGAGCGGCTCGTCGCCGAGCGGAGCGAAGAGCAGAAGCGCAGCTCGATCTCGGCTTCGGCGTTCGTTGACGGCCAGAAGACGCTGGAGATCCAGCAGGAGGAGGAGCGCGCGGGCGAGACCGCGTTCAGCGAAGCGGAGGCGACGACGCGCGCCGAGATCCGCTGGGAGTCGAACGGCCGCACCGAGCCGCACCGCGTGTATGTCTATCAGTCGGGGACGAGTCCCGAAAAGGGACTGGTGATCAAGATCGACCGCTTCGGGGGCATCAAGGTCCTGGGCGGCGACGAGGAGGACGGCGAATGAGCGCGCGCGGCGGCTTTACGCTCCTCGAAGTGCTGCTGGCGGCGCTGATCCTCGGCTTCGGGCTGACGACGATCCTCGTGTCGATGTCGCAGAGCCAGAAGATGATGCTCGCCTCGACCTATCTCGAAACGGCGCAGGAGGTGATGGATCTCGGCGAGATGGCCTATCCGCTTGCGGACGTGGAGGATCCCGATCAGGATCTCGACGTCGGGGAGACGAAGGCGACCGAGCTCTGGGAGAAGGTGGCCGGTGCGCACGGGCCGCGGCTCACGCGCGAGCAGGAGGAGAAGTTCCACGGCTACACCTGGGAGCGCGTTGCGCTCAACCGCCATGACGAGGACGAGGTGAAGCGGCTCGGAAACCTCTATACGGTGAGGATCATCGTCCGCTGGGGGGACCGTCGGCGCGGCAACGGCGAAGAGGAGAGTTACGTCACCTTCTGGAGGAAGTCCGAATGAGGCGCGGCTTCACCATCATCGAACTGCTGCTGGCGGTGATGCTGCTCGGCGTCCTCACCTCGCTTTCGGTGCTCACCTTCAATGCGGTGAGCCGCGGCTGGCAGGCGTCGGCGGACTACATGGACAAGATGCAGCGCACCGACTTCGCGCTGGAGCAGCTCTATTCGGCGCTCAGGAGCATGCACTATCCGCATGCCGGCAAGCAGGACGGGAACTACGGCTTCATGCTCGTCAACGGCGGCGACGGCGAGAAGCCCGACGACTCCGACGTCATCGAGTGGTCGAAGAAGGGCTCGGCGCTCGTCGGCAAGAGCGCCGTCGGCGATTCGGACCACCGCGTGCAGGTGCGGATGTACGAGGAGGGCGACCGCTTCGGCAAGCTCACCATCGAGAAGACCGGGCTTTACGCGCGCATGTGCGTAAATGCGGCGCTGAAGCCCAAGGACAGCGACAAGGAAGAGGACTACTTCACCTTCGCGAACGAGGAGCTTTATCAGCCCGTCCTCATCGCCGACGGCATTGTGGGGTTCAACTGCCGTGTCCTCAAGAACGCCGACAAGGCGGAGAAGGAGAACGACGACGGGCTCTTCGAGGACGAGTTCGCCGAGTCGAACTCCGTCCCTTACAAGGTGGAACTCACCTTCCGGCTCGAAGATCCCGAAGGTCGCGGCTACCGTTCCAACGCCGCGCCCGTCATCCGCATCATCCGCATTCCCATCCACGAGCAGTCGCTGGACGGCGCGGCGACGCCGGACAAGGATGGCGGCAAGGAGGACAAGAAGGGCGGCAAGCGGACGACGACCGGCAAGAAGGGAACGGGCGGGACGCTGCTGCCGCCGCCCGGGGGAGGTGCGCGATGAAGCGGGGCTCGGCGCTCATCATGGCTCTTTGGACGATCGCGGTCCTTTCGATCATGGTCCTCTCGTTCGCGACCGAGGCCCATATCGAGACCGGCATCAACGTCTATGTGCGCGAGCGCAACCGCGTCAACCGGCTGGTGGACGCGGGGCAGGCCCTGGGGGAGATCGTGCTCGTGGGCTATCACGACGTCGATGACTGGTCGGCCGACCAGGACGTGAACGCCAAGCTCGAGGAAGACCGGTGGTTCCTGGAGAAGCAGCAGCTCAAGATGAACGGCACGTGTACGATCGGCCCCATCCTCCTCGATGCCGACGATCCCGATTCCGGCACGGTGACGGTGAAGCTCGCGCCGGTGAACGGCGGTTCGGACGGTCGTGGCGGCGCCGGCGGGGGCGGCGTCATCAACGTGAACCTCCTTTCCAAGGCGGGGGGCGACGCGAAATACCAGGAGCGCTGGTGGATGATCTTCCGCGCCTGTGACATCCCCGAGGATTTCTCGACCGAGAAGGACGGGACGATCCACCTGTGGAACCAGCTCGTCGCCTCGTGGGACGACTGGGTTGACGAGGACGACCTCGTTTCCGCCATCGACGGCGAGGACTGCGGGGCGGAGGCGAAGTGGTACGAGGAATACGACGAGGACAACAAGATCGAGGACGAAGACCGCAAGGCGCCGCGCAATGCCGAAATCGCCGACGTCCACGAACTCGGCTACGTGCGCGGTTTCCGCGATTATCCGCAGATCCTCTTCGGCGGGGTGATCAACCCGTGGGAGCGCAAGGACGACCAGATCACCGTCAAGGGCGTTTCCGGCTATCTCTGCACCGAGGGGAGCGCGAAGGTGAACGTCAACGGCGTGGACGCGAAGACGCTCGTGACCGTTCCCGGCATCTTCAGGAATCCGGAGGAGGAGGATTCGATCGTCGATGCCGAGGAACTCGCGGCGGCGATCGTGGCGGCGAAGAGCATCGAGCCCGACTGGGAGCACGACGAGAAACTCACCGAGTGGCCGCTTCGCGACTGGGACGACCTTCTCGACCGGCTGGAGGATTCGGAGACGGACTTGCGGCCCGGCGACGAGGCGAAGGAGTATCTCGATTTCCAGCCCGACGAGAAGACGCTCTTCTGGATGACGATCACGGGCGAGTCGATGGGCATGTACCATTCGGCGATGGCGCTTTGCTATGTAAAGGACAAGAAGGTCCGTTACATCGAATGGAACGAGGAAACCGGAACCGGAGGAAAATGACATGAGTGCGAAAATCATCGATGGAAAGGCATTGGCGTCTTCGCTTCGCGGCGAAATCGCCGCAGGCGTTGCGGCGCTCAAGGAGACGACGGGCGTCACGCCGGGGCTGGCGGTGATCCTGGTGGGCGACAATCCCGCGAGCGTAAGCTACGTGACGGCGAAGGAGAAGGCCTGTCGCGAGGCGGGGATGTACTCGCGGGAGATCCGCATGAGCGCGGAGACGACGGAAGCGGAGCTGGTCGGGAAGGTGCGCGAGCTCAACGCCGATCCCGCGATCCACGGCATTCTCGTGCAGCTGCCGGTGCCGAAGCACATTCGCGAGAAGGCCGTCATCGACGCGATTGCGCCGGAGAAGGACGTGGACGGCTTTACGCCCGTCAACGTCGGCAGGATGCTCATCGGCGACGAGTGCTTCCTGCCCTGTACGCCGCACGGGATCCTGAAGCTCATCGAGTTCGCCGGCATGGAGACGAAGGGTAGGCACGCGGTGGTGATCGGCCGCTCCAACATCGTGGGCAAGCCCGTCGCGGCGCTCCTCGCGCGGCGCGAGGCGAATGCGACGGTGACCATGTGCCATACGGGGACGCCGGATATCGCCGCGTTCACGCGCACGGCGGACATCGTGGTGGTGGCGACGGGACATCCGGGGACGCTTACGGGCGCGATGCTCAAGCCCGGTGCGGTCGTGATCGACGTGGGGGTCAACCGCGTTCCCGATGCGACGAAGGAGCGCGGCTACCGGCTCGTGGGCGATGCCGATTTCGCGAGTTGCGCCGAGGTGGCGGGGGCGATCACCCCGGTTCCCGGCGGGGTGGGGCCGCTCACCATCACCATGCTCCTTTGGAACACGCTTGAAGCCGCGCGTCGCGCGCATAACCCTGCCTGATGGAATCACGCTTATCCCTGATTACATTACGTATGTTAAAAATTGGGTAATGTGGCAAAGTATGAGACGAGCTTAAACGCAAGTCGCTGTCGCGACCCGCAATAAGAGGCCGAAAGACGATGTGGCTTACAACGCCCGCGCCTTTGGTAATGTGATTGCAAGCTATTGGGAAGTTTGTCGTGCGCGAGCTACGCCACAATCGCCTTTCGGCCAGCTTGCGTTCAGAACATGTTGTCTTGAAGGTCTTGCGTTCAAATGCTCGAACGGATCTCATCTCAGACCTTGCTACATCCAAAAATTGACATACGTAGTGTAATTCCGGTTTGGCATTTTGCAACCGGCCACGATGTCGGTTTTGCTACCCGTCGTGTGAAAGTCGGGGTAATTGGAATTCTGTCGTTCTGTGATGTGTGTTGCGTCCGACGGCGGCCGATTTGCTGCGCCGCGCTTTCCTTCGCGGTTGGGCCTGCGCCTCGTCCGGCACCCGCTCGGCAATCGCCAGATTGCCTTCGGGGTGC
>JAZUHK010000041.1:0-2753 GCA_045641645.1 Kiritimatiellia bacterium
CAGGATCACGAGGAACGCGAGCTCCGCGACCTGCCCCAGGCTCTGCGTCAAACTCAGGTACTTGAAGCCCGACTCGTCGAGATAGAGCGTGTTGTAGCCGAAGTACCACTGGAACGGCAGCATCGAAAGGCACAGGATGAGAAACATCGTCCGCATGTCGCGGTCCTTGAAGAGGACAAGCGCCTTGAGGCCCAGCGCGTCGGCAAGCGAGATCTTCTGTCCCTTCGCGCACGGCGGAGTCGCCGGCAGGGCGAGGGAAAGGAGGCACGCCACGAGGCACGTCGCCGCGCCGCAGGAGAAGATGTACCTGGACGTCTCGAAGCCGGTGACGCCGAAGACGCTGATCGCAACCACCGAGAAGACCGCCGCGGCCGCCCAGCCGAGCGTTCCGAAGACGCGAATGTAGGGGAAGGACTTCGGCGAGGCGTGTTCCATGGCAATCGCCGAGACAAGCGACCAGGTCGGCATCAGAAGGCAGGTCACGACCAGGAGAAGGACGCCGATGACGGTGGCGTTCTGCGTCAGGTACGCGCCGCCGAGCGCCGCGGCCGCGCCGAGGTTGCAGAGCGCGAGGACCTTCCCCGAATCGAGGAAGCGGTCCGCCAGCATGCCCAGGCCCGGCGAGGCGAAGACGCCGATGCCCATCAGCATGCCGCACACCGGAATCCACCGCTCGCCGCCGGGAAGCTTGTTCATGTAGGGGACGATCGTGTTGAACCACACGGGGAAGGTCATCATCTGGAGGAACATCATCAGGACGAGCCGGATCGTCACCGAGAACGGCACGCACCTCCTCGCCGTCAGCTTCCTCAGCGCGGCCGCGACCTCGGCGGATTCCTCCGGCGTGATGACGCCGTCCGCGCGGACGCGGTCGAGGAGCTTCCTGAACTCCGCGTACTTCGCCGACTGCGCGACGCTCGGCGTCATGAAACCGAGCAGCTTCGTCGTCTCGTCGAAATCGACGACGCCGTCCGCCAGGACGTCCTTCGCGAGCTTATCCAGTTCCTCCTGCGTCATGTTTTCGTTCATAGTGTCCCTTCCTTGCGGCCCTACCGAAAGATGAGCATAAACCCCTTGCGTTTGCCGGGATTGTAATCAAGCCTGACACCCGGATCCGCCGTGACCCTCGGACCGAACAGTCCGACGTTCGGGATGGTCAGGCATCCGGCTCCCGAAACGTGAACCCCCTGGGCGACCGAATACACGTTCGCACCCGTCGCCCGGAGAAGTACGTTGCCGTCGATCGTGATTTCGAGCTTCGTCAACCGCGCGGACGCCGAAACGGAAAGTTCGTTCGTCAGCACCGCATCCCCCGTTGCGGATAGGACGAGATTGGTGATGTCGCACGACTCGAGCCAGACATGCTTGTTGCATCCTTTGATGGCCAGCGTCCCGCCGTTCGTGACCGCATTGACGAAGAACTCCCCGTCGCCGGCAAGCGTCAGGTCGCCCTTCCGTCCGCTGAACTCCAGACGGTTGATGCCGCCGATGCCGGAGGCCGAGAGATCCCCGTTCGTCACGCTCGCCGTATCCGTGACACGCCAGACCGGGGGAAGCTCGCGATCGCCGGACACGCCCCATCGGACGACGGATTCGTTCGCGCTCGCCTCATGCGGCGTAATCGCAATGAGCGGATCGCCTTGGAGCATCTCCTGCAGGGCGACAAGGATCGCGTTCTCGGAAAGCCGACGTTCGGGACGGGCGTAGCGTCCAAGGCCGCGCATCCACGCCTCGCCGACGGTGGCATGGTTCGAGAACAATTCCTCAAGTATGCGCTCCTCGACTTCCGAGGACTGCCCGTCCACGCAGTTCGCGACAGCACTCGCCAGATTCTCGCCGAAGCCCGGGCGTGAATTGTGAATGCCGACCACGCTCCCGCCGTCCGGATTGAACAGGGCCGTCGCCGCGAGGGAAAGATGGAGCCGGTTGGTCAGCGTCGCCCACCTGTCTTCATCCTGATACCAGTCCGGCCAGCCGGTGTTGCACGGCATCGGGAACATGAGGATCTTGCAGAGGTTCGTCGTCGCCAGGAACCGGTCGCGCGTGATGCCGGTGTCGGTCAGGTAATCCGCTTCGCCATGGGACTTGGCAAGGGCCATTTCCCAATCCCCGGAGAAAAACTCGTCAACATTCACATCGGAATACGGTTCGTGGCGCCTGCGGGTGACCAGCAAACCGCGTCGCAAGGGCGTGAAAGGCATGATCCACCGCCGCAGGCGATAGCGAACGGCAATCCCCGCATCGGAGGCCGGCCATTCGAAGTCCCCATCGCAATACTCGTCAAATCCATCGAAGAAGCGATGCGGATTGTTGCCATCCACCACCCCGGTGAGATCGTCCAGCTGGCCTCTCACGCATGGAGACGCCAAAAGCGCATAACAATGGCGACCGGGAAAGTCCGACGCCTCCGCCCTTCGAACCTTCTTCGCGAAATTCGTGATGCTTTCCTCCACGGAGACCGTCCGCCCGACGGCATTCGTCCAGACCACGAACGGCATGCGCGAAACCACCACGTCGGGAACCGTGTCCACGGTGTCATTGGTCATCGACGTGGGGAAATACGAATCGGTCTTTGCGTCATACCACGGATGCCGGGCCACCTTCTCCTCCGGATTGCCAAGGCAGGCATAGAAGGCATCGCTCGGCGCCGGAGGAGCGACGGATGTGGAAAAAGGATCCGCGGAAACCCAGATGCCCGGGATCGTATTCGTGATCGAGAGGATTTCGCCGTCCGCCGTGCGCACCCGGACGAC
>JAZUHK010000042.1:0-8857 GCA_045641645.1 Kiritimatiellia bacterium
CACGACGGCGGGCGGGGAGTCCGCCACCTTGGAGGGGGCGGGGGCCGATTGGGTGGCCGGGGGGGGCACGCCGCCGCGCGAAGGGCTTTCCCGCCAGCATGTGAAGGCGCCGCGCGACTGCGCGCCGGACATTCTCTCGCTCGCCGAGACCGGCCCCGTTGCGCTCGTCTTCGGGCGGGAGGACAAGGGGCTCTTGAACGAAGAAATCGCCCAGTGCACGCATTTGATCCGCATTCCGGTGGATGAGGGCTACACCTCGATCAACCTCTCGCAGGCGGTGCTCGTCACCTGCTACGAGTTCTTTACCGCGACCGGACGCTATCAGCCGCCGCACGAGAAGGCGCCGCCCGCGCCGCAGGCGCAGAAGATGCAGCTCATGAAGAACTGGTCGCAGATGCTGCAGGAGATCGGTTTCATGAAGCCGGAGCAGGCCGACCACTTCATGCAGGGCTTTCACCGGGTCTTTTCGCGCGGCGTTTTCACCAAGGACGATGCGGCGCTGATGCTCGGAGTTGCGCGTCAGGCGGTCTGGGCCAAGCGGCACGCGGGCGCACAAGGGCAGAATTTGGTATAATGGCTCTGTTTTGAAGCGGATTATCATTTTAGGGGCCACGGGCTCGATCGGAACGAGCGCGATTGACGTTGTCTTTACCCACCCGAAGGACTTTCGGGTGGTTGCGGTCACGGCGCTCCGCTCGAAGGACAAGTGCGAGGCGCTCGCGCGTTCGCTGGGGGCGACGGCCTACTGCGGCGAGGATGCCGCCGTTCGCGCGGTGGAAGAAAACGACGCCGACATCTGCCTCGTTTCGACCGTGGGGATGAGCGGGCTCAGGCCCACGCTCCTTGCCATCGAGAAGGGGATGGACATCGCCCTCGCCACCAAGGAGGTGATGGTGATGGCGGGCGAGCTCGTCACCGCCGCCGCCCGTGCGCGCGGTGTCCGTTTCCTGCCCGTCGATAGCGAGCATTCGGCGATTTTCCAGTGTCTTCAGGGCGGTGGTGCGGTGGAGCGGCTGATCCTCACCGCTTCGGGCGGTCCGTTTCTCCGGGAGCCCGCCGATCTTTCCAAGGTCACGGTCGGCGAGGCGCTCAACCATCCGCGCTGGAAGATGGGGCCGAAGGTTACGGTCGATTCTTCGACGATGATGAACAAGGGCTTTGAGATTCTGGAGGCGAGGTGGCTTTTCGACATCCCCGCCTCGCGGATCGACGTCGTCGTCCATCCCGAGTCGATCGTTCATTCGCTCGTCACCTTCGTCGATGGCGCGACGCTCGCCCAGCTGTCGCCGCCGGATATGCGCGTTGCCATTCAATACGCGCTCTCCTGGCCCGAGCGGCTGCCTGCGCGTCGTGAGGCGTTGAATCTCGCCGCGCTCGGCAAGCTCACTTTCCTGGCGCCCGATCCCGTCCGTTTCCCCGCCCTGCGGCTCGTCAAGGAGGCGTCGGAACGCGGCGGCAATCGCACGGCGGTCCTGGCGGCGGCGGACGAGCGGGCGGTAAGGGAGTTTCTGGCCGGGAAAATCGGCTATCTCGAGATCATCCGCTTTGTCGAACGGTGTCTTGCCGAAGCGCCGGATTTCGGTTGCGGTTCGGTGGAGGCGGTCGAAGAGACAGTGAAGTGGGTGGAGGGAAGATCCGGGTCGGGAGCCGGAAGCTTGGAGGATTGAAGTGATGGAAGCGTTGATAACCGTCGGTTATATCGTGGTGTGCGTGCTCTTGTTCGCGCTCGCCATTCTGGTACACGAGTTCGGGCATTTTATTGTGGCGCTCAAACTCGGGCTTAAAGTCGAGGCGTTTTCCATCGGCTTCGGTCCGGTCTTGTGGAAGAAGCGGGTGAAAGGCGTCGAGTATCGCCTGAGCGCGCTGCCGCTCGGCGGATACGTGATGATTCCCGATATCGATCCCGAAGGCACGAAGGTGTTGGAAGGGGGAGAGCGGGTGGGGGACGCGAAGGTGATTGCTCCGTGGAAGGAGATCCTCGTGGCGGTTGCGGGCCCGGCGATGAACGTCCTTCTGGCCGTCGTCATCGCCGTCACGCTCTCGCTCGTCCCCGGCGTTCGCTTCGGCGAGCTGCTGGCGAAGATCGGCTCCGTGCCGGCGGAAGGGCCGGCGGCACGCGCCGGAATGCGGGCGGGGGACGTGGTTCTTTCCGTGGGCGGCCGCAAGGTCCGCACTTGGGCGGAGATGCAGACCGAGACGCAGATTGCCGGCGGCCGCGAGACGGAGTTTGTCGTCTCCCGTACGGGGGACGGCGGAGTCGCGCAGGAAGTGCGGCTCACGCTCACTCCCGAACGCGATGCCGTGACGGGCGCATGGTATATCCTCGCCTTGAGCGAGACGAATGTCACCGGCGCGGCGTCGTGGATGCCGGATCGCAATCCGCTTCGTCAGCTCGCCTGGGACGCGGGTTCGATTTTCCGCATCCTCGGCGCGCTCGCGACGCCGAAGGACATGAAGACCACGGCGGGTGCGATCGGCGGGCCGGTGATGATCGCCGAGGGGCTTTACCGTCAGGTCCGTCGCGATCCGTGGGACGGCATCGGCTTTCTGCGCTTCATCAATGTGAACCTCGCGGTCCTGAACCTGCTGCCGATTCCCGTCTTGGACGGAGGGCTCATCTTCTTTGCGCTCCTGGCCGTCCTTTTCCGCCGCCGGGTTCCTGCGGTGGTGGTGAAGTACCTGTCGATGTTCTTCATGGTGCTGCTGCTGGGCTTGATGGCGATCTTGGTGGTCAAGGATTCGTGGCGCAGCTATAAGATACATGCGGGGGAGAAGGTTGAGAGCGAGCAGGCCGAGGGGGGTAAGGTGAAATGACGAGGAGCGTTAAGGTCGGGTCGGTGACGATTGGCGGCGGTGCGCCCGTGAGCGTGCAGACGATGGGCAATGCCGATCCGCACGACTTCCGGTCCTGCCTCGATCAGCTCCGCGCCTGCGCTTCGCTCGGCTGTGAGCTTTTCCGCATGACCGTTCCCGACCTTGAAGCCGCGCGCGTGCTCGGGGAGGTGAAGAAGGTTTCGCCAATCCCCCTTGTCGCCGATATTCATTTCGATTACCGCTGTGCGCTTGCGGCTATCGAGGCGGGGGTGGACGCACTGCGGCTCAATCCCGGCAACATCGGTTCGCGCGACCGCGTCCAGGCCGTCGCCCGCGCCGCCAAGGAGCATCGGGTTCCGATTCGCATCGGGGTCAACATGGGAAGTTTGGAAAAGGGGCTGCCGCGGACGGTCGATTCGCTGGTCAAGTCGGCGCTTGGGCATCTGAAGCTGATGGAGGACGAGGATTTTCACGATGTCGTCCTCTCCGTCAAGGTCTCGAACGTCCAGGGGACGCTGGCGGCCTACCGCCAGCTCGCGGAGAAGACCGACTGTCCTCTCCATCTCGGCGTTACCGAGGCGGGGACGCTTCTGCCGGGCGCGGTTCGCAATGCGGTCGCCCTCGGCATCCTGCTTTCGGAAGGGATCGGCGATACGATCCGCGTCTCGCTTACCGGCAAGCCCGAGAAGGAGGTCAAGGTGGGGTTGGAGATCCTGCGCTCGCTGGGGCTCAGGCCCGCCGGGCCGGCGATCACCAGCTGCCCCACCTGCGGCCGTACGAAGGTTGATCTCGTGCGCATCGCCTCGCAGGTCGAGGATGCGCTGGAGACCTTGTATCGCGACCATCCGAATTGCAGTTTTCCCAAGGTCGCCGTCATGGGCTGTGTCGTCAACGGCCCCGGCGAAGCGAAGGATGCCGACATCGCGCTCTGCGGCGGGCAGGGCGAGTTCCTGCTCTTCGTCAAGGGCGAGAACGTCGGCAGGGTTCCGGAGGACAAGGCCGTGGAGGAGGTGGTTAAGCATGTACTTTCTGGTGCGTAATCTCGCGGTGATCGCGCTTGCGGTCTTCATCGGTTCCATCGCCTGGATGCACGGTGGAACGCGCGGCGACCTGCTCGTCAGGTTCGTGCCGCCGCTGTGGGTGTTTCTTGCCGAGGTGATGCTCTGTTTTCCCGAGCGGCATACGGGAGAAACCCTGGAAGAAGCGCGCCTGCGCGTGTGGTATCATTTCGGGGGGCATCCGCTCGTCTGGCTCGCCGGTGCGTTCATGGTGCAGCTGGTCATTCCCTTTCTCAATGCCGGCCTCTGTCCCGTTTGCGATGCCGATGCCATCGCCCTGGGCGCGCCGGCGGCGCCGCCGGTGCCGTTTCTGCCGTTTTGCGTCAACCGGCTTCACCATCTCAACGTCTTCCTTTGGTTCCTCTCGGCGTTCTCGGTGATGCTCGGCGTCAAGTTCGCGCTTACCAAGCGCGGCAAACGCGCGCTTCTGGAGGCGCTGGTCTGGAACGGGGTGGCGTTGGTGGCGATGGGTTTCCTGCAGCAGGCGCGCGGGGCGGTGGCGCCGCTTTTCGGTTCTACGCCCACGGGAGTTTATTTCTTCTCGGTCTTCGGCTATGCCAATATGGGCGGCAGTTACTTTACCGCGCTCTTCCTCGTTTCCTTGGCCGTGTGGCGCCGCAAGGCGGCCGAAATCCGAAGCGAGGAGACGCTGGAGCACGCGGGGCGGAAACACAATTCGGCGAGCGAGCGGTTCTGGGCCAAGAACTACATCCTCATCGCCTCGGCGGCGCTTTACTGCGGGGCGGTGCTCACGCTTTCGCGGGCGGCGATCCTGCTTTCTACGGCGGGAGCGCTCATAATGATGACCCACACGGCCATCGGCTATCTCGCGCGGCGGCACGGCGCGAATCGCGTCCGCGCGGCGGCGATGATCGCCTTCGTGATGGTGGCGCTCGCGGTCGTCGCCTCGGTCTTCATGCCGGCGTCGGTGAAGGAGGAGCTCGGCACTGTCGGCGTCACCGAAGCGCTCGACCGCGTTTCGGGCAAGGCCGAATACCACTCCAGGGTGGCGCTCTCGATCTTCGCGGAGCACCCGCTCTTCGGCTGCGGCGGCTGGGGGTACAAGCACTTTTCGCTGCCCAAGACCCCAGATGGCGTTTCGAAGTTCTTCCAGTATTCCTGGATGAAGGGCGGCGCGAACGTTCACAACGACTATCTGCAGTTCCTCTGCGAACACGGGCTTGTCGGCGTTCTGCTGCTGCTCGCCGTCTTCATCTCCCTCTTGCTGCCGGTCTCGCGCATCTGGCGGGTGCTGGCGCGTTCCGCCCGCTTTCTGCCGCGGCGCGAGGCGCCGCCGTCGCCGCGCGCGCTCTTTGCGCTTCCCGCCGAGGCCTTTGCGCTTCTCGTGGCCATCGCCGCCACGCTGATCCACGCCTTCGGCGACTGCCCGTTGCGCTCGGCGGCGGTTCTCACCCTGCTCTTTGCGGAGCTCGCCTCGCTGGAGGGCTTTCTGCCGCGTATTGATTACGAATCCGAAAAAGGAAAGAAATAAGCCATGCTGCACGTCAACGAGAATTATTCGAAGATCAAGCCCACCTACCTCTTTGCTGAAATCGCCCATCGGGTGAGCGCCCATCAGTCTGCACATCCGGAGGCGAAGGTGATCCGCCTCGGCATCGGCGACGTCACCGAGCCGCTGGCGCCGTCGGTCATCGCCGCGATGCACCGGGCGGTGGATGACGAGGCGGGGAAGGGCGAGAAGTTCTACGGCTACGGCCCCGAACAGGGCTATTCGTTCCTTCGCGAGAAGATCGCAAAAGTCGATTTTCAAGCGCGCGGCATCGATATCCGCGCCGACGAGATCTTGGTTTCCGACGGCGCCAAGTGCGACTGCGGCAACATCCAGGAGCTTTTCGCCCAAGAGGTGAAGATCGCCGTCGGCGATCCCGTCTATCCCGTCTATGTCGATACCAACGTGATGGCGGGCCGTCATGACATTGCCCTGTTGCCTTGCACGGCGGAGAACAACTTTGTGCCGACGCCGGACGACCTCAATCGAACAATCGAACAATCCGAACAATCGAACAATTCCCATCCGGACATCGTCTATCTCTGCTATCCCAACAATCCCACGGGTGCGGTGGCGACGAAGGCGCAACTGCAGGCGTGGGTCGATTGGGCGAACGCCGGAAAGAAGCTCATTCTCTTTGACGCGGCTTACGAGGCGTTCATCCGCACCCCGGGGATCCCTCATTCGATCTTCGAGTGCGCGGGTGCGCGTACCTGCGCCATCGAGTTCCGCAGCTACTCGAAGACGGCGGGTTTTACCGGCATCCGTTGCGGCTACACGGTGGTGCCGAGTGACCTCAACGCCTATGCGTCCGACGGTACGGCGGTGCCGCTCAAACCCATGTGGACGCGCCGTCAGACGACGAAGTTCAACGGGGCGAGCTACATCACCCAGCGCGCGGCGGAGGCGATTTATTCGCCCGAAGGCCAGGCTGAGACGAAGGCGACGATCGACTTTTATCTCGAGAACGCGAAGCTCATCCGCACGGCGCTTGCCGCGAAGGGCTATGCGGTGACGGGCGGAGTGGATTCGCCTTACATCTGGGTGGACGTGAAGGGCAAGAGCTGGGATTTCTTCGATCGGCTCCTCAAGGAGGCGAATGTGGTGACGACGCCCGGCGCGGGCTTCGGTGCGGCCGGCGAGGGCTACATCCGCATCAGCGCCTTCAATTCCCGCGCGAATGTCCTGGAAGCGATCGCGCGGATGGAGAGCGTCCTCTGACCGTCTTGCGCGGGGTGGTTTCGTCGCCGCGGAGATTGCGGAGCAGGTCGCGCAGATAGGCCGCGCGCTCGAACTCCAGGTTGTCCGCCGCCTCCAGCATTTCGCGCGTGAGTTCGGCGAGCAGTTGTGCGGGTTGCGCGGTTTGCGCGGCTTGAGCGGCTTGCGCGGGCTTGCCCGCCTTATAGACGTAGGCCGATTCGTTGATGGCGCGCTTGACGCTCCTGGGCGTCAGGTGGTGGGCGGCGTTGTAGGCGATCTGCTTTTCCCGATGCGACTTGGTGATGCGCTGTAGTTCGCGGATGGCGTCGGTCCGGTGGTCGGCGTAGAGAATGACCCGTCCGTTCACGTGCCGCGCCGTCCGCCCCGCCGTCTGGATGAGGGAGGTGGTCGAACGGAGAAAACCCTCCTTGTCGGCATCGAGGATCGCCACCAGCGCCACTTCGGGTAGGTCGAGCCCCTCGCGCAACAGGTTGATGCCCACGAGGACGTCGAACTCGCCCTTGCGGAGGCGCTGGAGGATCTCCACGCGCTCGATGGCGTCGATATCGGAGTGGAGATATTCTACGCGGATGCCCGCTCCGTGCAGATAGGCCGTGAGGTCTTCGGAGCTCCGCTTGGTGAGCGTGGTCACGAAGACGCGGTCGCCTGCCTTCACCACCTGGTCGATTTCGCCGATGAGGTCGTCGATCTGGTTCGAGAGCGGACGGATCTCGATGACGGGATCGAGGAGCCCGGTCGGACGCAGCACCTGCTCGGCAAGGGTCTCGGACTCCTGAAGCTCGTAGTCGCCGGGCGTCGCCGAGCAGAAGACGACGGGACCGACCTTGCGGTTGAACTCCTCGAAGGTGAGCGGGCGGGTGTCCTTGGCGCTCGGCAGCCGAAAGCCGAAATCGACGAGCTTCGATTTGCGCGCCTGGTCGCCGTTGTACATCGCGCGGATCTGCGGCACCGAGACGTGGCTTTCGTCGATGATGGTGAGGAATCCCTCGGGGAAGTAGTCGAGGAGGCATTCCGGCGCCGAGCCGGGGGCGCGGCCGGAAAGGGGACGCGAATAGTTTTCGATGCCGTTGCAGTAGCCGAGTTCGCGCATCATCTCGATGTCGTATTCGGTGCGCTCCTTGAGCCGCTGCGCTTCGAGGAGCTTGCCCTTCGATTCGAAGAACCTGAGCCGGTCGGCGAGTTCGGCTTCGATGCGCGCGAAGGCCGCGGCGAACTTCTCCTTGCCCATCACGAACTGCTTCGCCGGAGTGATGACGGCGGCAGGCATCGTGGCGCCGCCACGGCCGGTGAGCGGATCGAGCTCGCGGATCGAATCGACCTCGTCGCCGAAGAACTCCACGCGGATCGCCTTGGTCTCGTAGGCGGGGAAGATGTCGAGGATGTCGCCGCGTACGCGGAAGACGCCGGGCTCGAACGCGAGGTCGTTGCGCGCGTATTGCGCTTCCACCAGCTGGGAGATCAGGGCCGAGCGTCCGCCGCCGCCGCCGGTTTCGACCTTGACCGTCAGATCGCGGTATTCGTCGGATTCGCCGAGGCCGTAGATGCAGCTCACCGAGGCGACGACGATCACGTCTTTGCGGGCGATGAGCGCATTGGTGGCTGCGAGCCGATAGCGTTCGATCTCCTCGTTGATCGCGGCGTCTTTCTCGATGTAGGTGTCGGTCTGGGGGATGTAGGCCTCGGGCTGGTAGTAGTCGTAGTAGGAGATGAAGTACTCGACGGCGTTTTCGGGGAAGAACTCCTTCAGTTCGGCGAAAAGCTGGGCGGCGAGTGTCTTGTTGTGGCTCAGGATGAGCGTGGGGCGCTGCCAGCGTTCGATGAGGTTGGCCATGGTGAAGGTCTTGCCCGAGCCGGTTACGCCCCGGAGGACGAGTCGCCGGTCGCCGCGCCTAAGCCCCGCGAGCAGCTTGGCAATCGCCTCGGGCTGGTCGCCGGTGGGCTTGAATTTCGAGACAAGTTTGAAAGGCCGTTCCATAACGCAGATGGTTTTACCATTTTTACGGGAGAATTGCAAGCGCGGCGGGAATGCGAGCGGCAACCGGTTAGTTTTGCGAGGGACGAGCAAAACTAACCGATTGCCCTTGACGGGGCACAGTGAATTTTGATATACTCTACTACCAATCACAGGCCAGGTTAGCACAGTTGGTAGTGCGGCTCATTCGTAATGAGCAGGTCGGGGGTTCGAATCCCTTACCTGGCTCCAGTTGGCGGGAGTAGATCAATTGGTTAGATCAACAGATTGTGATTCTGTGGG
>JAZUHK010000043.1:0-23434 GCA_045641645.1 Kiritimatiellia bacterium
TGACGGCCGTCGGGTTGCCCCATTCGGAGATCTCCGGATCAAAGCCTGTTGACGGCTCCCCGAAGCTTATCGCAGTCTTCCGCGTCCTTCATCGCCTCCTGATGCCAAGGCATCCGTCGTGCGCCCGTATACGCTTAGCAAGAAAAATTTCCATTGTTCAGATTGTTCTAATTGTGTGATTGTTCGATTGCTGAATCGAACAACCCGAACAATCGATCAATCGAACAATGCCTCTTGATCTCGTTATACGAGTTGTAATTCTCTTTAATTTCCAACTTCCGATTTTCAAAGAACGATGTTCAGCCCCTAAGGGCGAACGAGCGCATAGTATATCACTTTTCTCGTGTGCCGCGCAAGGGGGTAAATGAAGAAAACCGAAAATAGTTTGATAAACGAGTAAAACAAGCACAAATATAACTGTTACTTCGCATTAATAGCATAAAATCGGGAGAGCGGAATCCTTTCCGCTCCCCCTGTTGTGCCCTAATCGGCCTTACTCGACGCTATTGACCCTTTTACATCCGGAATCAAAGTTACTTAACAAACCGTGCCGCGCCGACGCTGCGCCCAACCTCGTTCTTGCGATCAAACCAAAGGTTAGTCGTGATTGCCAGCACGGTCTTGACCTTGTTGACGGTGAGAACGGGCGCAAAGTCGGCCAGAATCGCACCATCCTTCAATCCGCCAACATTGGCGTAGCCAGACGCCGAAACGCTGAACGTGACTTGCTTGCCTTTCGCATCCGTTCCATTCGGCAATTTGCCCGCAATAGAAGTCGAACCGTCCGCCTTTAGGGTCACCGTGAGCGCGGCACCCTTGGTGTCCTCGGTGTACGCGAACTCCCACCCCGTTGTCTCATCACCAGTCGCGGCAAAATACCACGTCTTCCCGAAAGCGTTCCGCTGGGCAGAGACCGAATAGGTGCGCGATGGTATCTCTGCGGACTTTCCTTTCGCCGGAATCAGAGCCGTTGTAAACGCTCCCGAAAGCTGATTCGCGTCCCAGGCCGCCGTCGAATCGAGCGTCAGCGTCAGCGTCTCACCCTTCTTCGTCGTGAGTGCCGCCCGATAAACGCCGTCCTCGACGGAATCCCAGCAAGTCCCCGAGAACGAGACCGTCCCCGCCGCCGTGATAACCTTCGCCGTCAGCTTGCCCGCGTCCGTTGTCGTCAGCGTGAACGTGCCGAAATTGTCCTCGCCGACCGAGACAAATCCGTCAAACTTCCCGACCGCCATCACCGGCATCGCCGCGACAATGACCGGAATCTTGACGGTCTCCTTCACACCGCTCGTGGTCGTCATGGTCAGCACGACCTCGTAATTGCCCGCCTTGTTCGGTGCGCCCATGATCAAGCGGTTCTTGGAATCGTACTTCATGCCCGACGGCAGCTTCGTCACGCTGACGCTCTTAACACCAGTTTCACAGAAGGTTTCGATCGGGATGCCGCCCGCCGCGCCCATCACCCCCGACTGGAACGACCCGGTCGCAAGGGCCGCGCATCCGACGGACACGTCCTCGGCGCGAACCTCGAACGTCATCTTCACATCCTCCTCGCCCGCCTTTGTGAAAACGACCTCGACCGCCCCCGCCGTCACGTTCTTCGTCGTCCCCGCGATCTTCCCCGTCTTCGCGTCATACTTGAGTCCACTCGGCAACCCACTCGCCTTGTATCCGACAAGTCCCGTCTCAATCGTCACCTTCTCGCCCGCGATGACCTCCTCATCAGCAGTCGAGCCGATGCGCTTCCAATGCGCATAGAACGTCACATCCTTCGTCACGACCGTCGCCGCCGTCACCTGCGTCCCTCCAACTGCCGATGTGAACCATCCGAGGAATTCATACCTGTCACGCTCTGCCGTCGGAAGTTCCCCAATCGGCTTCCCCTCGCGCACCTCGGTCTCCGTCCGCTCGGCAACCCCGCCTTGCGCATCGAACGCAACCTTGTAATAGACATAAACCGGCTCCTCCACATGATCGAACGTCACACTCTCGATGTCGAATCCGCTTTCATAGAGCATCTGCTTCAGGGCATCAATGTCGCCATCATTGCTGACATGGATTGTCTCCAGCGATGTACACCCATAAAGCGCATACCCGCCGATGCTCGTCACCGTCGAAGGAAGCGTCAGCTCCTTAAGATTGTCCTTCCCATAGAACAAATCCTCGTCCAACGTCGTGACCCCTTCCGAGATGACGACCGTCGTCAGCGCACTGCACTCCGCGAACACCTCCTTCAACAGCACTTCTTCCCCATCCAGAATCGTCACATCCTGAATCTTTGAATAACTGGACGGAAACACATCCTTCATCGCAAACCGCCCCGGCATCGTCACCGAGACAATGTTCTCGCAATCCTTGAACGCCGTGCTACTGATGTTCGTAACACTATTCGGAATCGTCACCGTCGTCAGCCCGCTGCAACCGCTGAACGCATTCGCGCCGATGCTCGTCACCGTCGAAGGAATGACAATCGACGTAATCTTACTGCAACCTGAAAACGCGCCATCCGCGATGAATGTCGCGTCCGCAGGAATCGTCACCGTCGACATGTTAGCGTAACTGTCGGGGAAAACGTCAGATGCAGAAAACCACTCCGGCATCATCACCGACTTAATGTTATCGCATCCCTTAAACGCATAATCACCAATACTCGTCACGCTTGATGGTATCGTCACCGAGGTGAGTCCGCTACAGGCACAAAACGCCCAACGACCAATGCTCGTAACACTTGATGGTATCGTTACCGATGTAAGCCCGCTGCAACCATAAAACGCATTACCCCCAATATTCGTCACGCTTGACGGAATCATCACCGAGGTAAGTCCGTCGCAATTGCAAAACGCATGCTCCCCGATACTCGTCACGCTCTGCGGAATCATCACCGAGGTGAGCCCGTCGCAATCGTAAAACGCATAAGCCCCGATGCTCGTCACACTCGGTGGAATCACCACCGATGCCAATCCACGACAATAATAAAATGCATAATCCCCGACACTCGTCACACTCTCGGGTATCGTCGCAGTCATAAACCGATTGCAATTGTAAAACGCATATCGCTCTATTGCCTCGACCCCGTTGGGAATGTTAAGATAGATCACTTCCTTGCCATTCAAGTACAACTTCTCCGCATAATAAAGCGGATTCGCTTTCGCAGACTCAAACACCATTCCGCACCAAGCCGCCAAATCGGTGACATACACCCCCTCCAGCCCGGTGCAGCCCGAAAAATCCTTTGCACTAATTCGCTCCAAAGTGGGCGGTAATTTCACGGACGTCAACTCCGTATGTCCTGCAAAAGCGCCAGGCACGATCTGTTTAACTCCATCAGGGATCTCAGCAGAAGCCACATTTCCATTCACGCACAAAACCCACCCATCATTAGCGACAACCCCATCGCCGAGTCCACTGCAACCATAAAACGCCTTTTCTTCGACGTCTGTCACGCTTTCCGGAATCGTCACCGAGGTCAACCCACTGCAATTGTAAAACGCACCATACCCGATTTTCGTCTCATCAGTAATAATGACCGACTTAAGTGCATCCGGAATGTAATAAGTTGAAGATGCAGAACTCGAATAATATTGCTTTGTCGCCGTCGCACCGGAATAAGCCGAAGTTCCGAAAATATAACCAAAGAGTGCATCAGCGGTGCCGCTGTTGTCGCGCTGTGCGCCGACAAACGGCAGGGTAATACTCGTCAACCCCGAGCAACCCGAAAATGCCCCCCGCTCTATATTCGTCACGCACGATGGGATCATTACCGACGTAAAGCCGCAACAGTTAGGAAACATTCGTCCGGTGATTTCCGTTACCCCCGCAGGGATTTCCAGCGCCGTAATCTCTTCGTCATTGAGATAAAGATGCTTTGCATACAACAACGGATTGGACGTTTTCCCCCCAAAAAAAATCCCGCACCACTTCGTCAAGTCGAAAATATCCACGCGATTCAAAGATACACAGCCATTAAATGCATCAAAACCAATGCTCGTTACGCCTTCAGGCATCGCCACCGCCGTCAAACCACTGCAATTGTAAAACGCATCACTCCCGATGCTCGTCACGCTTGACGGTATCGTCACCGAATTAAGTCCGCTACAACCCTTAAATGCATATCTCTCGATGCCCGTCACGCCCTCACAAATGACTACTTTCTGTATTGTCCTGTAAGCGCTTGGGAATGTATCTGATAACGTTGTCACACAAGCTGGTATCGTCACCGATGTCAGCCCGCTGCAACCATCAAACGCGCTCGACTCGATGCTCGTCACACTCGATGGGATCGACACAGATGTGAGCCCGCTACAACCGTAAAACGCATACGACCTAATACTCGTCACGTCCTCTGGCACAGTCAAATCCTTGATCTCTTCTCCGTTCAAATAAAGATGCCCAGCATAATACAAGGGATTCGCAGGGGCATTAGCAAACTCAATACCACTCCAAGCCGCCAAATCGTCTATATCAACCCGCGTCAGCCCACTGCAATCGAAAAACGCACTCGACCCAATGCTCATCACGCTCGACGGTATCGTTACCGAGGTGAGCCCACTGCAATCGGAAAACGCACTATCAGCAATAAACCTTACGCCATTAGGAATCACAACCTCATCCGGGCATGTCCCTTTGTATTCGATGAGGCAATTATCTATAATCACAAGTCCATCTGGATGATCATTCAAAAACTTCGTGCCCTCAAAGGCCCGACGCCCAATGCTCGTCACGCTCGACGGTATCGTCAATGAAGTCAGCCCACTGCAACCATAAAACGCGCCATGCCCGATCTCCGTCTCGTCAGTAATGACAACCGACCTCAATGAGGTTGGAATGTAATAAGTTGAACACGACAAATATGAATAATACTGCTTTATCGCCGTCGCGCCAGAATAAGCCGAGGTCCCGAAGATATAACCAAAGAGCGCATCAGCTGTGCCGCTGTTGCCGCGCTGTGCGCCGACAAACGGCAAGGTGATGCTCGTCAATCCAGAGCAACCCGAAAACGTCCCCATCTCTATGTTCATCACGCTCGATGGTATCGTCACCGATGTCAGCCCGCTGCAATTATCAAACGCGAAAGTCCCAATGCTCGTCACGGACTTGCCGTTAATGATAGATGGAACAATCAAGTTGCCCGTGGGATGCCCTGACGTGGTGGAACATTCTTCCAGCGAAACCGTTCCGTCGCTTTGTTCTGTATACTCCCACTTGATTCCTGTACTTGGATCTGTCCAAGTTTCATACGACGCCGACGCGCCGAATACCACCAACAGCATCGATACGACAATCAACAGCTTCCTCATTCTATCTCCTTTCAATTCAATGCGACCGATTGTAGAATTAATCATCTTACAGCATCTTGAACAAGACGTTTTCGGCGACATCTTTGTTCATAATTTCAAAGACCTCTGGCGAGTGCTTGTCAACACCTCGCCAATCAGCATCATATTTCTCGTTGTCACACCGAGTGACAAATTGGTTCCACGATGGCGAATTGGAATAATATCGCGTTGCACAAAACACAATGCGGCACGCGTTCTTTTTGAAAAAGTCAAACGCCACGTCTATCGCGTTAGCATCATCACCACCTGTTGCAATGCCAATATGAACGCCATCTTTCTCAAAGCACCACATTTCATCGACATCAGTCCCCATCGGCTGCATATCAACAAGCGATACGCCTTTCCTTGCGCGGAATATGTCTGCCAACGCCTTTAGAATAGAAGTCTTCCCATGATCTTTGTTTGCCGACAAAGCAATCGCAATCTTCTTTGTCGCATCTTTCTTGACCTGTCCAATCAAACCTTGTTTTTCCATTTCACCACTACTCCTTCCGTGCATCTATTTTGCCACCCTCCCGCACGGAATGGAAAAGCGGCACGATTCCAACCTTGTCGCCCACGTTGGAATGTGCCGCTCAAATCTTCGCGCAACCGATTGCGCAGAAAAAGAGTGGCGCACCCTGCTATCAATGTCTTAGAAGAGGCACGGCTAAGAGCCCGACATAAAACACAAATAGAGAATGCGCCACGTGATTGCACGTGACGCGTTCCCGTATTCCGCTTTATGTCTAGAAAATTAGCCGTTTTCTTCTAAAGCTCGATACGTGAACGACGTTCACTTGCCCCGCTTCGGGCTGCCAGCGCCAGTCGCCGAGACGGCGACGGTACGGAAAGACCTTATACGGAACAGCCACCCGCAATCCATGGGACACCACGGGCGATTCAAAGGTTGTCTCCCCCTCGAACAGCGAGAATGATAGCAAAACCGCCGCGCCTGGGTCAAGGGGGCTACGAACACAAACGGGCGCGCACCGCCCAAACTGGCGCGAGGTATCGGACACGCTATGCCAAAACGCAAATTCCGCGCCGCGTTTGCAAACACGGTGCGGAATCCAGTCAGACTTCCTTGGTCTTCATCCGCCGCAAAATGTCATGGATGAATTTCTTCTCACCGCCGAAGAACCGCCGCTCACACGGAGCAAGCCGCCCCTCAGTTTTGAGTTTCAGTTCCAGCAGCTTGATCGTGCAAGCAAGATCAGCAAGCTGAAACAGCTTGTACTTGCGCGGCTCGACGGCTTGTGCAAATCGAATGGGCATATCCTTCCGCGACTCGAAGAAGAGATGGAGCATATTCGTGATCTGCTTCTGCCCGCAATCATAATAGACCTTCACATCGTCAAACCCACGCAACACGTCTGTCTGGCCATCAACAAACGCCGTCAACTGCTCGTTGAGCTTCGACGTCATCTTATCCAAACCATCGGTGAAATGCTTGTCAATTGCCAAACAATGATAACGGAAATCCACCTTGCGGGCAAAGGACATCATCCGCGAGAATATCTTCCGGCGAAGATCCCAGTTCATGAACTCGAAACTCTCATTGGCACGGATGATCGGCCCTGCGTGAAAGCAAAGATTGGCAATGCCGACCAAATCAAGCGACCGATCAAGTTCGCTCACAAGCTTGTCTATCTCGAAATCCTGATCGTGAAGAAGCAACGTGAGAATATAATAACGCGATATCCGTTCGGACTCGTTCAGGATGCCCGACTCGTCAACAAAGATACTCAGCGTTCTTTTCTTCATGGCCTTAAACAAAAGCGACGGGCGCGAACCCGTCACTTAAGGCGGAGGGCTTCCCCCGCATCACGACGACCCCGACCCGAAGATCGACGTCGAGAGTATTGTATCAAAAATTCATCGACTTGTGGGACGCGATTTTTAACACGCGCCGCCGCGCAGTCGTTTCACAACCACAACCCCTGCGCGGCAAAAAGAAATTGGCGATTCCGGTAGAAAGCGTCATACGCGATTCGCGTACGTTGCCCGAATCGGCCCGCGCCGGCTTAATCGTGCAACAGAAGGTCAGACCTTGTGTTGCACTTTTCTACCGTGCAAGGTTCGTGGCCTCGGCGGGGGCGGACGCGACGGAGCGCGTCCCTCCCGTTTTCAGCCCGGTGACGGATGCCGTTGGGCACATCCGCCGATGTCAAAGATCAACCTGCGTCACCGCAATCCCCTCCATGCCCGTTTGGATAGGAACGCTCAAAGGTCACCCCTCGAACAGCGAGAATGATAACAAAACCGCCGCGCCTGGGTCAAGGGGGCTACGAACACAAACGGGCGCGCACCGCCCAAACTGGCGCGAGGTATCGGACACGCTGTGCCAAAACGCAAATTCCGTACCGTGGTTGCAGTGCGGAATCATCGGGCTTGCGGCAATCACCCTAAAGCGCCTATGCTCGCCACGTCTCGGGACAGCGAATGATGCGTCCGTGCGTGCCGACCTCGATTTCGTATGGCAGCTGGCACTTGGCGGGAAAATCGCGAGGAATATGCTTGTAGTACGTGGAGTAGAACTTCAATTCGTCTTTCCCGCCATCATGCGGATTGAACACCAGCGTTTGCTTGCCAAACTGGTGACGGATCACATCCAAAGGCCCGGCAAGGTCGGAATCCCCGCTGATGAGAACAAACGACTCTGCCGTGTCCTTAAACGCATCAACCAACATCGCCGTCGCAAGATTGACATCAGATCGTTTCTCCTCGTTCTTCCAGACAATGGCGTAACCATCCGTCTTATCACAGCTTTTGCACGGATCCTTGGCGAACGGCATCTTGACGCGGAAGCGATTGTAATAGCCCTCGACTATCTGAATCAGTCGATATAAACATTCGTTCTTTTCATCTTCAGAATTCCCCTAAAAAATGCAAGGGCCTCACCCTTCCGGAAGAGACCCCGCTCCGCATTGCCGAAGCTCAGCGGCCGATTAGCAGCCCATCAAGGAGCTCGTCATTGTTATCGCATATTCGTTGTCTCCCGACAAGGGGGTATTTTCAAAAATCTGGGGTATTTTCCTGGAAGGGTAAAGTGTTTACCCATTTCTCGAAGCCAAGGAAGAAGTTCCTGGCCGACATGCTCTACGGAATACAGGCCTCAGGCGACACGCAGCTCTCGTCGATTATGCGGGCGATCAACGACGATCCCGACATGAAACACGCTGTTGAAAAGAGGCTGAGCCGCAACGTGGCGAACGAGGAAATCGGCATGGAAATCGACAAGGCCGTCCGAGCGGTCGTACCCCATGTCCGCGAAGTAGCCGATGCCTTCGTCCGCCACGGTGGGCAAGTTCGTTGCAACCAAGACGGTCGCAATCATCAGTGTCGTCATGTTCCTTCTTTCCCCTCCTGCGGAATCCTGTCCGTGGCTTTTACATTTCCGACATCGGCAGGGCTTGGTGGCGAAACTGGGCGGGTCAACTTTCAGAATTCCAATCTAAGTCCTGAAACGACGGGCGTTGCCAGCGGTCAAGGCAACTCCGCCGCCCCCTTGCGCTTATCCTCGGCCATAAAGGCAAGGCGATGCGACTCCAGCGAGGCGTTGAAAATCGCGCCGTAGCGTTCGGGACTCGCCGAAGCGGCCAGCCGGGCGAACTCCGCCATCAAGCCGGCATCGCCGCCGCCGTGGTGGCCGTCGGCCTGCTCCGGGACAACCGTCTGCCGCTCGCCCAGAAAAGGCAGGATTTCTATCGTCTTCCCATCCGCCACAATCTCGCCCCTGGTGCCGTAAAAATGCGTCACCCGCCTGCGCTCGGCGGAAAAGCTCTCCATTTCCAAGGTAACCGTGACTCCGCCCGCGCATTCCATCAGCACCGTCTGATGATCGACCGAGTCGTTGCCGCAGGCATACACGCAGCGACCATAGCGAGAGGTCTCAATCATCCTCTTGATCGCCGCGTCGGACTGTTCGGCAAAGTGATATCGCAAATCGCCGCGCTCCAGGTAAAGTTTGTACGCATCAAACGGACACTTGGAGCGCACTTCCTCCGGGCAGGCATGGCAACGATCGGCCGCCTTCGCCGGACGATTCTCCTTTCGCCAATGCACCAGCGAACCGAAAGATGCCATCCGCGTCACCTTGCGCCCGCGCAGCCACCATGTAATGAGATCGAAGTCGTGCGTGCATTTCTGCACCAGCGTACTGGTGCCGTCCGCCTCCACCGCCCAGTTACCGCGGCAAAAGGCGTGCGCCGCCTTGCCGTAGGAAATCGCCACCAGATGATGAACACTCGTAAGCTCGCCGATCACGCCGGAAACCAGCACCTCGGAGAGCGCACGGTAAAACCGCGAATAGCGCAGCACATAACCGGAAAGCAACAGCCGATTCGCCCGCCTGCGCGCTTCGCCGATGGCCAGGCACTCTTCCCAGGAACAGCCGATGGGCTTTTCCAGCAGCACGTGATAACCCTTTTCGAACGCCATCATCGCCGCAGCGGCATGGTGACGATCAGGAAGCGCGATGATCACCGCCTCGGCCCCAACCCCTGCCGCGAGCGCGTCGCGATAGTCCTTCCAGACCGGATAGTCGCGTTCCGCCGGAAACTCCGCCTCGGGATCGGCTATGCCCGCCAGCCGATATTCCTCGGGATGCGCCGCCATATATGCGGCATACACCCGCCCCCGAATGCCGTAGCCGAGGATGATCGCCGACAACGGTCTCATCGCCATCGGTTCCGCTTAGTCCTCGGCATCAACCAGCGGACGGTCGAGCATCTGCTCGTAGAGCTTGATGTATTCGCGGGCGCAGGCCTCGTGATTGAAGCGCCGGAGGGACTCCTCCATGATGCGCGCAATCTCCCGCTCGCGAACCTCCGTCGGCAAATGGAAGAAGTTCATCGCCTGATCCATCGCCCAGAAGAGCCCGTTGGAATCATAGGTGTCGAAAACGAAGCCGTTGCCGCGCGACGAACCCGCATCCAGCATCTCCACCGTATCGTGCAACCCACCGGTATTGTGGGCGACGGCGAGCGAACCGTAGATCGGCGCCTGCATCTGCGGGAGCCCGCACGGCTCGAAGAGCGACGGCATAAGCGTAAAGTCGCTCCCCGCGAAACCAAGCTGAGAAAGACGGCCGTCGAAGTTGTGGACACCGAGACGCGAATAGATGTGGTGGAACTCGCGGATATCCCAAAACGGCTGCTGATAGGGACCATTGGCGATGATCGCAAGCTGCGCATCGGGATGACGCTCCAGGAAGCGGTAGGCGATATCCGTCAGCAGCTGCGGCCCCTTCTGCACCGGATCGAGACGGCTCGGCCAGAAGAAGAGCGCCTTGTCGGGATTCTCCTCCAGCCCGAGCGCATGCTGCAAGGCGAGCTTGTTCTTGCGCTTCGCCTCGCGATGGTCGGCCGAACCGTACTTGAAGGGAATCTTGTCGTCGGTCCTGGGATTATCCACCGGATCCGGGGCGTTCAGGATGCCCGCCGCACAGCCCGCGTTGTACTTGTTGCGGATCTCGTTGCGAATCGAATCCGGCACGAAGGCGTGCCAGCCGTTGACGATCTCCTGCAGGAAGGTGGGCGAGACGGTGTTGATGAAGTGCGCCCCAAAAACGCCCGATGCCTGCAGGTCGATCGCGTTGCCGTTGCGCGACTCCTCGTAATTGTAGGGAGGATAGCTAAAATAAAGATGCTGCCAGAACTCCGCCGCATCAATGCCCGCGTCCTCGATCTGCGCCAGGGTAAGCTTGTGAGTGTGGATGTTGTGGACGGTAAAGAGGCAGGGAATCCCCTCACGACGGGCGGCCGCGGGAATGAGCCCCGTCATCCAGTCGTTGCAGTGAATGAGGTCGGGCTGGACGCGCGGGATGATGTTGTTGATGACCTCGCGCTGGAACGCAAGCGCCAGCTTCAGATTCCCGTCACCGCGCGAATAGACCGTGTCGCGATAGTAGAAGCAGCGATCCTCGGCGAGATGGATGCGCTCGTCGGGGAGGTGGCTCTTGTACTTGCGAAGCTCATCCGCGACCAGCTGCGCCGTCTCGACATGGAACATCCGCCGATAGTGCGGCAAGGCCACGTGGACATCGGCACCGAGCTCGTGAAGCGCCGAGACGAGCGAAGCGGAGACATCGGCCATGCCGCCCGCCTTTGCCGACATCTTGCCGGCAAGGTTGCCCATACCCTCGGGAAGATAGGTAATCTCCGGGGTGACGATTAGGATTCTCGGATTACGTGCCATTCTTTTAGCCCTCCACAAAATTTCCCGCCGCCAGCTTACGCGATAACGGCAACCGACTGCCCCTTGGTGACGCTTGCTCCGTGCTCCACGAGGAAGGTGATTTTCCCAGACGCCGACGCCTTGATGGGATTGAAGAGTTTCATCGCCTCCACCACACAGACGGCTTCGCCCGCCTTCACCGCCGCTCCATCCTCCGCCAGCTTCGGCTTGCCCGGCGCATCGCTACGGTAAAACGTGCCGTTCAGCGGCGCGAGAACCGAGGTGCCGGGGAGAGCAGGTGTAGGGGTAGGGGAAGGTGTAGGTGTAGGGGTAGGGGTAGGAGATTGAGCAGACGACTCCTCGGCATCGGCCGGAATCGGCCCCCCTTCCTTACGCCACTTGAAGTAGCCAAGCGCTACTTCGGGGAAAAGCACATAGGAAAGAATATCCTCTTCGCGTTCGATTGTCCCGGCCGGCAGTTCGTCTGCCGCCTTGACCAGTGCGGGCGAAAGCAAATCGGCCGGACGACAGGTAATGGGCTTCAGCTTTCCCATCAGCTTCTTCCGAAGATGCGGTTCAATCGGCGATGGCGTAGATCCATAGTAGCCGGCCGCGTAACGCCTCGTCTCGTCGGTCACCATCGAATAACGCTTTCCCGACAGGACATTCAGCACCGACTGGACGCCGACGATCTGCGAAGTCGGCGTCACCAGCGGCGGATAGCCCATGTCCGCGCGGGTCTTCGGCAACTCCGCCAACACCTCGTCAAGCCGGTCAAGCGCGCCCTGCTGCGCCAGCTGCGAGCGCAGATTGGAAATCATCCCGCCGGGAATCGCATGGACCAGCACCCCGGCATCGACGGGCTCCACCTTCCGCGATGACGCCGGCTGACGCTTCGCCTTGAGCTCCCTGAAATAGCTGTTGATCTTGCCCAGCGCCCCGATATCAAGCCCCGTCTCGAATCCTTCCGACTCGAGCATCGCCTTGACCGATTCGACCGGCGGCTGCGACGAAAACGAGCTCATCGTCGAAATCGCGCAATCGACGCACCCCGCCCCCGCCTCGACCGCCGCGAGATACATCGCCGCGGCCATCCCGCTCGTCATATGGGAATGAACCTGAACCGGCACTCCCGGCACCGCCTTCACGAGCGCGCCGACGAGTTCGCGCGCCACGCCCGGAGTGAGGATGCCCGCCATATCCTTGATGCAGAGCGTATCGATCCCCATCGCCGCCTGGCGCTTCGCGAGCTTCACATAGTTCGCGACGGTATGGACGGGCGAAGTGGTATAGGAGATCGTCCCCTGCGCATGGCCGCCGTATTTCTTGACGCACGCGATGGCCTTTTCGAGATTGCGCGGGTCGTTAAGCGCGTCGAAGACACGGAAGATATCCATGCCGTTCTCACACGCGAGCGCAATGAAGCGCTCCACGACGTCATCGGGATAATGCTTGTAGCCAAGGACATTCTGCCCGCGCAGTAGCATCTGCAGCGGCGTCTTCTTGCAGACCCGCTTGAGCTCCCGAAGACGCTCCCAGGGATTCTCACGCAAAAAGCGCATACAGACGTCGAAAGTCGCCCCGCCCCAGCATTCAAGCGAATAATAGCCCGCCGAATCGATCTCCTCGGCGATCTTAAGAATGTCGTCAGTACGCATGCGCGTGGCCCACAACGACTGATGGGCGTCGCGCAAGGTAGTATCGGTAATCCGCACCTTGGTCTTCTTCTGCTTCATACTTGCAAATTATAGCATATTTCGGGACTTACCGCACCTTGATGAGGAGAATCAAGAGGAGCGGCATCACGATGAGCTGCAAAAGCACGAAGCGCATCAGCACCTGCGCGTTCGACCAGCCGAGATTCTTCTTGCAATGATCATGGAGCGGGAAACGGATCCTGCGGATGACGTTCTCCTCGCCGATGTCGAATCCCAGCTTCTTCGCCAGCCGCAGCAGCACCAGCTTCCCGAGCCCGCCGCCGCCGTTGACGAGGACGACCGGCGAAAGCGCCAGGACCAGCAGCGGATTCCCCGTCATCAGCGAAGCCGCCGCCACGAGGATCCCGAGGAACCGGCTGCCCGCATCGCCCATGAGGATCTTCGAGGGCTCGGCGTTGAACCAGAGATAGCCGCCGAATCCGCCGGCGACGATCATCGTGACGATCGCCCAGCGCGCGGCCTCGGCATAGACGGGAATGAGAAAGTAGTGCGCGACCGGCCGATAGCCCACGACCACGTAGAGGATCACCGCCAGCATCGCGAGCGTAATCACCGTCAGCGTCCCCGCGAGCCCGTCCACCCCGTCCGAGCAGTTCGTCGCGTTCATCGTGAACCACAGGATGAACGCCGCCGCCGGCATATAGGCCCAGAAGGGAACGTACACGAGCTCCTTGTAGAACGGCAGCCAGCAGATCATCCGCCCGCCCTCGGCATGGCCGAGGAAAAGGAAGCAGGCGATCGCCAGCGACACCACCGCGTCGAGCAGCCCCTTCTTGAGCTCCCCCCACGGCACCAGCGCCCGGTCGTCGAGATAGCCGAAGAGCATCGCCGCATAAAGCATCGCGACAGCGGCGAAATCCCAAAGCGCGAGCGGCGCGAAGACCAGGATCACCGGCAGGAGAATCAGCGTCACCCAAAAACCGGCGCCCGTCGGCTTGCCGGCCGACTTCATGCCGTCCATATCCTTGCAAAGCACTTTGCCGCGGTCGCGCGGCAACCGGTCCCAGAGCCGCGGCAACAGGAAAAGCGTCAGGAACGCCGCGGTAAACGCGCCGCCCGCCAGCAGGAGCGCGTGGGACTGAAGGAGACGGAACGGGCCCCAATAGGGGGTAAGCATCTGCGAGAGGTAATAGAGCATAGTCGTTGATTGGCAGTTGAGGCCGCGTCAGCTGAAGAAACAGCCGACGACGAGATAGAGAACGAAGGAAAGCAGCCCGCAAATGGCCGCATAGGGAAGCTGGGTCATCACATGATTCATGTGCTTGCACTGGGCGCCGGCCGAAGCGAGAATCGTCGTATCGGCGATCGGCGAGCAGTGATCGCCCATCACGCTGCCGGCGAGCGTCGCCGCCAGCGTCAATACCGCGATAGACGGATCGGCGGCAAGACAGACCGACATCCCGATCGGCACGAGAATGCCGATCGCCCCCCAGGAGGCGCCCGTCGCGAACGCGAAGATCGCGCCGAGGAGGAACATCGTCGCCGGCAGGAGCTTGAGCGAGACCTCCGCCCCCACGATGCCCGAGGCGATGAAGCGGCCCGTTCCGAGAAGATCGGTGCAGACCGACGAAATCCCCCACGCGAGCGCCAGCAGGACCAGCGCCGGCACCATCGTCTTGATGCCGAAGAGCACGGCCGCGGCAAACTGATGGTAGTCGATGACGCGGCGGACAACGAGGAAGACGAAGGCGAAGACCAGCGAAACGAGCGACGCAAGCGCCAACGCCACCCCCGCCTCGTACTTGACGAGAAACCACGCGGACAGCGCGATGAGGACGACGATGGGCAGGACGAGGTCGAGGACGTGCCCGCGGTCGGAGACCGGCATCGGCTCCAGCCCCGGTCGCATCACCACCTCGGCGCCGACGTCACGATGGCGGCGGGCGATGCGCTCCATCCGCTTCATGAGCCCAAAGTCGCTGTTGGTCTTGAGCGCAATGAAGAGCATCATCACCAGCGTCAGCAGCGCATAGAAATTGAGCGGCGCGGCCATCAGATACATGCCAAGCCCCGTATCCTGCATCTCCTTCGGCAGGCAGCTGATCACATACGCCGCCCACGAGGAGATCGGCGAGAGGATGCAGACGGGGGCGGCGGTGGAGTCGATGAAATAGGCGAGCTTCGCGCGCGAGATCTTGAACTTGTCGGTGACGGGACGCATGACGGTGCCGACCGTGAGGCAGTTGAAGTAGTCGTCGATGAAGATGATGAGCCCCATTACGATCGTCATCAGGTTGACCGACCGCTCGTTCCTGAGCCGCCGATAGGCCCATTCGCCGTAGGCGCGCGCGCCGCCGGCGCGCGTCAGCACCGAGACGAGCGCGCCGAGGAGGCAGAGGAAAAGCACCATCGGCATGTTCTCGGCCATCTTCGCGCCGATGAGGTCGATGACCGTCTTGAACGCCCCCACCGCGCCGCCGCCGGACACCCCGCAGTAGATCGCGCTTCCGCAGAGGATGGCCGCAAAGAGCGACAGTACGATTTCCCGCGTGACAAGCGCAAGGATGATTGCCGTCAACGGCGGCACCAGCGACCATAGGCCGAAGTTTCCCATTTGCATAGCGGGTATTATACCAAAGTTCGTACGGCGAAAGCGGGGCAAAAGAAAACCCCCTTCAAGAGGGGGATCGGGATTGGTCGGAGCGGAGGGATTTGAACCCTCGGCCTTTTGCTCCCGAAGCAAACGCGCTACCAGGCTGCGCTACGCTCCGAACTTACATACACTCCGCCTTTCGGCGAAAGCGGTGGGTAGTATACTCTTTTTCTGATTCTGCGTCAACCCTGCTTCAGCAGCGCACGGCACTTGGCGTCAAAAGCGGCCTGACGCCGCTCCACGTCGGCGGCCGCGGCGGAAATGCGCCGCTGGTAGAGATCGTGGTCGATGCCCATGCAAGTGCCCTCGTGGGTTTTGAGCGCAACCTGCTCGTCGGGATCGAGGTTCGCGACTTCGGCATCCTTCCCCTCGTAAAGCGCGGCGAACTGGTCGCGCACTTCATGGTAGGCGTCGCGCCACGGCGTTCCCTCCGCAACCTTCCGAAGCGCCACGTCGGTCGCGAAGACGCCCGGCGTAAACGCCGCACGGCACGCCCCCGCATTCACCTTCATCCCCTTCACCACCTTCGCGAGGATGCGGAGCGTCGTCCGCGTCGTCTCCAGCCCCTTCATATAGAGGAGCTTCGCATCCTGCAGATCGCGGTTGTAGCCGCCCGGCATCGCGTGAAGGAGCGTGAGCGCGGCCGTCTGGGAGCCGATCACCTGCGCCGTCTTGCCGCGGACGAGTTCGAGGACGTCGGGATTGAACTTCTGCGGCATGATCGACGAACCCGTGCAGTATTCGCGCGGCAGCTTGAAATAAGCGAACTCCGGCATCGAAAAGAGGATCATGTCCTCCGCGAGCCGCGAAAGGACGCACATCAGCTGCGCGAGCGCCGAGAGGAGCGAGGCCTCGCATTCGCCGCGCGCCATCGACGCCCCGAAGCAGTTGTGAATCGGGCGCGCGAAGCCCAAAAGGTCGCTAGTCCGCCGGCGATCGAGCGCCAGTGGCACCCCGTAGCCCGCGGCGCTTCCGAGCGGATTCGCATCGGCCATCGCGTAGGCCGCCTCGAAATGCACCAGCTGGTCGAGGATCATCTCGGCATGACCGGTCGCCCACATCTCCACCGTGGAGGGCATTGCGGGCTGGAGATGGGTGCGCCCCACCATCGGTACCGGCCCCACGTCATGGCCAAACGCGCAAAGCTCCGAGGCAAGTTCCAAGAGCTCCTGCTCCGTCCGGAGGATCGCGTCCTTCAGGTGAAGGCGCACGTCCACCGCCACCTGGTCATTGCGCGAACGGCCGGTGTGGATCTTCTTGCCAAGATCGCCGAGCTTTTCCGTAAGCACCCGCTCGACCGCCATGTGGACATCCTGGTCATCGACGCGAATCACGAACTTCCCCGCCGCCGCGCTCTTCACGATCGCCCCAAGCGCCTTGCGCACCTTCGCCGCTTCGGTCTTGGTGACGATCGGCCGCTTCAGCCCCTTGAGCTCCGAGAGCATCGTCACATGGGCGGCCGTCCCCAGGCAATCCCACTTGACGAGATTTAAGTCGAGGACCGGATCCTCCCCCACCGTATAGGCGAGGATGTCTGGATCCACCGTTGCGTCCGTGATCGTGCGCTTCGTCTTCATTCGAGCGTTCCTTTCAGTTTTCCCTCGGCTTCGGCGAGGCAGGCGCGAAGCTCCTCCTCCGCCAGTTCGCCGCGGGCGAGTTCCAGCAAAAACACCTGATAGGCCTTCACGGCCTCGTCGAACTTCGGCCCGTGCCCGCCGCCGAGGATGTTGAGCACGCGCGCCTTTTCGAGCGCCGCCAGCCGCACGTAGGCGTTGGTGCGCGCAAGCGGAATCGCCGCGGCGAAGGAGCAGCCGTCACCGACGCCCCCGAAGCCATCGCCGAATGCGGGCGAATAAAGATGCAGCCGCGCGGCGAACAGGAGCACGTCATCTTCCGTGGCGCGCCCGGGGGCGAGGACAGAGCGCTGAAGCTTCAGGTACTTCTCGTCGTCGGCAGGCGGCCGCTCGCCGGCACGCCAGGCGCGGAGATCGGCATAGCGGTCGGCCAGCCGCAGCTCTGGCACCGCCGCGCGATAAAGGGCCTCGGCCTCCTTTTCGTCGATATCCCTGCCGTCCACCGCCCGCGAGAAACCGCGCACGACCGCGCGGCGGAGCGCCGCCAGGTCCGCATGCGCGACATCGGGAAGGCCGACGAGCGCATAGGCCGCGCCGTTCTCGCGCGTCATCGCCCGATAGAGGACATTGGTCTCGGGCGTTTCCGTCTCGCCGAAGCGCAGGACGATGCCGGGCGTCGCAAACGACGGCAACGCCTGATTGCGGGCGGCGAAAAGGGATTTGACGAGATCTCCCGCGAAACCGGCGACCGACAGCTGATATTCGCGGCGAGTCTCCTTCGAGCAGTCCCCCCAGACCTGCACCAGCCCCGCCGCCTGCGTGACGGGCGAGGCGCGGAAGCGTTCGATCACTTCCGCCCGCGTGAGAGCCGCCAGCAAAAGACAGGAACCCAGAATCATCGCCATCGCTCCTTACTCCGAAACGGCCTTCTTGAGATAGGGGAAATAGGCCTTCGTGTAAGTGAAAAGCGTAACGGCCGTGAGCGCCAGCAGAATCCCCTCGACCGCGTAACACGACCAGAGCCACGGCCCATTCCAGCCCGCCGGCGCCAGATGATGAAAGGCGAGATAGACATAGACCCAACCCGCCCCCGGGAAAGTGAGCGCCGTGCGCACCTTGCCGAGCGTCATTGCGGCGACATCGGCGTCATAGCGCGCACCTACGGAACGGAGAAAGGTAACCCAGGTGTCACGCAGGAGATAGAAGACCGTAAAAACCAGCATCAGGAGGGCGTGGAAGACGCTTTCGCCCTGCACGGAGATCTGCCAGAGGAGCGCGGGGAACGCGACGAGGTAGAAGACCTTGTCCATCAGCGGATCAGCCATCTTCCCGAGAGCGGAGACGACCTTCCACTTGCGCGCAAGCTGACCGTCCCAGGCGTCCGTGAGCCCCGAGAGGAGCATCATCAGACACGCCGCCGCCCCCAGCCAGAAACCGCCGCCCGACCGTTCCTGAACCACCGCGAAGACGAGCCACGCGAGAATCAGCGGCACCCGCGAGAAGGTCAGCGCATTGACGATCAGGGAGCGGGAGGACATAAGGGCGGACGAAAACCTGATTAGTGGCGGAACGACCGCTGGCCGGTGAAGACCATCGCGACATCCGCGTCATTCGCGCAATCGATCACGTCCCAGTCGCGAATCGCGCCGCCGGGCTGGACGCACGAGGTGATGCCCTCGCGAATACCCACCTCCAAGCCGTCGCGGAACGGGAAGAACGCATCGGAGACCATCGCCGAGCCGGGCAGCCCGCCCTTCTCCGCCTTCGTCTGCTCCATGATCTCGGCCTGCTTGCGCGCTCCGTCCTCCTCGCCGAACGCGAGCCGGAGGTCGTTAAAGGGCTTGCCGAACTTCTCCCAGCTGATCCAGTCGGCGTGCTTGGTATAGGCCTTGTCCCGCGCGATTTCCGCCACGCCCACGCGGTCCTGCTCGCCCGTACCGATGCCGACGGTGACGCCGTCCTTCACATAGAGGACGGAATTGGAGGTGACCCCCGCCTCGACGAGCCAGCCGAAGACGAGGTCTTCATATTCCTTCGCCGTCGGGAGGCGCTTGATCTGGTGTTCCTCGAAAGTGACCTCGCCGGTCTCCTTGTTCGTAACCTTGCGGTTGCAGTAGGCCGGCATCAGGTCCTCGCTCTTGCGGGCCTTGCAGACGAAGCTCGTCTGTGCCACGATGCCGCCGTCGATGAGCGACTTGAAGTCGATGACGGGCTTGGCGACGAAATCGGCGAGCCGCGCCATGTTCCGGATGCGGAAGACACGGAGGTTCTTCTTGGTGGCGAAGAGATCCATCACCCCGGGGGCGAAATCCGGCGCCACCACCACCTCGGCGTAGTTCTCGATGATGAGCTTCGCCGTCTCCAGGTCGCAATCGCGGTTCAAGGCGATCGCCCCGCCGAACGCCGCGAGGCGGTCGGCCTTGTTGGCGCGGAAATACGCCTCGGCGAGCGTGGAGCCGACGGCAACGCCGCAGGGGTTGTTGTGCTTGACGATGACCGCGCAGGGCTTGTCCATCAGATACCTGAGGATGTTGAGCGCGTTATCGGTATCGGTGACGTTGGTCTTCCCGGGATGCTTCCCCGACTGCAGGAGCTCCGGAACCGACGCGAGAAACGCCCCTGGCTGAATCGTCTCAACCTCGCCGAGGACGAGATTGCCGTTGACCAGCCGATAGAGCGCCGCCTCCTGCCCGGGGTTCTCGCCGTAGCGGAGCCCCTTCTCCTCGCCGCCGATCGTCCATGTCACCTTCTCGTAACGGAAGGTGTTGCGCCGCTCGCCGTCGATGAAGGAAATCTCCATCGACGGGGCGAAATGATCGGCTTCGATCGTACGGTAGGCGGCTTTCAGGTCTTGCATCGTCTTTCCCAGCTCCTTATGTGATTCACTCAACCGAGCAGGTCGTCTTCGCCGCCCGTCACGCCCATGTCGTCGGAAGTGGGGAGATCCCCGCCGTCGGCGGACGTGTCGCCGGTATCGACCGCGATCATCGGCTCGCCGAGATCGTCATCGTCATCGCCCTCCTCGCCCTCGATCTTGGCGGGAATGCCGAAGAGCTCGTCGTGCTTCTGGCGCTGCTCCTCGCGGAGCTTGTCCATCTCGTCGTCGGAGATGGTCTCGCAGAGCGGAACGAGCTTGAGGTAGCGGTGAAGCGGGAAGCCGGTGCCGCCGGGGATGAGGTGGCCGAGGATGACGTTCTCCTTGAAGCCGCGCAGCTCGTCCACCCTGCCCATCGTGGCGGCCTCGGTGAGGACGCGGGTCGTGTCCTGGAAGGACGCGGCGGAAATGAAGGAATCGGTCTCGAGGGCGGCCTTGGTGATGCCGAGGAGCGCGGGCTGCGCTTCCGCCGGACGGCGGCCTTCGTTCATCATCTCCTCGTTCACGCGCAAGAACGTCTGGCGGGTGACCTGCTCGCCCCAGAGGAAGTCGGTATCGCCCGGATTGGTGATGCGCACCTTGCGGAGCATCTGACGGACGATGATCTCGATGTGCTTGTCGTTGATCTCGACGCCCTGAAGACGATAGACCTGCTGCACCTCGTTGACGAGGTACTTTTCGAGTTCCTGCGGACCCGAGACCTCGAGGATCTCCTGCGGGATGACCGGACCTTCGGTGAGCTGCTGGCCCTTCTTGACCTTGTCGCCCTTGAAGACGACGATCTGCTTGCCCATCGGGATGAGATGCTCTTCGACGAGCCCGGTGATCTTGTCGACCACCTTCACGCAACGCTTGCCGCGCACGTTCTCGCCGAACTCGATCTCGCCTTCGATCTTCGCGATCTCCGCGGCGTCCTTGGGCTGACGCGCCTCGAAAAGCTCGGCGACGCGCGGGAGGCCTCCGGTGATGTCGCGGGTCTTCGCCGCTTCCCGCGGGGTCTTCGCGAGGAGCATGCCCGGGGCGGCCTTCATGCCGTCGCGGACCATCACGATCGCGCCCGTCGGCACGTCGTGCGAGTCCACCATCTTGCCGGCGGCGTCGCGGATCTCGATGCGCGGGTGGAGATTCGACTCGGAGGAGGCGATGACGACGAGCGTCTTCGCGCCGGTGGCGCGGTCGGTCTCGGTCTTCACCGAAACGTCTTCCTCGAAGTCGGCGAACACGATCTTGCCGGCCGCCTCGGAGAGGACCGGCACCGGGTGCGGATCCCACGTCGCGACCTTCTGGCCCTTCTTGACCTCGGCGCCGTCCTCGATGAGGAGCACCGTGCCCATCTGCAGCTGGTAGGTGTCGAGCTTGGCGCCTGCCTTGGAGTAGATCTCCAGCGCGCCGTTCTTGTTGAGGACGACTTCGCGGCCCTCGTCGTTGCGCACCTTGCGGACATCGACGAACTTCGCGATGCCGTCGTTCTTGAGGACGATCTCCGGCACCTTCGCGGTCGCCGAAGCCGTGCCGCCGATGTGGAAGGTACGCATCGTCAGCTGCGTGCCCGGCTCGCCGATCGACTGCGCGGCGATGATGCCGACCGCCGTGCCGATCTCGACCTCGCGGCCCGTCGAGAGGTCGCGCCCGTAGCACTTCGCGCACATGCCGTGCTCGGCGTCGCAGGTGAGCCCGGAGCGGATCCACACCTTCTCGATGCCGGCGGCGTTGATCGCCGCGCTCGAGCGCTCGTCGATGATCTCGTTCGCGGGGACGATCACCTCTCCCGTCTTGGGGTTGCGGATCTCGTAAAGGGCCGTGCGGCCGAGAACGCGGTCGCCGAGCGTGACCTTCACCTCGTCGCCCTCGATGATGGCCTCGACCTCGATGCCGTTCACCGTATTGCAGTCCTCCTGCGTGATGATGACGTCCTGCGAGACGTCCACGAGCTTGCGGGTGAGGTAGCCGGCGTCGGCCGTCTTCAATGCCGTATCCGCGAGACCCTTGCGGGCGCCGTGGGAGGAAATGAAGTATTCGAGAACCGAGAGCCCCTCGCGGAACGACGCGGTAATCGGACGCTCGATGATGTCGCCCGACGGATTCGCCATCAGTCCGCGCATGCCGGCGAGCTGACGGATCTGCAGCTTCGAGCCGCGGGCCTTGGAATCGACGAACATATAGACCGGGTTGAGCTCCGTCGGGTTCTTGTCCTCGGGCTTCAGGTTCCTGTCGATCGTCTTGTAGAGCTCGTCGCCGACCTTCTCGGTCGTCGACGACCAGATATCGACGATCTTGTTGTGGCGTTCGCCGTCGGTGATGATGCCCTGCTGGAACTGCTTCTGGACCTCGTCGGCCGCCTTGCGCGCCTTCGCGATCTCGTCGTCCTTGTCGGCCGGGCGGATCATGTCCTTCAGGCCCATCGACGCGCCGGAGACCGTCGCGAACTGGTAGCCGAGCGCCTTGATCCTGTCGATCGCCTTGACGGTGCGCTCGTGTCCGGCCACCTTGTGGCAGTCGAGGATCAGCTTGCCGATCGTGGACTTGGAGCACTTGTCGTTCCAGAAGCCCATCTCCTCCGGCCACACGCTGTTGAAGATCACGCGGCCCGCGGTCGTCTCGATCGTGCGCTTGTCGGTGACGCCGTGGGGGCGTCCCGTCGTGCCGAAGTCGGGATTGCGGAAGCGGATGCGCGAATGGTAGGTGATGCAGCCCTCGGCGATGCCGAACTCGACTTCGGCGATGTCGTTGAAGAGCGGCATGTGCTCCTGCGAGCAGTCCGTCTTGCGGGCGATCTTGCCCGCCAGCTTGTCCTGCTGCGACGGGACCGTGAGGAAGTAGAGGCCGAGGCACACGTCCTGCGTCGGCGTCACGATCGACTTGCCGGAAGCCGGCGAGAAGATCGACGTCGAGGCGAGCATCATGAGCTTGGACTCCATCTGGGCCTCGATCGAGAGCGGCACGTGCACGGCCATCTGGTCGCCGTCGAAGTCGGCGTTGAACGGCGTGCAGACCATCGGGTGCAGGCGGGTCGCCTTGCCTTCGACGAGCACGGGCTCGAACGCCTGGATCGAGAGACGGTGCAGCGTCGGGGCGCGGTTCAGGAAGACGGTCTTGTCCTTCGTGACCTCTTCGAGGATGTCCCAGACCTGCTCGTCGTGGCGCTCGATCATCTTGCGCGCGGTGCGGACGGTGTGGCA
>JAZUHK010000044.1:0-23295 GCA_045641645.1 Kiritimatiellia bacterium
CTTTATCCTAATTTGGCGCCACAATTACGGCAAAATGCCCAAGATTGCTCAACTTGCGTTTGACAAATAGGGCAATGCGTTCCTCCAGAAATCGCATTAGCCACTCCTGCCTTAAGGCATTTGTACTGATCACTTTCACCCCATTTCAAAACCTCCCGTACTCGCACGGCTGCAAATGGATGACTTAGCGACATGACAGCAACAGATTGGAGAACCTTATCCCAGGTGCTATCTCGACAAAGGGCATCGTATTCGTCAGCCTGCTTGGCCCATTCGCGAAAATCCACATCCTGTGTCATTGCCAACGGGCCACCGGAAAGTCGCGCCATCGTCCTCGCAACAACTTCAGGCGAAGTAATGACACTTGCCGCCCGATCGCAGGAAAGTTCACTCCGGCGCTCCCAATAAAGAATCGCCAACTTCAGCGGCAATGCAATCATACCAAGCAAACCCGCCCCCTCCATGCCCTGCATCACCCATCTGGCGATGGTGTGATAAAGAACATGACGGCATAGAATGTGCCCGCACTCATGCGCTATTACCGCAGTCAGTTCCTCGTCATCCAGCAAGTCCAACAATGCCGATGTAACGGTAATATAAATATGTGTATCACCAAAGGTCCATGCATTCGGCATCGGACTCATTTGAAGATAAAATTCTGGCACTGCAATGCCAAGTTTGTCGCAAATAGGAGGCAGCTTTGCATACAACTTTGGCAACTGCGTTGGAGAAAGTCGTATCGAGCTCGCCAAGTTCTGTCCGTACTGGTAGCGCTCAAAACCAAGCGACAAAAATTTTTTCACCAAGGTAGGAAAACCCGTAATCGACTCCAGTTGTCGCAGCGCCTCAGAATCTTCCGGATGTATAAATTCAGCTGGATTTATCTGCATAATCATCCTCTTTTTGATGTTATCTTTGTGTTAACAGAATACGATTGCCATACTGGTCATATCGTCAAGCCCCCATCACTTTGCATCGGTCATTGTTATGATTTTCGCTGTTTGCCTCTCGGAGACAACAAAAAGCGGGCGTGCCTCCTTCACCCGTGTTCTCAATGGAGGCCGACCAAAGCCCTGGAGAAAACATGGATGCAAGAAGACACGCCCAGCCGATAGTGCGGCCATAGCGCATCCCTCGCAGGACATGTCGTTCTCCGTTAGAAATTGGTCGTTTCCATTGAACGAACAAGTCCGCGTGGTTACGCGTTCTTCATCCCGCTTGGGAAGTGACGAGAGCCCGATTCGGGGTCGCCGCAACTTGCGCAAGACGGCATTAGTATATCAAAAAATCAGGTTACTCTGACGCACAAATCAAAATGTGCTGGCGACGCGACGATCCGTGCGCCGTTGCGCAAAGGCGTTCGCGATGGTCAGGATGCTGTCGGCGGATCGCCGAAGAGCTGAAGATCCGAGCACGGCGTCACTTCCAGAGTGCCAGCTTCTGCCAGTCGGCGGGGAAGCCCATCGCGGCAAGAGGCACTTCTGGACAGTCCGAGAGAAGTGCCCTCACGCGGGATGTCCATTGCGATTGCGGACGGATCTGCCGAAGCATCCATGCGCAAAGCGACAAAGCGGTGAAAAGCGTTGTATGCCGAAAACAAGAATCCCCACCGATAGAATGGCCTGCCTCGCAGCAGATTAACCCGGTGGGGCACGTGGCAATGTTGTAGCAAACCAAATCGCCCTTGCGCAATGGCGAATTTTCGCGTTACTTTTGGCCGAGGCGAAAGCCCAGAGCTTTCATCCCCCAGAAAACGGCAAAATAAACCACTGCGCCCGCAAGAACGAGGGCCGTCAACGCCGCCAGCGGCGACCAGGCAAGCGCCCACGGACGCAGGAAAAAGAGCGCAACCGCCATAACCAACGCAGCCAGGCACGAACGCAACAGGGACGGCAAGGCCGCAACCAGCCCCAGCGAGCCATTTTTGCGCCACCCCGCCATCAGCAGAAGCACGCACCCGAGCGCGGCACAGAAGACCGTCGAACCCGCCAGTCCCACATGTCGCCATGCCTCCGGAAGGAAAAAGACGGCCATGGCATTCAAGACCGCATTGACCACCACCGTCATCATCGACACTCGCAGCGGCGTCTTCATGTCATTCTGCGCCTGAAACCACGGAATGAGCGACTTCTGGAAGCCGAAGAAGCCAAGCCCCAGCGCATAGACCGCGAGCGCACGAGCGACCCGCAGCGTCGCCAGCGCGTCGAAGCTGCCGCCCTCGTAGATGACGCGCGTCACCGCATCGGCCAGGAGGCAGAGCCCCGCCGCCGCCGGCAGCATCACGAACATCATGTTCGCAAGCGACGAGGCGAGCGCCGCTCGCGCACCGTCCGCATCGCCCTTCGCGAAATGCCCCGAAAAAGTCGGCAGCAGCACAGTTCCGAAGGCGACGCCGATGACTCCGAGCGGCAGATCCATCAGCCGCTCGGCATAACCGATGACCCCCGCCGCCCAAGGTGCGGCCAGCTGCGCCCAGACCTGGTCGAGCATGTAGTTCACCTGCACCGCCCCCGCCCCCATCGCGGCGATCGCCGTATTGCGCCAGACGAGCCGCACCTTCTCGTCGCCGAGGAAGGTCAGCGCCGACAGCGAACAGAGGCGGCCGAAGCCGCGACGGCGGAGACAGCGGAAGAGGAACGCCATCTGCAAAGCCCCGCCGATCAGGATCGCCCACGCCACCCAGGTGATGCGCGCCGACAGCGAAAGCGAAGGGAAGAAGCAAAGCGCGCCCAGCGCGGCGATCCAGACGACGTTGAGAAACGCGGGCATGAACGCCCCCTCGACAAACCGCCCGAGCGCATTCATCACCCCCATGCCGAACGCCGCGCCGCAGATGAAGATCATATACGGAAAAAGAATCCGCACGAGCTTCAGGACAAGGACGGCGCGGGGAGAAAGCTGGAAGCCCAGAGCGGAGGGCTGGAGATTGAGGATTACGGTCAGCGCCACGACCACGAGGACGACCACGGCGCCGAGAATCAGCATCACGGTGGTCACCACCGCGCGCGCCAGCCGCTTCGCCGCCTCCAGATCGCCGCCCTCCACTTCGCCACGGAAGACGGGCACGAACGCCGCGGTGAGCGCCCCTTCGCCGAAAAGCTTGCGAGCCATGTTGGGGATGGCGAACGCGAGGGTGAACGCGCTCTGCTCGACCCCGGCGCCGATAAGCCGCGCCTGCAGCATTTCGCGCACGAGCCCGAGGACACGGGAGAGCGCCGTCAACGAGCCGACGGTGAAGACATGTCTAAGCGGTTTCACGCTTGAAGCAGATTCGGTTGATTAGCGAAGCAAAACTTTCGGCCCCGGAGAGGATCTCGATGGCGATGCGCAGATAGAGGCACCGCACGGGCGTCGTCTCCAGCCGCGGGAAGCGTACCGCGTCCTTCTCGGTCGTCACCAGCGCATCCGCCCCCATGTCCGCCGTCCGGTTGAGCGCATAAAGGATCTCCGAGGCCTCGTAGCGGTGATGGTCGGCGTAGCGCTCGCACCAGACGACCTTCGCCCCCAGCCGCCGCAGGGAGTTCTCGAAGCCCTTCGGCGAGGCGATGCCGGAAAGCGTGCAGGTGGTCTTGCCCTGCAGCCACGAAAGCGGAAATTCCTCGCGACTCCACACGTCCCGCAGCACCTTCGGCAGATGATTGCACTCCACGATCTCCGCCGTCCGGTTGTACTTGCGCACCTCCGCCTTCACCGCCGAGACGTCGCCGCGGCACTTGGTGAGGAAGATGATGTCCGCACGCTTCAGGTGACGCACGGGCTCGCGCAGAATGCCGCGCGGAAGCATCCGGCCGTTGCCGAAGGGGTTGGTCGAATCGACCAGCACCACCTCGATCGAATGTTTCAGCTTCTGGTACTGGAAGCCGTCGTCCAGGATGATCGTGTTGCAGCCGAGGCGCTTGATCGCATAGCGCCCCGCCTTCACCCGATCGCGATCAACGAGAACGGCGACCCCCGGCAGGTTCGACGCCAGCATATAGGGCTCGTCCCCGCCGACGGCGGAATCGAGCAGCACGCGCTTACCGTCGGAGACCACCAGCGGCGGCGTGACCACCTGGGTGAACATCCGCACCCAGAACGGCGCCTCCTTGCGGCGATAGCCGCGCGAAAGAATCGCCACCTTCCGCCCCTCGGCGGCCAGCGTCCGCGCGAAGATCTCGGTAACCGGCGTCTTGCCCGTGCCGCCCGCCGTGACATTGCCGATGGAGATCACCTGAATGCCCAGCGGAAAACGCCGCAACAACCCCATGCGGTAAAGCAAGGCGCGGAACGCCACGACCACGGCGAAGGTCGCGCTCAAAACCGAAAGCAGCTTCAACAGGAGCCGGATGCCCGGCGGCTGGTCGCGATCCGCCCCCGGCTCCTGGATGAGCTTTACGAGGTAGCTTTCCAACCGCTCGAAGCCGCTCTGACGTGGTTTGCGCAATTTGCCGGCCGCTCCTTACCTGCCCCCGAAGACATTACCCGAATCGGCGCCGAAGCAACGGAGGTAGATGTAGAACCCGAAATTCCAGTCCTCGTCTTCGCGATAGCCGTCGATGCGCGTGAACTCGTTTTCGTAGTCCACGAGGAAACGGAAGCCGAGGCAGTCGGTCCGGAGGTCGAGCCACGCGCCCGCGCTGTCCAACTCGCCCTCGCGCCCGTCCCAGCGCACGTACGGACTCCAGACGATCGCGTCGCAGAGCTCGTGCTCGAAGCCGACGGTGATGAACGAGAAATGCGCGCAGTTGAACTCGTCCGACTGCATCACCTCCGGATCATAGGGGCTGGCGGCGAAATCCCAGTAACGATGATTGCGGTGGTTCATCGTCACGTAGTAGCTGAAGTCCTTCGCGAGCCGCTGCTTCCAGCTCAGGTCGAAAAGCGCCACTTCGCCGGAGTCGCTGTCGTACTCGAAGCGCGTGAGGAGCATCGTGTCCTTCGTGGGGAAGTAGCGCGCGCGGAAGCCCGGCATGATCACCGCCTGGTTGTCGCCGTAGTTGGGATCGCCTGTTTCCGCAAGCCGATGAAGCGGATCTGTGCCCTCGTACTTCGCCTCGTTGACCTGTACGGCCGCATAAACGTCAAAATCCAGAACCGTCCGCGCCACTCCCTTCTCGTCCACCTTCTGGAAGGCGTTGCGCACGCCGGGCGTGAAGCCCGCATAGGTATAGGGGAGATTGCGCGAACGGCCCGCGAACTGGTCGGACCAATCCATCGAAGCATCGATCGCATCGAAGACATAGGGCCTTGCGCCGTGGCCGTCGCCGGTAAAGTACGCCTTCTGCGCGAGCACGTCGAGATAGGGTTCGACGAAATGCCGCCAGCTGTCGTTCAGCTGCGCAACGCCGCGCCCCGCGAAGGTGACCCCCGCCTCAAGAATCGAGCGCGTCATCGATTCGTCCGCATCACCGAGCCGCCGGTACGAATCGAGCGTCGTCAGACCCGCATCCTGCCAGAAGGTGCCGTGGTAGCCGATCCGCGGCACCACGGAAACCGCATCCGCCACCTTGAAGGGAGCCGTCAGCCGGTGATAGGTATCGAACCTGAAGGTATCGTATTCGGCCCAGACACCGGGGCGATGGCTGTAGGGCGTGATCTCCCCGCCCTGACCGTATTCCGCCGGCTGCCGCTTCAGATACCCGAGCCGGTTCTCCGTCTCGTAGTTGACGGGGAGCGACCAGACGGGCAGCGGATTCACATCGAAATAGATCTCGGGCAAACGCATCGTGCCGCCCGCGAAATCGTCGATCGGTCCCGAGACGCTCACCCCCAGCGCCAACGGATTTTCGCGGTGTTCCCACGCGATTTCGTTGCCCTCGTAGCCGATCCACTGGCGGCGCGGCGAAAACATGGTCTTGCGCAGGAAGTCGTGGCGGAAGAAGGAGTCGCTGTAGAGTTCGCCGCGCAGCCGCACGGTATCGCGCTCCGTCGCCTCCCAGCGGTGTTCGAGCGTCATGCCGTAGCGGTTGTCGGGAACCGAGCTGCCCCAGTGGTTCAGATTGTAGTCGTTCGAGCCGTAGGGGCGGTTATAGCGGCCGGCATCCTGATCCCAGGCGTAGTAGAGGTTGAACCTGCCGACGCCGAAGTCGCCGAGCCGCCACTTGAAATCCTGCGAATAGGCGATCCCCTGCTTGGTGCGGAGATCGATTCCCGAGCTCGCGTCCAGCGACCACGTGCCCTCCGCGCCACTCCCGTCGCCGAGAAGATGGTAGCGGTACTGCGTAAGCAGGTACGCTCCCCAGCGGCCAGTGTAGCCCGGCATCCAGCGGAAGCCGTAGTTCGCCATGTCGAGCGGATAGTAGAAATACGGGAGCCAGAAGACGGGCACGCCGAAGAAGTGCAGATACATGTTCCGCAACCGCACATAACGCTCGCTCTGATATTCGACCTCGCCCGTCACCCGCCAATGCAGGTGGCCGATGAGGTTCGTGCAGGTCGTCGCCATCGTGGGGTCGGAGAAACGGCAGCGTCCCTCGGCATCGCGTTCAAGATAGTCGGTGTGGAGCCGATACGGCGCCGAGACCGCCACCACGTGCCCCGAAGCGACCAGCGCCTCCGAGTTGCGGTCGGCCGCCAGCCGATCCGCCGTAACCTTGAGCGGGGACGCGCCGAACGCCGGCGCGAGGAGGCCGCAGGCGGCCGCCGAGAGCAGGAGGTTCTTCTTCTTCATGACTGAGAGTATAGCACTTGGGAGGTGGCCGCGTCCAGTATCGAACACGCCTCGGGGTGGCGGTGGAGTTCCGAGACGAAGGTAAGCCGGGTGTTGTACTTGCGCTGGAAATCGGCGAGAATCTGCGCATCCTCGGTGCGGAGACGCTGCATCACCTGCGGGGCGATGACGATCTTCGGCTCGAAGGGACGCTTCTCCGCCTCGGCCTTCCGGAGGAGCGCGGCGAGGCGGCGCTGGATCTCGACCGAAATCGCCATCGGCGACTTGACGAAACCGCTGCCGCGGCAATACGGGCACACGGAGGTGTGCTGCGCGAGGATCGACGAGTCCTGCCGCTGGCGCGACATCTCCAAGAGCCCCAGCTCGGAGATGTCGAGGACATTCGTCCGCGCCCGGTCGCGCTTCAGCGCCTCCTTCAGCTTGCGGCAGACCTCGCGCTGGTGCTTGCGGCTCTTCATGTCGATGAGATCGAGGATGACGAGCCCGCCGATGTTCCTGAGGCGCAGCTGCCGCGCCACCTCCTCGACGGCTTCGAGGTTCACCGCGAGAATGGCATCCTCCTGCGAGCCCTTGCCCTTGTAGTGCCCGGTGTTGACATCGACGGCGATCAGCGCCTCGGTCTCGTCGATGACGAGATAGCCGCCCGACTTGAGCGGCACCTGCCGCGCGAAGGCGTCGTGGAGCTGGCGCTCGACGCCGTAGTGCTCGAACAGCCCGGCCTCGCCGTCGAAGCGGCGGATCTTGCCCTTCGCACGGCGGGAGATGCGGCCCGTCACCTCGCGCATCGCCTCGAAGCTCTTCTCGTCGTCGATGATGATCGCATCCACCTCCTCGGTGAGCCAGTCGCGGACGACGCGCTCGCAGAGGTCGGGCTCCTGGAAGATGCAGCAGGGCGTACGCAGGTTCTTCACGTTCGCCTGCATCTCGTTCCAGACGGCGATGAGGTTCCGCAGGTCACGGGCGAACGCGCGCGCCGAAGCGCCCGCGCCCACCGTGCGGACGACGAGCCCGCAGTTCTCGGGGAGCGGCAGGCGGTCGAGGATCTTCTTCAGCCGCTTGCGCTCGTTGGCGTCGCCGATCTTCTTCGAAACGCCGCGGACCTTGGTGCCCGGCATCATCACCAGGTACCGGCCGGGGATGGAGAGGTTCGCGGTCACGCGCGGGCCCTTCGTGGAGATGGGGCCCTTCGTCACCTGGACGATGATCTCCGACCCCGGGGGGAAGCGCTTGGCGATCTCGGCGTCGGAGAGGCGGTTCGACTTGCGCGAGCCCTTCCCCTTCCCTTCGTTCTCGTCTTCGTCGAAGTCGAGGAGCGCGTCGGCGTCGGGCGTCATGTCCCAGTAGTGCAGGAAGGCGTTCTTCTTCAGCCCGATATCGACGAACGCCGCCTGCAGGTCGTTCTCCAGATTCTGGACGCGCCCCTTGAAGACGCTCCCGACGAGCCGCTCCTCCTCGGGATGCTCGACCATGAACTCCTCCAGCCGGCCGTTTTCGATGACGGCGACGCGCGTTTCCAGCCGTTCGACATTGACGAGGATCTCCCGCCGCGTCTTCGAGCGCTTGAAAAGATTGAATACGTTGATCATTTGATTTGACTCCTTCCGTGAATTGCGATGGATTGAACGATACCGAAGCCGGCCATCACCGTCACCAGGAAAGTGCGGCCGGCGGAAATGAACGGGAGCGGCAGGCCCGTGATCGGCACGAGGCCGATGGACATGGCGATATTGATGAAGACATGCGCGAAGACCAGCGTCGAGAACCCGAGCGCGAAGAGCTGCCCGGTCGCCTCGTCGGCCACCGAGGCGATGCGCGCGGCGGAGCAAAGCAGCGCGCCGAAGAGCGCCAGGAGGACGACCGAACCGACGAAACCGTTCTCTTCGGCGAAGACGCAGAAGATGAAGTCGTTCATCGAAATCGCCTGCGGGAGATACTTGAGGTGGTTGGCGTCGCCCTTGCCGATGCCCTTGCCGCGGAAGCCCCCCGAGCCGATGGAGATCTTCGCCTGCCGGAGATTGTACCCCGCGCCCGTCGGATCGCTCTCGGGCGAGAGGAAGACCCGCACCCGCCGAAGCTGATGCTCCTTCAGGGGGACGAACCTCAGAATCGCCGCGCGCCGTTCGGCACTCGTCCCCGGCGCATCCGCGAGCCGCACGGCCCCGAGAACGCCCAGCACCAGCACGCACGCCGACGCCAGCGCCACCGTCAGCCCCGTCCGCCACACCGCCGCCGCGAAAAGGAGCAGCAAAACGGCGGGCACCAGCGTAAGCGCAGTGCCGAGGTCGGGTTCCGCGAGGATAAGCACCGCGGGAACCGCCAGCAATGCCATCGACACGAAAAAGGCCTTGAATCCCCTGCCCAACCGAGGCCGCTCGCGGCCGAAGATCCACGCGAAAAGCGCGATCACCGTCAGCTTCGCGATTTCGCTCGGCTGGAAGAACCAGAGCCAGCGGCGCCCGCCGTACACCTTGTCGCCGACAACGAGAACCAGCGCCAGAAACCCGAGCGCGATCAGATAGGCAGGAAGCGCCGTCCACTTGAGATAGCGCCGGTAGTCGAAGAAGGCCAACAGGAAATAGGCGACGAGCGCGAACGCCGCCGTAACGAGGTTGATGCGCCACATGCCGTGAAACACCGCCTCGGTGCGGGCGTTGCCGGCCGAATAGATGACGACGGTGCCGAGCGCGACCAGCGCAAGCATCGAGAGGAACATCGTCCAGCTGAAACCGCGGAGGAACTTCATGACTTCCTCCCGAAGACCGTCTGCAGGATCCGCGCCACCTTGGGCGCCGCCGTGCCGCCGCCGGAAACGCCGTGCTCGATCATCAGCGCCACCGCCACCGTCGGGCGCTCCTTCGGCGCATAGGCGACGAACCAGGCGTTCTTGTACCGCTTTTCGCCGGCGCCGACTTCGGCCGTGCCCGTCTTGCCGCAGACCGCGACCGCCACTCCCTCCCCGCCGTTCACGCCCGAGCCGTCGGCGGCATTGACCACCTTGAACATCCCCTCGCGCACCACGGCGAGCTCCCGCTCGGAGAAAGGCAACCGGCGCTCCTCGACCGCCGCCTCCCTCCAGAGATGCGGCCGCACCAGCCGCCCGGTGGCGATGGCGCCCGTAAGCCGCGCCATCTGCAGGGGCGAGGCGAGCAGCATGCCCTGGCCGATCGACAGCTGCACGAGATCGCCCTCGATCCAATCCCGCTGATAGACGCGCGACTTCCAGGCGGCGTCGGGCACCACTCCCGCGCGCTCGGCCGGAAGGTCGATGCCGGTCTTCTCCCCGAGGGCAAACGCCCGCGCGGCGGAAAGGACGGCATTGGTGCCTGACTCGACCGCCAGGGCGCAGAAAAACGGGTTGCAGCTCACCTTCAGCGCATCCGTCATTGACAGCTCCCCATGCCCCCAGCGCCGCGAGCAGCGCAGCACCGAGCCGTCGCAGACATAGCTGCCGATGCACTCGTAGATGCGCTCGTCCGGAATCCCGGCCTTGAGCGCCGCGAGCGCCGTCACCGGCTTGAAGGTGGAGCCGGGCGCATAAGCGCCGTTGGCGGCGCGGTTGAGGAGCGGCTCGGAAGGATCGTCCTTAAGCCGACGATAGGTCTCTTCCGTCAGCACGGGGACGAAGTCCGCGAGATCGAAGTCCGGCGCACTGGCCATCGCAAGAACCGCACCGTTGCGCGGATCCATCACCACGCAGGCGCCGCGTTCCCCGGCAAGTTCACGCTCCACCGCCTGCTGAATTCCCATATCCAGCGTAAGGACGAGGTCCGGCCCGCGCCGCGGGACGACCACCGTACGCACCCGCTGCGTAAAGCCGCGCGCATCCACGATCAGCCGCTTCTCGCCCGCCACGCCGCGCAGGTATTCGTCGTAGTAGAGCTCCAATCCGTCACGACCGCGCCATTCGCGTTCACGGAAATCGATCTTGCCTTCTCCCGCCACCGACTCCGCCTCCGCCCACCCGACGAAACCGAGGAGATGCGCGGCGAGCCGCCCCCGGGGATAGACGCGGTCCTCCAAGTCCTTCACGGAAAAACCGGGGAATCGCCGTTGCCGTTCGCAGAAGCGCGCCAACTCCTGTTCGCCGACATCGCGCCAGACCACGAGCGGACGGGCGAGCTCCAGCTCCAGATGCCGCCGGATCTGCCGCGAGGTCAGCGCGGGCGGCAGCCCCGTCACCTGCGCAAGTTCGCGGACGGCGCGGGAGATCTCCACCTCCGTCGCCTCCCAGGTACGCCGCTGGAACGCCGCCGGTTCACAGACGATCGCCGTCGTCCGGCGATTCCCGGCGAGCACCGCGCCGTTGCGGTCAAGGATGCGCCCGCGCCCGCCCGCCGTCTGCACCCGCCGTTCCGACTGCCGTTCGCCCGCATAGCTGAATGACGCAGAGGATTCTATCTGAACCTCGTAGAGCCGCACGCCGAGGATGACCAGTCCGAGGGTGAAGACCACCGCCATCACGCCGCCCGCGAGCGGACCGAGATTACGCTCGTCAGCCGAATTCAATCGCCGCCCTCCTTTCCAACGCCTTCAAGAGCGCCTCGACCACCATCAGCGTCAAGATGCCGATCGGCACAGCGAGCAGCATCCTGAGTGCGAGACTGCCTTCCGAACTGCGTACCCATACCGACATCCAAAACTGATAGGCGCCATAGGCGAACACCGCCGTCGCCCGCGGGAAAAGCGAAGCCCGGGACACCGCCGCCGCCGCCAGGAAGAAGGAAATCGAAGTCGAAGGCGGCAGCACCGCAAGCGCATCCTCCATTGCACCAGCGGCAATTGCGAAGGCGATAAGGTTCATCGGCTTAAGCCGCGGAGCAAGCACCAGGAGCGCCGCCAGCAGCAAAGGGAATCCCACCCCGAGGAAATGCGGCAAAAGGTCTTCAGCCGCCGCACCGACGATCAGTACGAGCAAAAAGGCCGCGAACTGGACAAGGTCATTTTTCACGGCGGATGAAGACCTCCTTAAGTTCGCCGAAATCCACGGCGGGCGCGACTTCGACCTCATTCACCCGACCGTCCGCGTCTCGCTGCGCCTTCAGGACCGTGCCCACGGCAATCCCCTTGGGAAACACGCCGCCACGCCCGGAGGTGACGACGGCATCGCGCAACGAGAAGCGCCCGCGCGCCGAAAGATGCCTCAGCTCCAGCTGCTCTTCGTTGCCGCCGGCGAGAATCCCGCTGGCGCACACGGAAGCGCCCCCCTTGATCTCGCACGACACCATCACCGACGGATCGAGAACAAGCCGCACCAGCGAAGTATGAGGCGTTACGGACTCCACGATCCCGACCAGGCCGTCACCCGTGCAGACGACCGCCCCCACCTTGACACCCGCCCCCGAACCGCGATCGACGCGACGAAGGAAGGCCGAACGCCCATCCGCCGCAAGCACCGTCGCCGGCAGCCAGTCCGCGGCCTTCTGCGCGGCAAAACCGGCCGCCTGCCGCAGACGCGCGTTTTCCGCCTTGAGCCGTGCGCATTCGCCGCGCCAGACCGCAAGCTCCGCCACTTCACGTCGCAAGCGCACGCACTCAGCGCTCGCCTCGACACCAGCCCAAAGACCCGAAAGCCGAGTCAGAACCGTGCGCGAAAACCAACCGGCCGCCCGCTCCAGAGGATAAACCGCCTCCGCCGTCGCCGACGGGAAGCAGACGAAGACAACCACCACTATCGCCGTAAGGACGGCGAACAGGCAGGTTCCTGGTGTGCATTTTCTCTTCACTGCAAATCCTTCATCCAATCGGAGGATTTGCCGAAGACCTTACGATGCGTTTTTCTGCTTCGCGAGGAATTCGATTTCGTTCAACACGGTGCCCGTGCCCTCAGCCACGGCCGACAGCGGATCATCCGCCACGGTGACCGGCAGTCCGGTCTGCGCCGAGAGAAGCTTGTCGAGGCCTTTGAGCTGCGAGCTTCCGCCCGACAGCACCAGGCCGCGATCGACGAGATCGCCCGCCAGTTCCGGTTCGCACTTGTCCAACGTGGCCTTCACTGCATCCACGATGTGCGCCACCGGCCCCTTGAGGGCGTCTCGGATTTCCTCGGAGGTGATCGTCAAAGTCTTCGGCAATCCCGCCACAATGTCCCTTCCGCGCACCTCAAGCGTCTTTTCCTCGCCCGTCGGATACGCGCTCCCGATTTGAATTTTGATCATTTCGGCTGTCCGTTCGCCGATCAGAAGATTATAAACGCGCTTCATGTAGCTCATGATGCAGTCGTCCATCGCATCACCGCCGGCTTCGCGGGCCGAATAGCTGTGGACGATGCCGGCGAGCGAGATGATCGCCACCTCGCAGGTGCCGCCGCCGATGTCCACGATCATGGAGCCGGCCGGTTCGGAAACCGGCAATCCCACGCCGATGGCCGCCGCCATCGGCTCCTCGATAAGAAACACCTCGCCCGCGCCGGCCGCATGCGCCGCATCCTCAACCGCGCGCTTCTCGACCTCGGTAATGCCGCTCGGCACGGCGATCACCATCCGCGGCTTCATGTACTTCGAGTAAAAACGCCGCGGACAGACCTTGTTGATGAAATAGGCGAGCATCGCCTCGGTGATGTCAAAATCGGCGATCACGCCCGACTTCATCGGCCGGATGGCGACAATATTGCCGGGCGTACGGCCAAGCATGCGCTTCGCCTCCTCGCCGACCGCGAGGACACGCTTGGAACCGGCCTGAATCGCCACCACCGAGGGTTCCCGCAGGACGACTCCGCGATCCTTCACGTAAACGAGCGAATTGGCGGTGCCGAGATCGATACCGATATCCGTCGTAAAAAGCGTTTTTAGCTTGCTGAACATAATAGTCGTCCTTTTGACAACGATGGGAGATATTTTAGCCGATTTTGCCTTCTGCTGTCAACCGAAAAATGCCTTGTAGAGCGCCCGCACCGCCCCGTCGCGATCCTGCCTCCGGACGGCGATCATAAACGAGACCTCGGAAGAGCCCTGATTGACCATCGACATCGAGATTCCCGCCGACGCCAGCGCCAAGCACGCCTTCGCCAGCATGCCGGGCGTATAGCACATACCTTCGCCCACGATCATCAGCATCGAAATATCGCGCTCGACCGTGACGTAATCGGGACTCAGCTCGCGCTTGATGGCCTGCACCACCTTGTGTTCGTTCTCCTTCGGCAGGAACTGCTCCTTGAGGACGACGCACTGCGAATCGACGCCCGAGGGCATATGCTCGTAGGAGATGCCCTCGTTCTCGAGGATCTGCAGGAGCCGCCGGCCGAAGCCGATTTCGCGGTTCATGAGGTATTTCTCGACCACGATGTTGCAGAAGCCGTCGGCCGAAGCCACGCCCACCACCGTACCGGGGGTGACCCGGCGCGACTGCTGAATCATCGTGCCGGGCTCGCTGGGGTGGTTGGTGTTGCGGATGTTGATCGGAATCCTGGCCTTCACCGCGGGAATGATGGCCTCGTCGGCGAAGACGCCGAAGCCCGCGTAGGCGAGTTCGCGCATCTCGCGATAGGTCATCGTGGGAATGCCCTCGCCCGTCTTCACCTCCGGCACGATGCGCGGATCGCACGGATAGACGGAATCGACGTCGGTGAAGTTCTCATAGACGTCGGCGCAGACTGCCGCAGCCAAAATGGAACCCGTGATGTCACTCCCGCCGCGCGGAAACGTAGCCACCTCGCCTTCCTTCGTGTAACCGAAGAAGCCGGGGTAGATGACGATACCGTCGAAGTTTGAGAACGCGCGGGCGAGTTTGGCGTAACTGTCGTTGTCGAGCGTCGCGTCACCGAAAGGCCCCTTGAGGATCATGCCCGTATCCTTCGGGCTCGCATAGCGCGCCTTCTTGCCGCGCGCTTCGAAGGCGACGGCCACCAGCTTGGCGTTATTGTCTTCGCCGGCGGCCTTCAGCAGATCCATAAACGCCGCAGGATCAAGCTCCTTCGCCTTGGCGAGCCGCCTTTCGAGATCGGACGTGATACGCGCTACGATTTCATCCCCGAGCTTGAGGTCGCGCGCCATTTCGGCGTAGCGTTCGACAACCGCCGCGAGCGCGGACGCGGTGTCCTTGCCGTCAAGGGCGGCCGTGGCAAGCGCGATCAGGAGGTCGGTAACCTTGGTATCGCCGGAATCGCGTTTTCCCGGGGCCGAAACCACCACGATGCGCCGCGCGGGATCCGCGAGGACGATGTCCATCACCTTGTTGAGCTGCGCCGCATTCGCGAGCGACGAGCCGCCAAACTTGCAGACTTTCATTTTGCCTTCTTCTCCGTTGAAGCGGAAATTATACCAAAAAACGGACTGCTGCGGGAAAGAGCCGTTTAGCGGTGGCGCAGGTTGATATCGAGGTTCTGCCAATCGGCGGAGAAACGCGGATCGGGCTCGTCGGGACGCCGCACCTGCTCGGCCTTGACCGGCTTGCCGGTGCGCATGACGACCGGCCCGAACACCGGATGCACCGTCACGTCCTCCATCTCCTGCGGATTCAGGGCGCGCCGCGCGGTCTCGATGCGGAAGGATTCGATCGCCATCTCCTGGTCGCCAGCGTTGCCGTCACGCGCAAGTTCCATAAACGTCCACCCGTCGAACATCTGATACACGTGCCCGCGCTCCTCAACGCGGCGATTCCCCTTCGCATCGGTAAACGAGATCACGATTGAACTCGTCCCCCAGGTGCCGTTCGCCCGATACCAGATGCCAACCGTCTCACCCTTCCCCGGCGCCTTGAAGACGATCGGGTCGTTCGGCTTCACCGTTCCGTATTCGGTCACGATCTCCGGCACCTTCATCATCGTCTTCACGAGCCGGCATTCCATCACCTGGCCGAGGATCGGGTCTTCGCCGTTGACGAGGTCGAACGCGCCCTGCTTCGGCCAGTAGTCGCCCTTCGAGTAGTCCTTCACCGGGCAGCAGTTCTCGAACGCCGGGCGGAAGAGGACTTTATCCTTGCAGCCCTCGGGCGGCAGCGGCGAAGCCGTGCGCGCCTCGGCCTTCTCGCAGCGCTTCGACGCGATGAGATACCGGGGCGACGGCCCCACATCGACGAGGATCTTGCCGTCCGCGCCCGCCTTCGGCTCGAACGCATCGCCGAAGGTGTTGACGATTTCGACCTTCGTCCCCTTCGGGAAGGTGAACGCCACCTGTGCCGGTAATTCCGGCGTCCAGAGCGCGTAGGCATAGTCCTGCACCTTGCGCTCGCGCAAGAACTCCTCGGTATAGACCGTAAGCGCCCCGTCGGCGACGGATCCTAAGTACTTGGGCTTGTCAAGCGCCTTGGTGAGCGCGGCGATCGCCACATACGAGCGTTTCGGATAGGAATAGGGGAAGACCTCGCATTGCCCGCCCGCGCCCCAGTTGGTGTTGTAGTAGTTGGAGCGGCAGTCCTCGATATGCCCGTGCGAAATGTTGAGCGCCCCGAAGCAGAGCGAGACGAGATAGTCCCGGAGAACGTAGTTCGTGCGCCGCATGTAGTCGGAATTGGGCGAAACCTCGCGCTCGGGACGGAACACGTATTCGCCGCAACACGTCACTTTCGCGTCCTTGTGCCCGAATTGCCGCGCCGTCTCCCGCAGCGCCCAGCCCATGCCCGGCGCCTCCAGGTTCGCGTTCAGTTCCGGCATCGTCGAGAAGCCCTTCGACTCGATGCCCATGTACTCGAAGAGCTTTAAGTCAAGGCCGTTTCTCGCCAGCTCCGCCACTTTTTCGGACGACGAGGAGCCGTTGCCGATCTGCGAGACGAAATGCGGAAACTCCTTCTTCATCCGCTTGACGAACTCGGTGAGCCAATAGACATCCCACGGACCGCTCACGCCCTTGTACGCGCCCTGCACCGCGCTCTTGCCGCAGACCTCCGCCGCGAGCCCCTTGCCGCCCGACTCGTGCAGGAACATGACCATATTGCAGTGCGGGAAGCGCTTGTGCCACCGGCGGAGCTTCTCCATCGCATCCTCCCACTGCTGCTCGGTCTCGGCCTGCGTCGCGCCCGGATTCGGCGGATTGCCGATTGGGAACATCGACATCGTCCACTGGTATTCCGGGAACTCGTTTTCGTCGATCGCATACGCGCCCCAGCTCTTGTGGAAGCCCGCCTTGTGCATCATCTTGAAGACCGTGCGCCGGTCGGGGTTGGTGTTGTGCCGCCCCAGGACCACATAGTCGGCCTCGTCCGAGGTCTTGACCGGATTAAGTCCCTTCTCGTCCTTCGGATCGGTCGGCTCCAGGAGCTGCGGCCACGCGGCATAGGGCGACTCGAAACCCGCCTCGCGCGTGTCGGGCCCTAGATTCGCGAAGGCCGCGCGATGGAAGAAGCGGATGACGCCCGCGGTATCCTTGAAGCGGATATTGAGCCCATACCAGCCGATCTTCTCGACCTTGAGATCGAGCGCGACGCGCACCGGCTCGCCCGCCTTCGGGCAGATGAACTCGACCTTGCGCGAATCGACGGGCTTAAAGTAGGCGTCGAAGATGTCGTACTCGATTGTACCCTTCTCACCGTCCTTGTCGGCAGTCATCGTAAAGCCCGTCTCCAGCGGCTCGTCATCCGCGAAGATATTGCCCGATTCGCTCTGCGAAAGCTGGATTTGCCACGGCGCACGCACCAGCGAACAGCCGAAGATCTGAATGGAGCTACGCTCGCCAGACCAGCCGCCGCAGCCGCACAGGTCAAAGTCGAGATAGCGAAGGTTCTTCAAGGTTCGCGCGAGATAACCCCGCTGCCCGGTCTTCTTGTCCTTCAAACCGTGAATGGGCGCATCCTCCATGAGGTCGAAGATCTTGCCCGCGTCCCAGTCGGCGCGTCCGAGCCAGAGCGGCACGGTCTTCGTCTTACCGCCTTCCTGATAGGTAAGCTCACCCACCTGCCGGCAACCCGCCTTCTTCGGATCCTCCAGCCCGAAGATCCCGCCGTTGGCGATTGACGCGCCGCCGAGATTCGTCCACCGGGTCATCATGATGCCTAAGGCCGGCTTTTTCTTCGGTTGCGGCAAATCGGCAAAAAGCACCCAAGCGTGCGAATAGAACGCCGAAGGCACACAGAAGTCCATATACTCGGCCACTCCGCTCGCCAAACCATTACGATTGTAATAGGCGTCATCAAAAAGATCCCCGGCCGAATTGAGCTTGCGATGCAGCCCCTGGTCAAGCGAATATTCTGGACTCCACACCTCCATTTCGCATTCGTCGAAATGAACGCGGCCTGGCTTGAGCGAGATCTTCGCATCCTTCTTCAACAGCGGATGCGTATGGCACTTCGTCTGGTTCAAAAGGCAGTATTCGCTCGTCGGCACATAGGCAAATTCCGTGAAATTCACCTGCGGCCCCGACTCTTCCAACGTAAGACTGTCGAGATCATCCTCATCCTGCGCAAGCGATTTCACCGCCGGGCGGACGCCGGAAACCGCGATCGACCTGAGCGACCCCGACTTCTCCCACCGCGCGATGTACTGGCCGTTCAGGAAAAGCCATAGGTCGTCAGTAAGCGGCTCGTAGCGCACCTCCAAGCGAAAGTTCTCGTCGTAGGCGTACGGAAACTCCTTCTCCCAGCGCCCGATCTGACTCTTCGCGTAGCTGAAATCGTAATAATAGAAGCGCGGGAAACTGAACCACTCGATGTCTAGCGAACCCGTCAGCCGAAGCGACTGCCCCTTGAAGACCGTGTAGGGCACGGAGAAGGAGGGATCCGCCTTCCGCCGCTGCGCCATTTCCGAATAGCTGATATAGTACTTCGGCAACTTCTGCTCGCCGAAACTGGTGCGGAAAGAATAAACATCCTTCCGCTTGTTGGCGCGAATCTTGAAGACGAAGTCAGCCGTCAAATCGGCGAGTTTAAAGTCAACGTAGCACGAAGCATTGGGCTTCGACGGCTTGAACATGCGGACATCCGACGGCACCCCCCGCTGCGGTGCGGCGACTCCGACCAGCGCGCTGAGCGCGAATACGATCATAAGCGGCTTCTTCATCTTACTTCGCCTCCTTCCAATCGGCCGACTGCTGCGACCAGACCTCGCCCTCGCCGAGTTTCCACCCGTGACCCGCGCCCTGCACGATCTCCAGCTTCTTCGGGCACTTCATGAGATTGTAGGCCGCCGTCACGCCCGCCGGAGTGGAGAAGCGGTCAAGCGCTCCCACCCGCAATAGCGTCGGGCACTTCACCTGCGGCGCGAAGCTCGTCGCGTCATAATAGCGCGACCCGTTCGTAAACGAGGGTATGCGTCCGCCCATCCTGCCCATGCGGGTGAAGGAGAGGTCGGCAAGCCACAGCCCCGTCGCCTCTAACCGCGTCACCGCCTCCGGCTGCAAGGCCGCGATGACCAGCCCCAAATACGCGCCCTGCCCGAGACCGCTCACATGCAGCTCGCCGTTCCACTCGGGAAGCGTCTTCAGGAATTCGACGGTCCTGAGCATCCTGAGGACGATGCCGTACATCTGACTCCGCTCGGCATAGGCATTCGCGTCATTGACGAAATAGCCGCCGAGCCGCCGCTTCTCCGCCTCGAAATACGCCTTGTCGCCGTCGAGCTGCTGGCCGTGGATCGAAGGAAAAAGGTTGATGCGGCCCTTCTGCGCGCTCCCCGGCTTCTCCGCGCGCTGGGCAGGATCGTAATCGCCCAAGGTCAGGTAGGCCGCGAGCGACTTCTTCGCGCTCCCCTCCGGCACCGTGTAGTACCCGGTCGCCGGACGCTCCCCCGAGCATTCGAGCGAATACGCGAACACCCCGCCCCTGCCCTTCACCTCGCTGATTTCTGCCGCGGTCTTCGCCCGCACCGCCTTGAGCGCCTTCCCCCAGAATTCGTCGAAATCCTTGGGCTTGCCGCCCTCGAACGGCGCCAGCTTCCCGGGGTTCGCCATAACCCCGAGATCACACCGAAGCGTCGGATGGCCGTACCCCTTCGCGCCGATCTCATTGCCGTCCTCACCGAGGAGCGCCGTATAGACCATCACCGAACCGGGCGCGCCCACCTTGGTCTTATAGACGATGGGCCCTTCGTCCGTCCGCAGCAGCTGCTCGTCAAAGACCCCGTCATCGCCGATGCGCGTTAAGCGCAGCCGCCCGTTCTTGACGAACCAATCGACCGTGTAGGTGAAGGTGATTTCGTCACCCGCCTGATGGACGAATTCGCCGCCTTTGATCTCACCCGTGAGCTTCGCAGGGAAACTCGCGCGCATAAAATCCATACACGGCGAAATCCAGACGACCGGCAACGTCTTGTTCGCGTCGATGTTCGCGAATGACGCCCACCAGGAATTCATGTTGTAGCGCACCACCGGCTCCTCGACCGAATCGGCGAAGACGAACTTCGTCCGCCGTCCGTCGGTGGCCAGCGGCCCGGGCAGGATGGGCTTACCCTGCGCGTCCTTCTTGGTCTCGCCCGTAAAGCCGCCCAGGACGCCGCAGGCGACGCCGTCGCCGCCGACCCCCATTGCCGGCGCCCCCGTCGAAGGCCAGTCGATCTTGTCCGTAAATTCGTATTCGCCGACCTTCACGCAGTAAAGCGTGCCCTGGCCCTTCGCATACTTGAGCGCCGTCGGCAGATCCGGGAAGGCGCTGTCCCACGTCTCGCCGTTCTTGCCGCCGGCGACGTTGATCGCCTCGTCGTCCTGCACGCCCTCATTGCGGGCGGGATCGTATTCTACGGCTCCGGGAGCCACGAAGACCAGCCGCGCCTGCACCTGAAGGGATAAAGCCGCAGCCATACCTGCTAAAACGAGTTTTTTCATAACTGCTATTATAGCATAAAAAAGGAGAGGCCGCGGTTATCGCGGCCTCTCCTTTTTCGACTGCCACGCGCAGGATTACCACGCGTAGTGCGCGAACGCCTTGTTGGCCTGGGCCATCTTGTGGACGTCGTCACGCTTCTTGATGACATTGCCCTGGCCCTGGAAGGCATCGACGATCTCGGCCGCCACCGCCGCCGGCATGCCCATGCCGTGGCGCGCGCCGGCGAACTGCGTCGTCCAGCGGAGGGCGAGCGACAGCTGACGGTTCGCGGCGATCGGCACCGGCACCGGGTAGGTCGTGCCGCCGACCCGGCGGGTCTTGACCTCGACCTGCGGCTTCATGTTATCGATCGCGGCAGAGACGACTTCGAGCGGATCCTCGAAGGTCTTCTCGTCCTTGACGAACTTGGACGGATCCTCCTTCATCTTCTCGGCGACCTTCTCGATCGCCCCATAGACGATCTTCTCGGCGACTGACTTCTTGCCGTCCTTCATGATCACGCGGATCATATGAGCGACGAGCTCGGAGTTGAACTTCGGATCAAGCGTCACGCGCTTGACGATGGCTTTACCTCTGCGGCTCATGGCTTACTTCCCTTCTTCCTTCTTCTGGCGCTTCATACCGTACTTGGAGCGGCTGCGGTTGCGGCCGGCGACCCCGAGGGAGTCGAGCTTGCCGCGGATGATGTGGTAACGGACGCCCGGGAGGTCCTTCACACGACCGCCGCGGACGAGCACCACCGAGTGCTCCTGAAGGTTATGACCTTCGCCGGGAATGTAGGCCGTGACTTCGACGCCGGTCGTCAGGCGCACACGGGCGACCTTGCGAAGCGCGGAGTTCGGCTTCTTGGGGGTCATGGTCTTGACGACGAGACAGACGCCGCGACGCTGCGGACAGCTCTTCAGAGCCGGGCTCTTGGAGTGCGTGGCCAGCGGATGACGGCCTTTACGGATCAACTGATTGATAGTAGGCATATCTTTTCCCTCCTGCTGGTTACGCGACCGTGCCGCCCGCCTTCTCGATCTTCGCCTTCGCGGAGGCCGAGCAGGGGACCTTGACGGTGAACTTCTTGGTGAGCTCGCCATTGCCGAGGATCTTCACCTTCGGCTGCTTGTTGTCGGTGAAGCCGACCTTGGCAAGCGCCTCGACGGTGATCTCCGCACCGGCCTCGAACTTCTTCTCGAGATCGGCGACATTGACCGCGAGCGCCTTCGCGTTGAACGCGGCGTTGTTGAAGCCGCGCTTCGGAAGACGCCGGACGAGCGGCATCTGGCCGCCTTCGAACACGAGTTTGTGCTTGTGGCCCTTGCGGGACTGCTGGCCCTTCTGGCCCTTCGTCGAGGTCTTGCCCATGCCCGAACCGCAACCGCGGCCGACACGTTTACGGCGCGAACGGGCGCCGGGGGTATTGGTAAGCGAATTAAGTTCCATGTTCTTTAACCTCCTTACGCACGCACTGCGGCGATTTCCTCGGCACTGCGGAGCTTGGCCAGCGCGTCGAGCGTCGCCTTCACCACGTTGAGCCGGTTCTTGGAGCCGAGCGACTTGCCGACGGCATCACGGATGCCCACCGCCTCGAGGACGGGGCGCATGCCGCCGCCGACGATCAGGCCCGTGCCGTCAGGCGCCGGCTTGAGCATCACGCGGCCGCCGTCGCAGACGCCTTCGACGGCGTGCGGAATGGTCTTGCCCTTCAAGGTGATCTTCTTCATCGCCTTGCGCGCGGCCTCGCCGCCCTTGCGGATCGCATCGGCGACCTCGTTGGCCTTGCCGAAGCCGAGCCCGACCTTGCCCTCCTTGTCACCGACGACGATGACGGCGGAGAAGCTCATGCGGCGACCGCCCTTGACGGTCTTGGCGCAACGGTTGATGAACACGGTGTGTTCGTCGAACTCGTCACCCTGGTCCTGCGGACGCTTGTCACGATTGAACGCCATGATTACTTCGCCTCCTCTTTCTTCGCGGTGATGGCGAGACCGGCGGCAATCGCGGCCTCGACGATCGCGGCGACGCGACCGGTGTACTTCTTGCCGCCGCGGTCGATGACCACGGTCGAGATGCCCGCGGCCTTCGCCGCTTCGGCGGCCGCCGTACCGAGGTTCTTCGCCACGGCGAGGTTGATCTTCTCCTCCTTGAGCGAATTCGCCTGAGCGAGGGTCTTCTGCGCGTCGTCGTCGATGAACTGGACGTACATGTTCTTGTTCGTGACGCAGATCGACATGCGCGGACGAGCCGCGGTGCCGATGACGCGCTGACGGAGGCGAAGATGCCTCTTCTGACGCTGAACTTTACGATTGAACATAATTCGTTCTCCTTACCGCCGCGATTAGGCGACCTTCTTGCCCTGCTTGCGGCGGATGTGCTCGCCGACGTACTTGATGCCCTTGCCCTTGTAGGGCTCGGCCGGATAGTACGAGCGGATGCGGGCGGCAGCCTCGCCGACCATGTGCTTGTCGATGCCGGTGATCGTCACCTGCAGGCCGTCGTTTTCGACGGTGACCTTGATTCCGTCAGGGATGTCGAAGATCTTCGGCGAGGCGAAACCGAGCGTGAGCTCGAGGGTCTTGCCCTTGAGCGCCGCCTTGAAACCGGTGCCTTCGATCGAGAGCTGCTTCGTATAGCCTGCGGACACGCCAATCACCATGTTGTTGATCAGCGCGCGGGCGAGACCGTGGAAGTTGCCGAGCTGATAGTCGTCCGCGCATTCGCAGACGACCTTGCCGTCTTCCACCTTCGCCGTGATGCCGTCATGCATCGTGTAGGAAAGCTCGCCGAGCTTGCCCTTGACCGTCACCTTCTGACCCGCGACCGTGGCAGTGACGCCATCCGCGAGCTTGACGGGTTCTTTACCGATTCGAGACATTGTCTTCTGGCTCCTAATTATGCGACTGTGCAGATGATTTCCGCGCCGATCTTCGCCTTCTTCGCCTCGGCTCCGGACATGACGCCCTTGGAGGTCGAGA
>JAZUHK010000045.1:0-2129 GCA_045641645.1 Kiritimatiellia bacterium
TCCGCGGCCGCGCACCGTCTACGGCGCGTCGAAATTCGCCGGCGGGCAGATGATCCAGATGATCCTGCCCGAGGCGGTGATCCTGCGTATCGCGTGGCTCTACGGCGCGGGCGGGCCGAGTTTCGTCCACACGATGGCGAAGCTCGGCGCGTGCGAAGGGGCGCCGCTCAAGGTCGTGAACGACCAACGCGGCAATCCGACCTCAACGAAGACCGTGGCGGACGTGATTAAGTTTCTCATCACGAAGCCAGACGTCTCGGGCATCGTGCACGGGACGTGCGAGGATCAGTGCACATGGTACGACCTCACCGTGGAGCTCTTCCGCCTTCTCGGGCTCAAGCGCGAGGTCGTGCCCTGCACGACGGAGGAGTTCCCGCGTCCTGCTCCGCGTCCGCACAACTCGGCGCTCAAGAAAAGCGTCCTCAACCTGCTCGGCTACAGGACGCCGAACTGGAAGGCTGCGCTCGCCGAGTTCGTGCAGAGCGAATTCTGAAGGGGCGATTTGTGATATAATATCGCTTGTCTCATTGGGGTGCTGCGCGGCAAGGTGCCGCGGTGCTGAGAACAAACCCAATAACTTGATCGGGGTAATGCCCGCGGGAGGAAAGGAAGCACATGACGCAGTTGCAAGCTGCCCGTTCGGGCATTGTGACCAAGGCAATGGAGATTGTCGCGGCAGACGAGGGGGTTGATAGTGAGACCGTGCGTGCTGCGGTCGCCTCGGGCGAGGCAGTGATTCCCCATAACGTTCATCACACCAACGCGCATCCCGTGGGCGTTGGTCGTATGTTCGCAACCAAGGTCAACGCCAACCTCGGCCGTAGCATCACGCACTCTGGAAAGGGCGATGAGCTTAAGAAGCTGAAGATCGCGCTCGACTGCAAGGCCGATTTCGTGATGGACCTCTCGGTCGGTTCGGACGATCTCAGGGCAATCCGTCAGGGAATGCTCGACATAAGCGACCGTCCGCTCGGTACGGTTCCTGTCTACGAGACGATTTCCCGATTCGCGGGCGACATTCCACGGATGGATCCGGCGTTCCTTTTGGACGTCATTCGTGCGCAGGCCGAGCAAGGTGTCGACTTCATGACGCTCCACGCGGGACTTCTCCTCAGACACATTCCGATTGCAATGAAGCGTATCATGGGCATCGTTTCGCGTGGTGGTGCGATCATGGCCGAGTGGATGATGGAGAACAAGTCCGAGAATCCGCTCTACACGCACTGGGACGAGGTGATGGACATCCTGATCGAGCACGATGTCACCGTTTCGCTTGGCGATGGTCTTCGTCCCGGCTGTCTCGCAGACGCATCCGACGACGCGCAGTTCGGCGAGCTGGACGTTCTCGGCGAACTCGTCGACCGATGCCGTGCGCGTGGCGTGCAGGTGATGGTCGAGGGTCCTGGACACGTGCCGTTCAACCAGATCCAGATGAACATGGAACGGCAGCAGAAGGTTTGCAAGAAAGCGCCGTTCTATGTGCTTGGACCTGTGACGACGGACATCGCCCCTGGCTACGACCATATCGTTTCCTCGATTGGGGCGACGGCTGCGGCGACCTATGGCGCGTCTCTCCTTTGTTCTGTGACGCCGGCCGAACACCTTGGGCTTCCGGATGGAGAAGAGGTTCGCCTGGGATGCGTTGCCTACAAGATCGCGGCGCATGCAGGTGACGTCGCCCGCGGTCTCAAAGGGGCGCGGGATCGTGATGATGCGATGGCTCGTGCCCGAGCCGAGTTTGACTGGGATCGTCAGTTTTCGCACTGCCTTGACCCCGAACGCGCGAAGTCCCGTTGGCTCAGGACGCGTGCCTTCACGGACGAGGCGCATGGTGACGATCACTGCTCGATGTGTGGCAAGCAGTTCTGCGCCGTCCGCACCTCGCGCCGCATCAGGAAGCTTGCGGAGCGTATGAAAGGAGAAAGCAAATGAAGCAAGATCCACTCGTTCTCTGTCTGACGAATTCTGTGGCGGGAAATTTCACGGCAAACTGTCTGTTGGCGATCGGGGCGAAGCCCGCAATGGTCGAGGAACCGTCAGAGGCCGAGGAGCTTGCGTCGGTTGCGGATGCTCTTCTCGTCAATCTCGGGACCGTTACCGAGCGGCAGGCGGAGGCAATGCGTCGGGCG
>JAZUHK010000046.1:0-10248 GCA_045641645.1 Kiritimatiellia bacterium
TCAAGACGAAGGAGCGGTATGGCCTTTCGCTGGTCGTGCAGGAGGCCCAGCAGATGCGTTCGCTTGATCCCCGGTCGCTGGCTTTCGTGGCTTGCCTTGGCAATGTTGGAAAGGACACTTTCAGATGCTACACCTTGCGACGCTTGCACCGTCAACATTGGGCTTACTGAGGCGTATCCAGTCGCAGATTGCGGCGATGAAGCTTGCCGCGGCTGAAGGAACTGCTGGGCCGTTAGAAGTGTATTTTGCGCCTGTATGAAGTGATTTTGTCGGTTATGACCGGTGCAAATGAACAGGAAAACAGATGTTGAGGGGCTGAATATTGTGATTCGGGTTCGATCAATGGGCTGAATTATGTGAACAGGTCTGCCGTTGACGGGTTGAATAATGTGAGCACGAATGATATAATGTGCTCAAACTTATTCTTATGAGAAGGAATGTTTACGATAAAATTGTTGCGTGGCACAAAGCGCGCAAGCGCAAGCCATTAGTTCTGATGGGGGCGAGGCAGGTCGGGAAAACCTGGCTGATGGAGCATTTCGCCGCAGAGTATTATCCGCAGGATACCGTTGAGATCAATCTCATGCGGGATGAGCTGTTGCGGGATAACTTCGAGCGTGTTGACTTGAAGCCGCAGACGGTGGTTTCGCTCATTGAACTGGCGACAGGCAAGCGGATCGTGCCCGGCAAGACGCTGTTGATCATTGACGAGATTCAGGAGTCGATGCGGGCTTTGACAAGTCTCAAGTTCTTCTGCGAGGAGCTGCCGGATCTGGCCATAATGGTTGCGGGTAGTTTGCTGGGTGTTGCTTTGCGCAGTGGCAAGAAGGACCGGAAGTCGGAAAGTCGTCCCAAAGGATCGTTTCCCGTCGGCAAGGTTGACTTCTTGGACGTGCGGCCGTTGACGTTCGGAGAGTTCCTATGTGCGCTGGGCGAGGACGTGAAGTTGGAGAAGTTGCGTGCGGGAGATTGGACTGTCGTCGATCTTCAGGATGCGGCCTATGTGGAGTTGCTGAAGACCTATTATTATGTCGGCGGCATGCCCGAGGCCGTGTCCGACTTTGTGGCTACGCGGGACTTCGGCCTGGTTCGCAGGACGCAGAAGGCGATCCTTCGCGCCTATGACGAGGATTTCGAGAAGCATGCCGGCTCGACGTCATTGCTGGCGAAGTTGCGTCTTCTCTGGAACAATCTGCCGGCGCAGCTTGCGAAGGAGAACAAGAAGTTCATCTACACGGCCTTGCGTGAGGGTGCGCGTGCGCGCGAATACGAGGAGGCGCTCGAATGGCTTGATGCGGCGGGGATGATTCATATTCATCGCAATGTCGAGACGCCGAAATTGCCCCTGAAAAGCTACGAGGATTATTCGGCTTTCAAGGTCTATCTGGTCGATGTCGGGTTGTTGGGCGCGATGAGCGATTTGTCGCCACGTACGCTTTTGGAGCGAAATGTCGTTTTCACGAACTTCAAGGGTGCGCTGACGGAACAATATGTCCTTCAGGAGCTGCGTGCAGCCGAGATTCCAACGGCCTACTGGACGAATGGAAGGGGGAATGCAGAGCTGGACTTTGTCGTCCAGACCGAATCGGATGTCATTCCGCTTGAAGCCAAAGCGGAGCGGAACGTTCGAGCGCAGAGCCTCAAGATCTATCGGCAGCTGTTCAATCCGCGTTTGAGCGTGCGTGCAAGTCTCGTCAAGCGTCGTTTCGGAAAGGGGCTAATCGATCTTCCGCTCTATGCGCTTGGGCAACTTAAGTCATTGGCGGGAGGCCTCGAATGAAAACTGAACTTGGCATCAGTGTGGCGGTGCTGTCCGCGTTGGCCGCGCAGGGCAAGGACTTCGACCGCACGGAGCTGAACGCGATGCTCGACAAGCTCGCGGCCTCGCCCGAGCCGAAGATTGAGCCCGGTGCATGTGCGATGTGCTATGAAATGGCGGCACCGGTCAGCGCGACGTTTGACTACGTCTGCAAGAAGTGCGGAAAGCATACGCATTATCCGAGCAGCATCTTCGATCAGCGGGCGACGCTTGCCTTCCATCGTGACGGCGCCGCGCGGTTGCGGGGGATGGGACTCGCCATCTCCCTCGACGAGTCCGCTCTTTGCCGCCATTGCACGTCCCTGAAGGATTTGGGGATGGCGACGGCGGGAGTGATTGTGGCCAAGCCCAAGCAAGAATGGATGCGAGCACAGTTCAAGTTGCAGATCGGCGACGCGGTTGTCGTAGAAGACTGGCGCAAGGATGGCTGCCGGGTGCGCTCGGTGAAAGCTAAAGGTGAATCGTCCGAATCTTACTATGTCGATGCGGATGTGATCGGCCAGCGCAAATACGACGGCGACGAGGGCACCGACGCGAAAATCGGGCGGATTGACTTTCTCGCTTGGGTGATCAACGGCAAGCGAACCATTGCCCGCCGGGAGGATGTCGCGCTGCTGAAGGCGTTTCTCAGCGGAGCAAGCACGTTCAACGACGAGGACGGCGATGCTGTGCCGGTGAAACCTCAAATCGAACGCCTTCGCGAACTGCTGGGCGAGCCGAAGGATGAGCCGAAGAAATGAGCGCCGTTCTTCCCGATGTCGCGGCGCTGGAGCTGACCTACCGGTGCAATCACAAGTGCCGGTTCTGCTCGTGTCCGTGGTACGCGGGGATGCTGAAGCCGGGGACGGAGCTGGACGCGGCGGAATGGCGGCAGCTCATCTGCGAGTTCGCCGACCAGGGCGTGCGGCAGTTCGCCATCACGGGCGGCGAGGCGCTTCTGAAGGAGGGCGTCTTCGACATCCTCGATTGCGCGGCGAACGTGGGGAGCGTGAACCTCCTGTCGAACGGACGCATCCTCGACGAGAAGACGATTGACTTTTGCGCGAAGCGGGGCATCCACCTCTCGATCAGCCTGCCGGGGCTTACGACCTTCAACGCGAACACCGACAGCGACACGGAGGTGACGAAGATACTCTCGCACTTCCGGTACGCGAAGAGCGTCGGCTGCACGACGACCGTCGGGATCGCCGTCACCAAGCTCAACTTGCCGGAGCTCTACGAGACCATCGCCGCAGCGTTTCTCGCGGGAGCGACGAACCTTCTCCTGAACCGCTTCCTGCCGGGCGGACGGGGCCTCAAGCATCCCGAACTGCTCTTGACGGCCGAGGAGGTGGTGAGGGTCGCGGACACCGCGGAGGCGGTTCTCGCGAAGGCGGACCGGAGCGGGCACTTCGGCACGGAGATGCCGGAGTGCGTGATCGACGCGTCGAAATACCGTCACCTGCAGGTCTCGACGGGATGCTCGGCGGCGTCGGGCTTTTTCGTGGTCGGACCGAACGGGATGATTCGCACCTGCAACCACAGTCCCGTCGAGATCGTCCGCTGGGACGAGTGGCGCAAGCTTCTCGACGAGCCGGAGTGGATGCACATGGTGCGCCACGACCGCCTGCCCGCGATGTGCGGCGGCTGCGACAAGGCGGCGCACTGCGCGGGCGGGTGCCGCGAGGCGGCGCGGGTCTTTCGCGGCTCGGTCGTTGCCCCCGACCCGATTCTGCCGATTTTGCTATAATATCACCCGATGGGCAAGGTTGCTGTCGTAGGTATTGTGGGAAGAACGAACGCGGGGAAATCCACGCTCGTCAATCGGCTTGTCGGCGAGAAGGTCTCGATCGTCTCGCCGGTCGAGCAGACGACCCGCAACACCATCCGCGGCATCGTCGTCGAGGCGCGCGGGCAACTGGTCCTCTTGGATACGCCTGGTCTCCACAAGGCCGTAGGGCCGCTCGGGAAGCTCCTTAACCGCATGGCGCGGAGAAGCGCGGCGGGAACCGACATCACCTGCGTGGTCTTTGATGCGTCCGAGCCGCCGCAGCTCGAAGACGTCGGCTGGATGCGGCGCGTCGCGAAGGAGAAGCCGGAGAAGGTCGTCTTCGTCCTGAACAAGGCCGATCGCGCGCCGTTCTTCGAGGGGCTGTATCGGGACGCTTGGGCCGAAGTCCAAACCGAGGTGAAGGCGGAAGGCGCAGGGGAGCACCTTGAACCTGCGCCCGCGCCTGCATGGGTGAAATGCATTGCGACGACCGAAGGCGGAGCGAAGGGCGTGATGGATGCGCTTTTTGATTTCGCCGAGGAGGGCGAACCGCTTTTCGACGATGACATCGTCACCGATTATCCCCGGAAGCTCACGATCGCCGATTCCGTCCGCGAGAAATATCTCGCCAAGCTCCATCAGGAGTTGCCGCATGAACTCGGCGTCGTGGTCAAGAGGATCGTGGAGGAACCGGACCGCTGGAAGGTGGATGTCGAGGTATTGGTAAACCGCGATTCGCAAAAGCCGATGGTCATCGGCAGGGGCGCGGAAATTGTCAAGTACGTGCGCAAGTGCTCCGAACGGGAGCTGACGGATGTTTTCGGGATTAAGGTGGAGATGGAGCTTTGGGTGCGGGTGGAGCGCAATTGGATGAAGAACGAGCGGCTGTTGGCGGAGATGGGGTACATGGGGGAGCTGGTGTGATTGAAAGGTTGAAAAGTTGAAAGGTTGAAAGGTTGAAAAGTTGGCTGATTTTACTTATGGCGGCGATCGGTTTCTGCGGGATGGCGGCGGAGATCGACGTGGCCAAAGCCGCCTTGCGCGACGGGCTTTTTGAGGTTGCCCGCCGTCATGCCGACGTCTCCCAAGATGACGAGGCGCGGCTCGTCATTCTCGAAAGCCATGCCCGCGAAGGCCATTGGGATGCCGTTCTCGCCGCCCTTGACAACTGGGGTAATCCCGAGGGGAACGTCTATGCCTACTACCGCATCGCCGCCTATGTGAAGACCGGCAAGTTCGATTCTGCGCGGCGGCTTTTGGCGGCTTCGGATTTCACCGGTTCCTCCTTTGCCGCCGGCGCTGCGTTGCTGGCGGCCGAGACCGCGCTCGCATCTGCCAATAGCGCTCAGGCGTTGCGGCTGTTGTCGGGCGACGCTTCGGTGTCGGCGAAGATGATCGCCGCGCGGGCCCAGGAGCAGGCGGGCAATCGCCAGGCGGCGGAACGGTACTGGCGGGAGGTGTTGCAGATGACGAATGCCGACGAGCGGGCGGTGTCGGTGGCGGCGGCGAATCTGGGCGACGCGAAGGCCCTGCGGACTTCGTACGAACAGGCGGTTTCGCCGTCGGTGCGGCGTTTTGCGGGGCTGCGCCTCGGCGTGCAGCTCATCAAGGCCGAGGCGACCTTTGCCGAGGGTGCGAAGCTGATTGAGACCATTGCCCGCGACGTCCCCGATTCCGACGGCGCGAAGGACGCGTTCCTTTTGCTTGCCGAGGCCCGGCTCGACCGTGGCGAAGGCGCCCTTGCCGCAGCTGCGTTTGCCGAGGCGCTGGAGATGTGGTCGGAGGCGCGGAAGGATGCGGCCGTGCAGGAGAGCCGGGGCTGGGCACTGGCCGAGATCGGGCGTCGCGAAGAGGCCCGCGAGGCGTTTCGGGCTACGCTCGCGGTGGCGGTTGACGACGAGGGGCGCGCGCGGGCGTTGGTGAAACTCGGCGACCTGTCGGCGGAAGACGGTGAGCTGGACGAGTCCCTGCGGCTTTATCGCGAAGTGGCGGAGAAGTATCCGGAGACGGCGGCGGGGAAACGGGTGGGCGCAATCGTACGCCTGCGCGAACTGGAGCGGCGGGGACGGACGCTTTTTTCCGAATACCGCTTCGACGAGGCGATGAAGGCGTTCGCGGAGGTGGCTGCCGCCGATGCAGTGCGTGCGCCGCGCATGCGCTACCTGATGATGATGTGCCTTTACGGGCAGGGTTACGACGAGGAGGCCGAAGCGAAGGCGGCGGCGCTCGCACGCACGGAACGTGACGTCGGCGTGCGGGTGGACGCAACGCTGTGGCTGGCGAAGTTTGCCTTTAACCGGCGGCGCTGGCGCGAGGCGGGGCAGCTCTTTACGACGGTGACGGAACTTGCGCCGAATGCGCCGATAGCCGACGAGGCCTCGCTTTGGGCTGCGCGCGCCGCCTTCGCCGCCAATGACTTTGCACGGGCCATTCAGCTGGTGACGGACTTCGTCTCCCGCAGGGGCGATTCGCCGCTTCGTGCCGCCGCGCTGCTTGTACAGTCGGAGGCGCTTATCGAGCTCGCGCGCTTTGACGAGGCGGTATTGGTGCTTGAACAGGTTGCGGGTTCGGCGGGCGCGGTAGAACGTCTGAGGGCTCAACTGTTGCGTGCGGATGCCTTTTTTGCGATGGGCGCCGACAATCCGGCGCGCTACCGTTCGGCGTTGGAGGCGTATCGGGCGCTCTTGTTAGGTGAGGCGCTTTCGCCTTCGGAACGCATCGTCGTATCCTTTAAGGTCGCCCGCACGCTTGAAAAACTCAAGCGCCTTGACGAGGCTATCGACCAGTATTACGTGCGCGTCGTGCTGGCTTATCGTGACGGACGTACCGAGGGGATTCGGTACGACGAAGAGGCGCGGACGGCGTTTGCCCGCGCCGCCTTCCGCCTTTCGGAAGAGTACGAGAGCCGCGGTCGGAGCTTTCAGGCGGTTAAGATCCTTGAACTCGTGGTGACTAGCGATGTCGCGGCAGCCGACGAGGCGGCGCGGCGGATTCAACGCATCAATCGGAAAGGCAGGTTCTTATGACAATCACTGGCGGTCCTGTTTTCTGGATACTTCTCGTGATGGGAGTGGCGGCTTTCGTCGTCTTCCTCGAACGCTTCTTCGAATTGCGCCGGGCGCAGATCGACTGGCAGGATTTCGTGAACGGCGTCATCAACGTGCTGGCGGCGGGGAACGAAGAGGAGGCGCTGTCCATTTGCGAGGAGACGGGGGTGCCGGTTGCCAACGTGGTGGCCACGGCCATTCGTCAGCGACGGGCGCCTGCGCGCGTCCTCCGTGAGGCGGTGGATTCGCAGGGCAGGGCGGAGACGGCGCGGCTGGACCGTCGGCTCGCTATCCTTCCGATCATCGGGCAGGCGGCTCCGCTCGTGGGGCTGCTGGGGACGATTGTCGGTTTTGTGAAGGCGGTGGGGCTGGTGAATACGGGGGCGCTCGTCGCGCGCGCATCGCTGATGAATGCGGCGATGGAGGCGCTGGTGTCGGCGGCGCTCGGGTTGATCGTGGCCATTCCGGTTTCGGTCATGTACGGAATGCTGTCGGTCAGGATGAATCGCCTGGTGGTGGAGTTGGAAGCGGCAGCAAGCCGTGTCGTCGGTTATATCGCGATGCAGGAGGTCTCGAAGTGACCGGTTCCTGGGGTTGGCAAGTCGAGCCGTCAGACGGCATCTGGCGCTTCGGTTCGCGCTGGTTCAGGCCCTTCGTGGCGGCGGCCCCGTGGGTGACGCTTTTGCTCCTGCTCGTGATGATCTATCTGCTCTCGAATACGCTCACCCGCGCCGAAGGGACGCTTTTTGACCTTTCGTCCGATTCCCTGGGGGATGCGGAAGCTGCGGAAATGGTGGCGACGGTCCTGCCGATGGCGCGTGAGACGCTGGTTTTCTTTGACGATGCGCGTTATTCGTTGGAGGATGCCTCGTCCCTTGCCGCGCTGGGGGAGCACCTCTCGGAGCGCGCGGCCCAGAGCGAAAGGAAGACGCTGCTGGTGCTGTTGGATCGCCGTATCGCTTCCGGCGAGATGATGCGCATTGCGGCGCGGGCGCGGGCGAGTGGCGTGCGTCAGGTGCTGATTGCCGGAGAGAATCGCCATGCGGAGGTGGCGGAATGAGGTCGTCAGGATATCGCCCGCGGCGGAGTTTCGGTAGCGAATTGTTCGGTCTTTTGCCGATTTTGGCGATGGGGGCGTCGGTGGTCGCCGTGTTTCCGTTTGAGGCGGTTGGCTTTGATGCGGACGAGGCGGCCCCCGCGGCGGCGTCATGTCGTTTCGTGACGCTTTCCCCTGCGGAGCTCGCACAGGTGAAGGCGCGTTCGCGGGCGGCTTGGCAAGTTGGGGTTGAGGGCGTTCGGCAGCTTGAGGCCGATCTCCTTTCCTTGGATTCCGCGGCGGCATGGGTTGATCCGGTTCTGTCCCTTGGGGAGCGCTCGCGCTTTACTCGCGGCAATGGTGCGGCATACGAGCTGGAGGCCGTGCCGGCGGAGCTTTCGGTGGCGGCGCCTTCGCCGGCGCCGTTGCCGGCCGGGGACCCCGATCGGCTTGTGCCGCCCTTCGACAAGGCGGATTTGCTGCTGCTTAAGTGAGCGCTGCGGCAACCGGTTAGTTTTGCGAGGGACGAGCAAAACGAACCGATTGCGGCCAGGATGCCGCGCTCCATTGACGGCGGACGGCTGTTTTTGATATACTATCCAAATCCAGCATTTCGTGGCGAAAGCCACAAGGAATGCGGAGAGCAAAAGCAAAGGAAACAGCAAAAATGGAAGCATACGCAGTACTCGAAACCGGCGGCAAGCAGTTGCTTGTCAAGGTCGGTCAGAAGATTGAGATTGAAAAGACCGCGGTCGAAGCGGGTCAGGATGCGGTTCTCGATACGGTTCTCGCCGTGTCGGACGGCACCACCCTCAAGGTCGGCACCCCCTACGTCGAAGGCGCGAAGGTCACCCTCGCCGTCGATGGCGTCATCAAGGGCAAGAAGGTCATCAACTTCAAGGCGAAGCGCCGCAAAGGCGACCGCCGTCTCGTCGGTCACCGCCAGCAGCTTACGGTTGCTACGGTCAAGGCGATTGCGTAAGGAGGAAATGAGAAATGGCTACTTCCGCATCTGCCCGTAACGGTCGCGATTCCAATCCGCAGTACCTCGGCGTCAAGGCCTACGACGGCCAGTTCCTGACGACGGGTTCGATCATCGTCCGCCAGCGCGGCACGAAGATCCACCCCGGCAAGAACGTCGGCCAGGGCCGCGACTTCACCCTCTTCGCCCTCAAGGACGGCAAGGTGAAGTTCATCAAGGACGGCAAGGTCGTCACCATCGTCGAAGAGGCCAAGTAAGGCTTTTCCCGACGAAGCGAAAGGGTCCGCAATTCCGGTTGCGGACCTTTTTTCTTATGATGATCAGTCTGATGATGGCGGCGATGCTTGCCGCAGTGCCGCGGCCGTGGACGCCGATGGCGGTCGAGAACGGCAGGGTGTCGGTGTGGGGACGCGACTATGCGTTTGCCTCGAACGCGCTCCCCGTGGGCGTGACGTCGCTCGGACGCGAGCTCCTGGCGGGACCGGTGCGCGTCGTCTGCGCCGACAGGGACGGCAAGCCTGTCGCCTGGACGAAGCACGGCAGCTGGGTGCACGGGGCGGACGCGGAGTCCGTCACCGTCTGCGGCTGGAGCGAGTCGCCGTGCGTGACCGCCGACGCCGTCACGCGCATCGAGTACGACGGCATGATGGAGGTCTCGCTTGCGCTCGTGCCCGGACCCGCCTCGCATCGGGCGCAACTGACGCGGGCGTGGCTGGAGATTCCGCTGAAGCCCGAGCTCGTGAAGTACTACCAGTACTATCCGTTCCCGTGGGGCAAGTGCGAGAACGCGGGCGGCGTGAAGGGACCGAAGGCCTGGCCGTTCCTCGCGTCCGTCTGGCTCGGCGACGAGAAGGCCGGGTTCTGCTGGTTCTGCGAAAGCGAGCGCGGATTCGCGGCGGACGAGAAGCGGGTCGTCGAGGTCGTGCCCGGAACGGACGAGACGGTCCTGCGCATCCGTCTCGTCGACCGCGCCGTCGACCTTCCGCAGACCTGGGTCTTCGGGCTTGAGGCGACGCCGGTGAAGCCGTTCGACCGCAAGTGGAACGCGAACCACGTGATGCATTCGCCGCCGATGGGCGTCGGTCTCACGGTCAAGCGTCCGGAAACCTGGTGGACGGCCCAGCGCGCGTTTCCGGACGGCAACGTCGACGCGTCGATCGCGAAGGCGGCCGCGGCGGGCGTGAAGACGATTGCCTTTCACGAGGACTGGATCCCGATTCAGAACGACGCCGCGTCGGCGAGGCCCGACTTCAAGTCCATTGTCGAGAAGTGCCATCGGGCCGGAATGAAGGCGCTTGTCTACGGAGGCTACGAGCTCTCGCCGCTTGATCCCGAGTGGGGACGTCATCATCGCGACTGGCTTCAGCACGATTCGAACGGACGGATGAACGGTTACTGGTATCGTCCGCCGGCCCAGCGCGACTATCGCGCGTGCCTTGCGAGCGCATGGGGCGAGACGTGGATCGGGCGCGCGAAGACGGCGTACGTCGACCTCGGCATCGACGGCTTTTACCTGGACGGCACGATCTGCCCGTGGATGTGCTGCAACGAAAGCCACGGCTGTGGCTGGCGGGACGAGAAGGGGAAGCTTCGGGGCACGTACCCGATCTTCGC
>JAZUHK010000047.1:0-116635 GCA_045641645.1 Kiritimatiellia bacterium
CGGCGATCTCGGCAAGGATCTCGGCCCGCGAACGTGCCTTTTTCGACATTTTGTTTTTCATAGCATATATTATAGTATATGTGCATTCGAAAAGCAAGTGGAAAATTGGGGATGCCTGCATAAATCTTTCGCTGCACCCAGTCGGTTGAAATGGACGGGGATAATTTGATATAATTTCCCCTTAAGAAAGGAAAGAAAAGGTCATGTCTGTTTTTATCGGTTTTCTCTATGTCGTGGAAGTGCTCGTCTGCATCCTGCTGGCGCTGGTGGTTATGCTCCAGAAGCCGAAAGAAGGCGGTTTGGGCGGTGCGATCGGCGGCGGTATGCTGGAAGCGTCGCTCGGTGCGGACGCGGGCAACGTCCTCATCAAGACGACGGCCGTCCTCGGTGCGATTTTCCTCGTGAACACGCTGGTTCTGGCGCGTCTTACCTCCACGGTACACTCGCGTTCGCTGATGGCGAACGAATCCGCCGCGCCTGCCGCTCAGGAAGCGCCTGCTTTGCCGATGACCGCGCCTGAGCTTCCGGCGGAAGCGCCGGCTCTGCCCGCTCCGGCCGACAAGTAAGGAGGTCTCCCCATGAAAGTTCTCGTGACGGGCGGTTCCGGGTTTCTCGGAATCAACTTGATTCGTTTCCTCCGCGCGCAGGGCGTGGAGGAAATTCGCGTTTTGGATATCGCCGATTTCGACTATCCCGAGAAGAACGAGCCGTGGCTCAGGTTCCTTAAGGGCGATGTGCGCGATGTCGCCGCGGTCGAGAAGGTCACCGAAGGGTGCGACGTGGTGGTTCATTGCGCGGCGGCGCTGCCGCTTTATTCGAAGGAGGACATCTTTTCGACCGAAGTGGACGGCTGCCGCAATGTGCTCAATGCGGCGCGCAAGTTCAAGCTGGACCGCATGATCCAGATCTCCTCCACGGCGGTTTACGGCGTACCGAAGAAGCATCCCATCTTCGAGACCGATCCGCTCGTGGGCGTCGGGCCTTACGGACAGGCGAAGATCGATGCGGAGGAGGTCTGCCGCGCGGCGATCAAGGAAGGGTACTGCGTTTCCATCATCCGTCCGAAGAGCTTCATCGGGCCCGAGCGGCTCGGGGTCTTTGCGCTTTTCTACGACTGGGCGCACACGGGCCACGGCTTCCCGATGATCGGCAGCGGCAATAACCGCTATCAGCTGATGGATGTCGATGACCTCGATCATGCGATCTGGAACGCGATGACCTTTCCGAAGGAGACGGTCGCGACCGAGTTCAACATCGGCGCGAAGGAGTTTACGACGATGAAGGAGGACTATCAGGCGGTCTTGGATCGCGCTGGCTACGGCAAGAAGATCCGCGGCCTGCCGGTCAAGCCCATCGTCTTCATCCTGCGCATTCTGGAGGCGCTGAAGCTTTCGCCGCTCTATCCGTGGGTTTACGAGACGGCCTCGACCGATTCGTTCGTCTCCATCGAAAAGGCGGAGCGCGACCTCGGCTATCGGCCGCGGTATTCCAACAAGGATGCGCTGGTAAGGAACTACGACTGGTACGTGGCGCATCTCTCCGAGTTCGCGGGCAAGTCGGGCGTTTCCCATCGCGTGCCGTGGAAGCAGGGGCTGCTCGCGGTCGCCAAGTGGTTCTTCTGAGCTCAACCTTTCAACTTTTCAACCTTTCAACCTCTTCTATGGACAAACAATACGATGCAAAGGCCGCGGAGGCCAAGTGGTATCCCCTTTGGGAGCAGAACGGATATTTTCATCAGGAGCCGGACGCGCGCGAGCCGTATTCCGTCGTAATTCCGCCGCCGAACGTGACGGGCATTCTGCACATGGGGCACGCGCTCAATCAGACGATTCAGGATATCCTCGTGCGGTGGCGCCGCATGCAGGGGAAGAACACGCTGTGGCTTCCCGGCACCGATCACGCGGGCATCGCCACGCAGAATGTGGTCGAGAAGGCGCTCAAGAAGGAGGGGAAGCGCCGTCAGGACTTGGGGCGCGAGAAGTTCTTGGAGCGCGTCTGGGAGTGGAAGAAGCAGTACGGCGGGACGATCGTCCACCAGCAGCGGATGCTCGGCAATTCGACGGACTGGCAGCGTGAGCGCTTCACGTTCGACGAGGGCTGCAACCGCGCGGTTCTCAAGGTCTTCAAGCAACTCTTCGACGAGGGGCTCATCTACAAGGGGAACTACATCGTCAACTGGTGTCCGCGATGCGGGACGGCGCTTGCGAACGATGAGGTCGAGCACGAGCCGAACCACGGTCACTTCTGGTACATCAAGTATCCGGTCGTCGGGAGCGCCAAGGGCGCTGCGGGCGAGCCCTACAAGGACTATGTGATGGTCGCGACGACGCGCCCCGAGACGCTTCCGGGCGATACCGCGGTCGCGGTCAATCCGAAGGACGAGCGCTATGCGCACCTAATCGGCAAGACCGTGATCCTGCCCTTGACGGGGCGCGAGATCCCGGTGATCAGCGACGACTACGTCGATCGCGAGTTCGGCACGGGCATCGTGAAGATCACGCCCGCGCACGATCCCAACGACTTCCTGGTTGGTAAGCGGCATAATCTCGAAGAGATTAACATCATGACCGACGATGCGCACATGAATGCGCTCGCGGGCAAGAAGTACGAGGGGATGGATCGCTGGGAGTGCCGTAAGCAGATCGTCGAAGACCTTGAGCAGGGCGGTTTCCTCGACCATATCGAAGACCTCGACAACCAGGTCGGGCACTGCTACCGTTGCCATGAGGTGGTGGAGAGCCGTCTTTCCAAGCAGTGGTTCGTGAAGATGAAGCCGCTCGCCGAGCCCGCAATCGCGGCGGTCAAGTCCGGCGAGGTGAAGTTCATTCCCGAGCGCTGGTCGAAGATCTACTTCAACTGGATGGAGAACATTCAGGACTGGTGCATTTCGCGGCAGCTCTGGTGGGGACACCGCATTCCCGCGTACACCTGCGAAAAATGCGGTGAGATGTTCGTTACGGATGAGGCACCGACCGAGTGCCCGCACTGCCACGCAAAAGGCATTGCCTCCGACGATCCAAATCAAACAATCAAACAATCAAACAATCAAACAATCTTCCGTCAGGACCCCGACGTCCTGGACACCTGGTTCTCGTCTTGGCTGTGGCCGTTTGAGACGCTCGGGTGGCCGGAGCAGACGAAGGATCTCGACTACTACTATCCGACGGCTGATCTCGTGACGGCGCAGGACATCATCTTCTTCTGGGTCGCGAGGATGATGATGGCGGGCATTCACTTTATGAAGAAGCCGCCCTTTAAGAACATCGTCATCCATGGCATCGTGCGCGCGGCGGACGGTTCGAAGATGTCGAAGTCGAAGGGCAACTCGCTGGATCCGCTGGAACTCATCGAGCAGTATTCGGCGGATGCGCTCAGGTTCTCGATTGCGCTCATCACCTCGCTTGAATGCGACACCAAGGTGAACAAGGAGAAGTTCGAGATCGGGCGCAACTTCACCACTAAGATATGGAACGCGGCACGCTTCCTGCAAATGCAGGAAGCAGAGGTGGAGAGTCAAGGTGGAGGTGGAGAGTGGACATCCGAGAATCTCTCTTCCGATGACAAGCACATCCTCTTCGCGTGTGATCTCGCGTGCAGGAAGGTGAGCGAGATTCTCGAACAGTACCGCATTCAGGACGGAGCGCTCGCGGTCTATGACTTCTTCTGGGATCAGCTCTGCGGCGGGTATGTCGAATTCGTGAAGGATTCGCCCAACAAGGCGGCGTCGCTCGCGATTCTGCGCGACGTCTTCTACAAGGCGCTTCGGCTCCTGCATCCGTATATGCCGTTTGTGACGGAGGAAGTGGCGCATCAGCTCGGCTATCTCAAGGATGGCGAGACGATCATGCTGGCCGAATATCCGACGGGTTTTGCCGCGGCTGACCTCGAGAAGTGGGGGGCGACGAAGGAGAACTACGATTTCGTCAACGCCAAGCGCGAGGCGATTACCGCGCTCCGGGCGCTCCGGGCCGAGTACAAGGTGAAGCCGGGTGATTTCGTAAAGGTGACGATCGGCCTGTCGAAAGCGTGGACAGCGGACGGAGCCGAAGGCGGCGCCGAGCCCCTGCCGAAGGAAGAAGTGCAGTCGCTGATCAAGGCGATGCGCGCGGAATCCGTCGAGTTCGTCGCGGCGGGGAGCGACCTCCCGATGCCGTCCAAACTCACCCAGTTCGGCACGGTTTATCTTTCGCTCGACGGGCTCGTCGATAAGCAGGCGGAGGCGAAGCGCATTGCGGGCGAGATCGCGAAGATCAGCGGCTTCATCAAGGGGAGCGAAGCGAAGCTCGCGAACGAGAACTTCGTCGCGCACGCGCCCGAGCAAGTCATCAGCGAGGCGAAGCGCAAGCTCGCCGAGAACCAGGAGAAGCTCGCGCAGCTGGAGAAGCTCGCGAAGTTGTTTAATTGAGTCAGCCGGTGATTGCGCATATCAGAGGTCTGCTCGAGGAAAAGGATCCGACGCGCGTCGTCATCGAGGCGGCGGGCGTAGGCTACGAGCTTTTCATCCCGCTTTCGACTTACGAGAAACTGCCGCACCTCGGCGAGGAGGTGAAGCTCCTTGCGGCGCATATCGTGCGCGAGGACGACGAGATCCTCTTCGGCTTCGCCACTGCGGGCGAGCGCGAGATGTTTTCGCTGCTCGTCTCCGTCAGTGGCGTCGGCCCCAAGATCGCCCTCGCCATCCTTTCGGGCTCGTCGCTCTCCGAGCTTTCCCTCGCCATCTCCTCTGGCAATTTCAAGCGGCTCTCGTCCATCAAGGGCGTCGGCAAGAAGACGGCCGAGAAGATCTGCGTGGAGCTGAAGGACAAGGTTTCGGCGTTTTCCGTCTCCGCTCGCGGCGACGAGACGGCGTCGCCGATTCTGCGCGATGCCGCGCTGGCCCTCGCCGCACTCGGCTTTACCGAGCAGGCGGCGAGCGAACTGGTCGCCAAGGTCATGGAGGCGAATCCGGAACTCAAGGACGTGGAAGCGGTCATTCGCAAGGCACTTGCCGCCCGCTGAACCGCTGCGGAAAGGAAAGGGGGAAAAGTGAGTATCGTCGAACGGCTGTGTGGACTCATTCGCGAGACCAGCTCGGCTCTCCCCTCCGATGTGGAGAAGACGCTCAAGGCGGCGGTTCGGCAGGAGACGCCGGGGAAGTCCGCCGCCGTCGTCCTGCGGACGATTCTCGACAATTGCGCGCTCGCGCGGCGGGCGGGAACGCCGCTCTGTCAGGATACGGGAACGCTCGTATTCTATGTCGATGCGGCGCTTCGTCGGCGCGTCACGCCCGCGGCGATCCGCCGCGCGGTGGCGCTTGCGACGGAACGCGGTTATCTTCGCAAGAACTGCATCGATTCGGTAAGCGGCAAGTCGTATGACGACAATTGCGCGGAAGGCGCGCCGGTCATTCACTATGCGGAGCCGGACGGCAAGGCGTTTTTGCCGCGGACGGTGACGCTCCTCATGAAGGGCGGCGGCAGCGAGAACATGTCGCGGCAGTATTCGCTTCCCGATGCCGGGCTCAAGGCGGGGCGCGACTTGGAGGGCGTTCGGCGCTGTGTGCTCGATGCGGTCGTGAAGGCGCAGGGCTTCGGATGTGCACCGGGGATTCTCGGCGTGTGCATTGGCGGCGACCGGGCCACGGCCTATGAGGTCGCGAAGGAACAGCTGCTCCGCCCGCTGGACGAAAAGGCGCCGGCGAGTCCGCTCGGCAAGCTGGAGAAGCGGCTGATCAAGGAGGCGAATCAACTGGGCATAGGTCCGATGGGGCTCGGCGGCAAGACGACGCTCCTTGGCGTGAAGCTCGCAGCGATGCCGCGGGTTCCCGCCTCCTTCTTCGTGACCGTCGCCTATATGTGTTGGGCTTGTCGCCGGGGCAGGATGGAGGTTTAGAGCATTGAAAAAGCTGAGATTTCCCTTTGACGAAAAAACCGTCCGTTCGCTGAAACTCGGGGAGGCGGTGTCCATCACCGGGCTAATCCACACGGGGCGCGACAAGTTTCACAAGTTCTTCGCCGACGGCGGGAAGATCCCGGTCGATTTCCAGGACGGAGCGCTTTATCATTGCGGACCGGTGGTCGTGGGCGAACCCGGCGCGTGGCGGGTGGTCGCCGCGGGGCCCACGACCTCGGTGCGGGAGAATCCCTACGAGCCCGAATTCATCCGTCAAAGCGGCGTGCGGCTCATCATCGGCAAGGGCGGGATGGATGCGGCGACGCTGAAGGCGATGCAGGAGGCGGGGGCGGTTTACATTCAGGCGGTCGGCGGCGCGGCGGCAATTTCGGCGGCGGCGGTGAAGGCGGTCAAGGGCGTCGATTTCCTCCGGGAGTTCGGCGCGGCCGAGGCGTGCTGGCATTTCGAGGTGGAGGATTTCCGCGGCATCGTGGCGATGGATGCGCACGGGCACAGTCTTTTCAGGGATGTTGCCGACGGATCGGTTCGCTTATTGGCGAAGCTCGTTGGGGCTTGATCGCTTCGCCTAAAACGCTGGGTCGTAAAAACTTGCAAGTTTCCCCCTTGCATAAACACAAGATTTAGTGTATGATAGTATGTGTGACCCACAACAGAATGTAAAAACACCTTTAAAAAGGCAGAAGAGAAAATGAAAGAGATGAAAATCACCAAGCGCAGCGGCCAGGAAGTGCCATTTGACATCTCGAAGATCGAGAATGCCATTCGCAAGGCCTCGCAGGCGGTGGATTACAAGGATGCGCTTTCCGAAGGGCGCATCAAGCTGATCGCGGAGGAAGTCGCGGGCGTGTGCGCGGCGCGCGACCGGGCGATGCACGTCGAGGAGATTCAGGATGTCGTCGAAACGAAGCTGATGGAGTTCGGCGCCAAGGAGATCGCGAAGAAGTACATCGTCTATCGCTACAAGCAGCAGCTCCTCCGCCAGGCGAACACCACCGACAAGCAGATCCTGTCGCTCATCGAATGCAACAACGAGGATGTCAAGCAGGAGAACTCCAACAAGAACCCGTCGATCAACTCCGTCCAGCGCGACTACATGGCGGGCGAAGTGTCGAAGGACGTCTCCGCGCGTCTGCTGCTGCCGGCCGACGTCGTCCAGGCCCACAAGGACGGGCTCATCCATTTCCACGACATGGACTACTACGCGCAGCACATGCACAACTGCGACCTCGTGAACCTCGAGGACATGCTGCAGAACGGCACGGTCATTTCGGGAACGATGATCGAGAAGCCCAAGAGCTTCTCCACCGCCTGCAATATCGCGACGCAGATCATCGCCCAGGTCGCCTCCAACCAGTACGGCGGGCAGTCGATCTCGCTTACGCACCTCGCCCCGTTCGTGGACGTTTCGCGCCAGTCCATCCGCAAGGAACTCGCCGCCGAGTGCGAGGAGGCGGAGGTCAAGATGGCGAAGGACAAGTTCGACGCCATCGTCGAAAAGCGCGTCCGCAAGGAGATCCAGCGCGGCGTGCAGACGATTCAGTATCAGGTCGTCACCCTCATGACCACCAACGGCCAGGCGCCGTTCGTCACCGTTTACATGTACCTCGGCGAGGCGCGCAACGACCAGGAGAAGCACGACCTCGCCATCATCATCGAGGAAGTGCTCAACGAGCGCATCCGCGGCGTCAAGAACGAGCAGGGCGTTTACATCACGCCGGCCTTTCCGAAGCTCATCTATGTCCTCGAGCCGCAGAACATCTCCGAGGATTCGCCTTACTGGTATCTCACCGAGCTCGCCGCGAGGTGCACGGCCAAGCGCATGGTGCCCGACTACATTTCGGCGAAGAAGATGCTCGAATACAAGGTCGACAAGCTGGGGAACGGCAACGTCTATACCTGCATGGGCTGCCGCTCGTTCCTCACGCCGTATGTCGATGAGAACGGAAGGCCTAAGTATTACGGCCGCTTCAACCAGGGCGTCGTCACCATCAACCTCGTCGATGTGGCGCTCTCCGCGCACGGCGACATGGAGGCGTTCTGGAAGATCTTCGAGGAGCGCTGCGAGCTCTGCCACAAGGCGCTCCAGTGCCGTCACGAGCGGCTTACGGGGACCCCGTCCGACGCGGCGCCCATCCTCTGGCAGTACGGAGCGCTGACGCGGCTTAAGAAGGGCGAGAAGATCGACAAGTACCTGCATGGCGGCTACTCCACGATTTCGCTCGGCTACGCGGGTCTCTGGGAGTGCGTCTATGCGATGATCGGCAAGAAGCTCACCGAGCCGGAGGGCGAGGCGTTCGGTCTCGAGGTCATGAAGAAGCTCAACGAGTTCACCGCCAAGTGGAAGGCGGCCGAGAAGATCGACTACTCGCTCTACGGGACGCCCCTCGAATCGACGACCTACAAGTTCGCCAAGTGCCTGCAGGCGCGCTTCGGGGTCATCAAGGGCGTCACCGACCGCAACTACATCACCAACTCCTACCACATCCACGTCACCGAGCCGATCGACGCCTTTAAGAAGCTGGAGATCGAGGCGAAGTTCCAGAAGCTCTCGCCGGGCGGGGCCATCAGCTATGTGGAAGTGCCGAACATGCAGCAGAACCTGCCGGCGGTGCTCGCGCTTATGAAGTTCATCTACAACAACATCATGTACGCCGAGCTCAACACCAAGTCGGATTACTGCCAGGTGTGCGGCTTCGACGGCGAGATCGAAATCGTCAAGGACGAGAGCGGCAAGCTCATCTGGAAGTGCCCGAAGTGCGGCAACACGGACGAGTCGAAGCTCAACGTGGCGCGCCGCACCTGCGGCTACATCGGCTCCCAGTTCTGGAATCAGGGTCGTACGCAGGAGATCAAGGAGCGCGTCCTTCACGTTTCGTGAACTACGCTTCCGTCAGAACCTGCGATATCGCCAACGGAGAGGGAGTGAGGGTCTCCCTCTTCGTTGCTGGTTGCACCCATTGCTGCAAGGGCTGCTTCAACGCAGAGGCGCAGGACTTCGCCTACGGTCAGGAGTTTACGCGCACGGTCGAAGACGAGATCATCGCGGCGCTTGAGCCCGATTTCATCGCGGGGCTGACGCTTCTCGGCGGGGAACCGATGGAGCCCGCGAATCAGCGGGCGCTGGTGCCGTTTCTCCGCCGCTTTCGCGAACGGTTCGGCGCGGCCAAGACCCTTTGGGTCTATACCGGGTGTGTCATCGAGGAACTTCAGTCCTCTAAACCTTCTTATTGGCGCACCGAGGTGACGGACGAGATCCTGCGCATGACCGATGTGCTGGTGGACGGGCCGTTCGTGGAGGAGCTCAAGGATATCTCCCTGCGGTTTCGCGGCAGTTCCAACCAGCGCATCCTGCACCTCCGGGATGGAGCGGTGGTCGCTGCCGAGAAGTGATTTTTTGATATACTATCCCCCGTCTTTTAAAATGCTAAGGAGTTAAACATCAAATGAGACCTGTTGTGCTGATTATCCGTGACGGCTGGGGCGTTAACGCCAGGGCCGAGGGCAATTCCGTTTACGGGGCGAAGACGCCCGTCACCGATCAGATCCGCGCGCGCTATCCGCACTGCCTCTTGGACTGCTGCGGCGAGGCGGTGGGGCTCCCCGACGGCTACCAGGGCTCGTCGGAAGTCGGGCACCTTAATATGGGCGCGGGGCGGATCGTGGTGCAGGAACTCAAGCGCATCGACGACGGTCTCAGTTCGGGCGAGCTCTTCAAGAGCGAGAAGTGGGCGAAGCTTATCGCCGACTGGAAGAAGAACAACTCGCAGTTCCACTTCTTCGGGCTCTTGCAAGACGAGGGCGTTCACGCGCATCAGGAGCACCTCTTCAAGCTGATGAAAAGGGCGCGGCAGGAATTCCCCGAGGGGAAGATCGTGGTGCATCCGTTCCTGGACGGGCGCGACACGCCGCCGCGCTCGACGCTCGAATACATCGCGCGGCTCAAGACCGAGCTCGCCGCGGTCGGTAATGCCGTCATCGGCACCGCGATGGGCCGCTACTACGGCATGGACCGCTCGAAGAACTACAAGCTCACGAGCGAGGCCTATAACTGCATTGTGAGCGGCGTTGGCAAGCGCGCGGCGACCATCGAGGAGGCGGTGAAGGGCGAATACGAAAACGGCAAGACCCCCGATAATACGCCGATGACCGACGAGTACATCCCCTGCTATGTGCTGGGCGACTACGCCGGGATGAAGGACGGCGACGTCGTCATGCACACCAACTACCGTCAGGACCGCGCGATTCAGCTTACGCAGGCGTTCGTTTCGGCGGACTATCCCGACCAGGCGAACCTTCAGGCGAAGCCGAAGGTCTCGTTCCTCGGCTTCACCCGCTACTGGGACGAGTTCGACAGCTACCTCCTCGGCGCGATGGGCGCGGGCGGCGGGATGGACAACCTCCTGGGCGAGGTGGTCTCGAAGGCGGGCCTCAAGCAGCTTCGGCTCGCGGAGACGCAGAAGATCAAGCACGTGACGAGCTTCTTCAACGGCAAGTTGACGACGCCCTCCGCCGGCGAGGACCAGGTCGAGGTCAAGAGCCGCTTCGACGCGGCGACCTTCGCCTCGCACCCGGAGATGGAGGCGTACAATGTCACCGACAAGCTCTTCGAGCTGATCGGCAAGCCCGGCGAGAGCGCTGCGAAGAATCCATACGGGATGATCGTCATCAACTACGCGAACTGCGACATGGTCGGCCATACGGGCGATGAAAAGGCGGCGACCAAGGCGGTGGAGGTGACGGACGAGTGCATCGGCAAGATTCTGCCGCGGCTTTTGGAGCTTGATGCGCATGTGCTCATCTATGCCGACCATGGCAACGCCGAGCAGATGAAGGACTACCGGACGGGCCTCACCAAGACCTCGCATACGCTCAACCTCGTTGATTGCTTCTATGTGGCGAACGATGCGGCGGGCGTGCGCCTGACGCCGCTCGCAAAGCTCTCGGCGATTGCGCCGACGGCGCTTCAGATGCTGGGGATCCCGGTGCCGAGCGAGATGACGACGCCGTCGCTCCTCGCGGGCAAGGAGCCCTGGTCGAAGACCACGCTCAATATCTGACGAGAAAGGACGGACCGTTGAGGGTTCGCTCCGTAATTTTCGCCGCGACTTGCCTCCTTGTGATGCAAGCCGCGGCGATTGACGCTTCGAACCGCTATCGGAGCCCGCGCAATCCCGAAAGACAGGTGCGGCGTTCGACCGAGCTCATCGTCCTGCATACGACCGAAGCGCCGGCGAAAAGTTCGCTCACCAAGCTCTCCGACCGCGGCGAGGCGCATTTCTGCGTCACCGAGGAGGGGTCGGTCTATCGCATCGTCGATCGCGACAAGGAGGCGTTTCATGCCGGGCGGTCGATGTGGAACGGCAAGGAGGACGTGGACAAGTTCTCAATCGGCATCGAATGCGTGGGCTATCACGACAAGCCCATGGCAAGTGTTCAGGTGCGCGCGATTCGCGAGCTGGTGAAGGAGCTGCAGTCGATGTACCGCCTCTCGGACGACAAGGTGGTCTGTCACGGGCACGTGGCCTATGGCGCGCCTAACAAATGGCATAAGTTCAAGCATCGCGGACGCAAGCGCTGCGGCATGCTTTTCGCGACACCCTCGCTGCGCACGCAGTTGGGGCTGAGGTCTCGCCCCGCCTACGATCCCGATGTCCGGGCCAAGCGGCTGAAGAACGCGGATGACTACCTTGCCAAGGTTTTATACGGGAATGCCGACATTATGCGGCGACATTACGGGGAGGGGGTGCAGCAGAAGGTGTCGCCTGCGGCAACGTCGGGAATCTTCAATTGGATCAAGTTCGGTCCGAAAGAGCCGCCAAAGCCGAAGGCGGCGCCGAAGCCGAAGACAACGCCGAAGCCGAAGGCGGCGTCGAAGGCTGCAACCTTTAAGGGCGTTCCGCAGACCATTGCCGACTTGCGTAACGGCGGGTACGTGGCCCGCGGGTCGGTGACGAAGGAACAGACGGCGTCAAAGCTCGTCGGGTCGAAATGGAATGCGGCGGATACCTATTACACCATCCGCAACAAGGTGATTCCCGGGAATGTCATTCAACCCGCCCGCATCGAGTACGGGATGACCATTTGGACGAAAAAATGATATAATCTCCACCATGGCAAAGATCAAGCTGACCAAGACCGAACTTAAGGCGCAGAACGACGCCTTGAAGCGCTTTCAGCGTTTTTTGCCGATGTTGCAGTTGAAGAAGCAGCAGCTCCAGGGGGAAATCGCCGGCATCGTGGCGAAGGCCGAGCGGACGCGCGCGAAGGAAGCGGCGGTGCGGGGCGAACTTGACCGCTGGGTGGGTCTTTTCGCTACGGACGAAGCACTGGTGGCGGGGCTGGTCAAGGTGAAGGAGGTGCGGACGGGCGAGGCGAATATCGCGGGTGTCGCCATCCCCACCTTCGAGGCGATCGAGACGGAAGTGCGCGAAATCGACGCCTGGGCCACTCCCGCGTGGATCGACAATGCCGTCGAGACGACGTCGCAGATTCTTTCGCTGCAGTGCGAGCGTGCCATCTACGAGGAACAGCGGCGGCTGGTGAGCGCCGAGCTGGAGCTCACCTCGCAGCGCGTCAATCTCTTCGAGAAGGTGAAGATTCCCGAATGCAAGGAGGCGATTAGGGTCATCAAGATCGCCCTCGGCGACGAGCAGACGGCGGCGGTGACGCGCGGCAAGATTGCGAAGTCCCGCACTCCGGGCGAGGAGGTGGCGGAATGATCGTCCGGATGAAGCACCTCGATCTCGTGTGCGTCGCCGCGGACAAGGAGGCGACGCTTAAGCAGTTGCGCGCGCTCGGGGCGGTGCATCTCGATCTCGCCGCGGCCGCCGGCGGCGCGTCCGTCGTGGCGGCAAAGGGTGAACTCGATGATGCCGAGAGAGCGGTGCGGCTCGTCATGAAGGCGCGCGGCAAGGGCTTTGCCGAGGAGATCCGTCCGTGTTCGGTCGCCGAGGTTTTGGCGCTTGACTCCGATCGCGCGACGTTCGTTGCCGAGCGCGACCGCCTGGAGCGCGAGATTCGCATCTATGAGCCGTATGGCGATTTCGATCCGGCGTTGGCGCGGAAGCTGCTCGACAAGGGCATCGACCTCGCGGACAAGCTGCCGGCGAAACTGCCGGCGATGCGACTTTCGAAGATGCGCGAGAAGCTTGCGCGGGTCGTGAATCGTGCGGCGATCGACACGGCGAAGATCGCGCGTGCCGACGAGCAGGCGATCCTCGCGAAGAACCCGGCCTTGCAGGACAAATTGGCGTTCGAGCAGGCGAAGGAGCTGATGAGCGAGCAGGGCGCGGTCTGTCTTGTTTCCGGCTGGATGCCGGAAACAAGAATTGCAGATCTCAGATCTCAGATCTCAGCGGCGGGGTGGGGCGTGCTGCTGCGCGACCCGGCAGAGGGCGAGACGCCGCCGACCTTGATCGAGCCGCCGAAGTTCGTCAAACCGGTGAAGGCGCTCTTCGAGGGGCTCGGGATCGCGCCGGCCTATGACGAGGCGGATGTCTCGGTGCCGTTCATGTGCTATTTCTCGCTCTTCTTCGCGATGCTCGTCGGCGACGGCGGCTACGGGGCGATCATCTTCGTGCTGACGCTCTTCGGCTGGAGAAAGTTCGTGCGCTTCTCTAAGGCGACGGATCCGAAGGCGGTGATGACGCGGAGCTGGCTTACGTTGATGACGGTCTTCTCGCTGGCGACGATCGCGTGGGGGGTGCTCAGCAACACCTGGTTCGGCGCGGGGATCCCGTGGTGCGCGGACTGGCCGACGGTGAAGTGGCTCGGCGACCCGAGCTACAAGAACATGATGTTCCTTTGCTTCACCATCGGTGTCTCGCACTTGATGTTCGCCCGCATCTGGAACGGCATCTCCCTCATCAACGACCGGCGGTGTCTCGGACAGTTCGCCTGGGCGGGAATCCTGTTTTTCATGTACTGGATCACGAACACGATCGTCGGCATCTTCACGGGCGGGATTCCCGGGTGGCTCTACGTCCTTTTCGGCCTTTCCTTCGTCACGGTCTTTCTGCAGTCGAAGGGTATCGAGAAGGGCATGCTCTTCCTCAACGTCATGTCCACCTTGGGCGATGTCATCAGCTATGTGCGCCTCTTCGCGGTCGGGCTTGCGTCCGTGAAGGTGGCGGAGAACTTCAACAACATGGCGCTGTCGATCTTCGGTTGCACGGACCTCATCTGGGTGAAGCCGTTCTTGGCGCTCGGCATGGTGCTCGTGCTGTTGGTCGGGCACGGGCTCAACTTCGCCATGGCGGGGTTGTCGATCCTCGTTCACGCCGTCCGTCTCAACACGCTTGAATTTTCCAACCACAAGGGCATTTCGTGGGCGGGGTACGCCTTCCGGCCATTCAAAACAGCAAAGGAGTAAAACAATGAACGAAGCAGCAATGATCATCGCGGGCGCTGTCGCCTGCTTGGGCTTGAGCGCCGCTGGGTCGGCGTTAGGAACGGGCTTTGCGGCCACGGCGGCCGTCGGGGCCTGGAAGAAATGTTATGCCGCCAACAAGCCGGCGCCGTTCATCCTTTTGGGTCTCGTCGGCGCGCCGATCACGCAGACCCTCTACCGCATGATTCTCATGTTCCTCATGTTCCTCAAGCGCGATGTCGCTGGTGCAGGTATCCCTTGCCTCATCCTCGGCATCTTCGCGGGCCTTGGCATCGGTCTTTCGGCGCTCTTTCAGGGACGTGCCGCCGCCGCCGCGTGCGATGCGCAGGGCGAGACGGGACAGGGCCTCACCAACTACTTCGGTGCGCTTGGCATCGTTGAGACCGTCGCCATCTTCACGATGGTGTTCACGATCATTGCCATCGTCTTCATCAAGTGAGGGAATCGCCCCGTTCGGGACGAAATGTCTCTCCAAACTGCCGATTTTGGAAAATTCGCCCCGAACGGGTTGAAATCTCGGCGGTGATTTGGTATCATACGAGCAACAAGGGGTGTTCCGTATGATATCGATGAAAGACATTGCGGTCTTGGTGCGAAACGCACGGCGGGAGCAAAAGGCGACCCAGGTTGAACTGGCGCAGTTTGCGAATGTCGGCACGCGTTTCGTCCGCGATGTCGAGGATGGCAAGGAGTCCGTTCAGTTCGACAAGCTGATGCGGGTCTTATCGACGCTGGGGCTCAAAGTGGAGATTCGCCAGTGAAGGAGCGCCTGATCGTTTATCTCCGGGGTTCGCGGATTGGATTCATCGAATTCGATCATGACGCGAATTCGCGTGAGTTTTCGTATGACGCGGAGTATCTTGCTTCGTCTGGCGCGTGTCCGATTTCCTTGTCGTTGCCGTTGAGGGAGAAGCCGTTCAACAGTTGGGAGACGCGGCTCTTCTTTGAGAACCTTTTGCCGCCGGTCATCGTCCGCAGACGGCTGGAGAAGATCATCCATCATGATTCTGACAATTACTTCGCCTTTCTCAAGGCGCTGGGCGGCGATTGCGCCGGTGCGATAGCATTGTATCCGGAGGATGTCGGCCCGTCAGGTCGTGAAGACGTCTTGCGGGAGCTGTCGGAGGATGAGGCGGACGAAATCTTCAAGGCGCTTCCGATGAGCCCGCTTCTGCAGGGCGTGGTTGACAATTACCGCATCTCCGTTGCCGGCGCGCAGGACAAGCTTGTCATCAGATTGCGCGACGGATGCATTTCCCTGCCGCTCTATGGCGCGGCGTCCACGCGTAGGTGAAAGGGAATTGAAATGAAACTGAATGAGAAATGGGGTTGGTTCCTGGGCTTCACCGCGGTGTTCGCCGCGCTGGCCGCGTATGTCTTCTGGGGCACGTGGTCGCCGGACTTCGCGCCGGTGATGCCAGATGACAACATCTGGCATCATCAGAGCTGGGCGGTCGTGTGGAACGAGTGGTTGCGGAAGTTCTTCACGACCGGCAAGGTGGTGCCGAGCGATCTCCTTTGGGAGGGCTTGCTGCTGCCTCCCGACTATGTGCAGGAGCTTAAATATGCCGCGGCCGGCTATTTTGCCGCATTGGGGCTTGCGTATTTCCTGCGCGGGCGGGGGCTTTCGCGGCTTGCCGCCTATGGCGCGGGGCTCCTGCTGGCGTTTTCCGGCTATTGGTTTTCGCTCTTTTCGGCTGGCCACGGCGGTTGGTTCGTGTGGATGACCTATGGCATCTTCGCCTTTGGGCTTATCGACCGGGCGCTCGGCAAGGGGAAGGTGCGGCATTGGCTTGGTCTCGGGGCGGTGCTCGCTTGGGGGAGTTTCTATCAGCCCGACCTATGGTTGCTCTTTACGGTTTTCACCGCCGTCTATTTCGTCTTTGCCGCGGTGAGGGAAAGGAAGTTCCCTTCCTGGAAGGGGATGGCGCTGGCGGCCGCGGCGTTTTTCCTCATTGGCGCTCCGAGTTTCCGGACGGCGATCTTCAGCGACCTCAAGGGGCGTGACGAACAGATCGCCTCGGGAGAGACGACGGGCGGCCGGAAGGAAGGGGAATCGCCGGCGGATGCGGCGGCGCGGCGGTGGGAGTTCGTTACCAATTGGTCGCTCCCGTCCGACGAGACGGTGGAGTTCGTTTCGCCGCGCGCGAACGGCGATACGAGTTGTCCGCTGACGCTCGCCTTGAGCCGCAAGCGCGGGAGCGGCATTCGGCCATATACGGGGGCGCTGGGGCGGCCGCTTAATGCTTCCGGCGGCAATTATCGTCAGCATTCGCTCTACGTCGGGGTCATCACCTGCATCCTCGCGCTTCTTGGAGCCTTGTGCGGCATTAGCGGTTTTTTCAATCGTACAATCGAACAATCCGAACAATCGAACAATCGAACAATTGTCTTCTTCTTCGTTGCAGCGCTTCTTTGCTGGCTCTTTTCGCTTGGTCGCTATTGCGAACCGGTTTATCGTCTGGTTTATGCGCTTCCCTTTGGTGACTATCTGCGGGCGCCAGTGAAGTGGCATCACCTGACGGAGTTTTGCCTGGTCGTGCTTGCGGGGTATGGCATAGACGGCTTGCGAGGGTCGCGATGGTTGAGTGGGTTAAGAGGGGGGCTGAGCGGGTTGGTTGTGGCGGTGGTTGTCTTGCTGGGAGCCGTTGACCTGGCGCGCATTGATCGCCTTTATTGTGCGCCAATCGACATGCGTGCGGCGCGGCAGCAGAACGCGAGCGGGCAGATCACCTTTCTGCGCAAGCAGGATTTCGCGCATCCGCAGGTGAAGGAGCTGCTGAAGAAGGGGCTTGTCGTTTCGCTCGCTTATCATCCGTATGCTCCCGATGTTTATCTGGTCGAAGTTCTGACGCCGCGCAAGCCCTATCAGCCCAAGCCGCTTCCGCCGGTATCGCTCCCGAATATCCTCGGGCTGATTTCGCTGTTGACGGGGATGGGAGTGTTCGTTTTTGCACTTTGTGAAAGGAAAGTCGGATGAAGGCGTTGGGCACTGGTTTTTATGGCCGGCGCTGGTGACTTGGTTTATGTGGAGGGGTGCGGATTTTCAAATGAACAGACGGATTGCAGTTCTTGTTCCCTGTTTCAACGAGGCGCAGACCATCGCGAAAGTAGTGGGTGACTTCCGGCGCGAGTTGTCAGAAGCCGAGATTATGGTTTTCGATAACAACAGTACTGACGGATCCGCAGCGCTCGCGGAATCTGCGGGTGCGATTGTTCGTCCAGTGTTACAGCAGGGGAAGGGGAATGTTGTTCGGAAGATGTTTCGCGACGTGGATGCAGATATCTACGTCATGGTGGATGGAGACGATACCTATCCGGCGGAAAAGGTCCGAGACTTGATTGCGCCGATTGCCGATGGTCGTGCCGACATGGTCGCCGGTGATCGCCTGTCAACGACCTACATGACCGAGAATAAGCGTCCGTTCCACGGATTCGGGAATCGGTTGGTCTGTTCGCTGATCCGCTTGTTCTGGGGGCGGCGCGTAAACGATGTTATGACTGGATACCGTGCTTTCTCTTGGCGCTTTGTCAAGAATTGTCCGGTGGTTTCGGATGGATTCGAGATTGAGACCGAGATGACCCTGCATGCTTTGGACAAGCGGTTCGACATCGTGGAGGTCCCAATTGCCTATCGCGACCGTCCGGCCGGTTCGGTCTCTAAGCTCAACACGCTTAGGGATGGATTTAGGGTCTTGCTCATGATTTTCAATTTGCTGCGTTTCTATCGGCCAATGCAGTTCTTTGGTGGTCTGGGCCTTGTATCCGTCATCCTTGGCGTTGTTTTTGCGGCTCCGGTGTTCGTGGAATATTTTCGAACGGGACTCGTTCCCCGTTTTCCGACTTTGATTTTTTCGGTGTTCCTTGTTTTGTCGGGGCTCTTGTCATGTACTGTGGCACTGGTGCTGGACGCGTTGAAGGGGCATGCCGATGGGCGATTTGAGATCTCGATGAGGCGTCGATGAGAATCGTGTCTCGCATAGTCGGAGCTTCGCTTGCACTGCTGGGTGTGGCGGTGATTGTCATCTGTGTTGCGAATACCCGCCGAGATGCTGGATATGATTTCAATCTCAGGATGAATGAGCTTTCCTGTCTGCGAAACGGGGTGGATCCGTATCATATTTGGAATGAGACAGTGGAAGTGAAGCCGTATGTGTCCAACAGTCACAGGGGGGCGAGGCCGGAAGGATGCAATCAGGAGGTGAACGCATATGTTCCCTGGGAGTATGCGATGATGTTGCCGATTTCCTTCTTGCCGCGAAAGGTGGCTTGGTGGACGTACTTTGCCTGCATAATTCTTTGTTGGCTGATTGTGCGATGGATCGGCGTTCGGTCAGATCGGTTTCCCGTGGCGGCGCATCTGGCTTTGTTGGTCGTGGCTTATCCATTGTTTTCCGATTTGCAGGTTGGGAATTTCGCTACACTTGTCCTGACGGCTTCCGTACTGATGGCATGGTGTCTAAATCGAGGGTCGAAATTGGCGGCCGGACTCTGTTGGAGTGTTGCGATGATTAAGCCGCAGCTTGCTGTTTTGCTGGCAATTCCGTTGATTATGAGGGGAAAATGGTGGACTGGTGTTGTTGCGGCTGGAACTTGCGTTCTGCTGACATTGATTCCGATGCACTTCTGCAAGAGTGGATTCATCGACCTGCTTAGTGCGGGGCCGGCTGCTAACGTTGAGTTTTTCCAGGGGTGCGGAACTTGTCCCTATTGGCTTTGTTTAGTGGTTTCGCCTGAGGTCTGCATAGCCGTTGGGCTGCTTATTGGACTTCTTGCGTGTGGTGCCATGACATATGCGCTACGTTGTGAGAAGGATTGGTTTGTGTTACTGATGCCAGCTGCGGTTTGCGGTTGTTCTTGGAGCTATGCGCATTCCTATTGTCATGCGATGGGCTGGTTCCTTGCGTTTGTGATTGTGCGCGAACTTGTGCGCAATCCGCGGTCGAAGTTCCTGTGGATGATGATGGTCATCGCGGCGTTTTTCCTCTCGCGCTGGTTCCTCGCGTGGCACGGGCTCTGCAATTTCGCGGGCTGGCGCTTCCCGATGTCCGAGTATGCGTTCCGCTGCGTCGATTCGCTCAACTCCACGGCGTCGCTTACCCTCGCGACTGTATTTTGCGTGTGGAAGGGCAGGCGGTTTTCCAGTTGAGTGCAACCGGTTCGTCTCGGGCTTGTTGCGGAGCGGCGGAGTGTGATATACTATCGCCGATGGCGTTAAGTGATATTGTTCTCTTTCACGGTAGCTCGGCACGTTCTGTCGTTCCGACATTTGGTCTTGGTGACGATCATCATGAGCACGCTGGTCTGATATGAAAGTTTTTTCGAAGTCATATCTCAAGCAAGTGGTCGAGACGCAGGGCGAGCTGTTTGACCTGTTTGCGCGGCAGAATCCTGCCTGCGACACGGATCATTTCATCACGGCTTACATGAGCGGAAAGACCCGTGCCGACATTGACGCCGGACAGGCCTATTATGGTCTGCACGATCTTGATTTGAATCTTGCCGTTGACAAGGTTGCGCATGAATAAGTTTCTTATTGCGGTTGCGGATGTCTTGGAGGTCGAGAAGGTCGGCCAAGAGACGAACTTCAGAGCCACTCCGGGGTGGTGCTCGCTCAAGGCCTTCGGGCTCCTTGTGATGCTCGAGAACGACTGGGGCGCACCCCTCACCATCGCGCGCTTTCAGGAGCTTGTCACGGTTAAAGACCTTTATCGCGAGGCGTTTTTGGCTTTGGCGGCGCGGGTTTTTGGGGTTAATCGCGCGGAATTGAGTGGAAACACGAAATATGGCGAGTTATCTGCATGGGATAGCGTTGCCCACCTGCGGCTCGCGATGGAGGCAGAGGAAAAATTCGATCTTTCCTATCCGCTTGAATGTATTCCTGCGCTCGCCACATTGGACGATTTTTTGGTATAATAGAGTCCCGTATGTGGAACTACTCTGAAAAGATGATGGACCACTTTCGGAACCCCCGAAATGTGGGCACGATTGAAAAGCCGGACGGGGAGGCGACGGTCGGTTCGCTCGCCTGCGGTGACGCGCTCAAATTCCAGTTCAAGTTGGGCGCGGACGGCAAGATTGCCGAGGCGAAATTCCAGACCTTCGGTTGCGCGAGCGCGATTGCGAGTTCTTCGGCCCTGACCGAGATGGTGATCGGCAAGACGATTGAAGAGGCGCGGAAGATCACCAACCAGCAGATCGCCGATTATCTCGGCGGGTTGCCGCCGCAGAAGATGCATTGCAGCGTGATGGGTCGCGAGGCGATGGAAGCGGCCATCAAGAACTACGAGACGGGCGATAACACCGACCGCAATCTCGAGGATACGACGCTTTGCACCTGCTACAACGTTTCCGAAAACGAGGTTCGGCGGGTCATCACCGAGAATCAGCTCACCACCGTCGAGGAGGTGACGAATTTCACCAAGGCCGGCGGCGGTTGCGGCAAATGCAAGGAGAAGATTCAGCAGCTCCTTGATGAACTTAAGGGTTAGAATCTCAATGTCCACCTCCACCTCTTTTCTCCACCTCCATCTATGACCCTTGGTTTCGATAACGAAAAGTACCTCTTGGAGCAGTCAGAGGAGATTCGCCGCCGTGCGGGCAAGTACGGGAAGCTCTATCTGGAGTTCGGCGGCAAGCTCATCAACGATTTCCATGCGGCGCGCTGTCTTCCCGGTTACGATCCGAATGTGAAGCTGCGGCTGCTGCAGACACTGAAGGATCAGGCGGAAGTTATCCTCTGCCTCTTTTCGGGCGATATCGAGCGGAAGAAGATGCGCGCCGATTTCGGCATCTCCTATGCCGACGACGCCCTGAAGCTCATCGACGATCTCCGCAATCTGGGGCTCACCGTGCGCGGCGTGGTGATCACGCGCTATCAGGAGCAGCCGGCGGTGATGCAGTTCCGCGCGAAGCTGGAGCGCCGCGGCGTTCGCGTCTATTACCACTACAAGACCGCGGGTTATCCGGCCGACGTCGATACCATCGTCTCGGACATCGGTTACGGCAAGAACGAGTATGTGAAGACCGAAAAGCCCATCGTGGTGGTGACGGCGCCGGGACCAGGGTCGGGCAAGTTCGCCACCTGCCTCACGCAGATCTATCACGAGTACCGGATGGGCAATCTCGCGGGCTACTCGAAGTTCGAGTCGTTTCCCGTCTGGAACCTCTCGCTCGATCATCCGCTCAATATCGCCTACGAGGCGGCGACGATCGACTTGAACGACAGGAACATGATCGATCCGTACCATGAGGCGGCCTACGGCAAGAAGGCGGTGAACTACAACCGCGATGTCGATGCCTATCCGCTGTTGGTCGCCATCTGGCAGAAGATGACGGGCGGTGCCTGTCCCTACAAGTCCCCGACCGACATGGGGGTGAACCGCATCGGCTTCGGCATCGTGGATGACGAAGTGGTCAGGAATGCCTCCTGTCAGGAGGTGATCCGCCGCTTCCTCCGCTATCAGTGCGCTTTCGCCGAGGGCTCGGCGCCGCGGTCGATGGTGGAGCGTGCGAAGGACCTGATGGACTCGCTGGGGCTCAAGACGGAGGATCGCGTCGTCGTGGAGGCCGCGCGGCGGGCGGCGGAAGAGGCGCAGATCCTCGGCAAGGGCAAGGCGGGCGGCACCATCGTCTCGGGCGCGGCGATTCAGCTTAAGGACGGGCGCATCGTTACGGGGCGAAATTCCGACGAGATGCACGCGGTGGCGGCGATGGTGATGAATGCGGTCAAGACCCTCTCGGGGATTCCCGCGCAGATTCCGCTCATCGCGCCGAATGTCATTCATGCCATCACGCATATGAAGCAGGATATCCTCAAGGTGGGCTATACCTCGCTTAATCTCGACGAGGCGCTTATCGGGCTGGCCATTTCCTCGACGACGAATCCGGCGGCGCAGATCGCGATGGAGAAGCTCAACGAGCTTCGCACTTGCGAGGTGCATATGACGCACATGGTGACTCCCGGCGATCAGGCGGGGCTCCGGCGGCTCGGTTGCCGCCATACCTCCGATCCCTATTACGCGACAAATGCGCTCTTCAACGGAGAACGCTGAAACGGCTTGGCGATTGAAAACACAACAACAATAACGACAACAACCTCTTATGAAACAGTACGCAGTTGGTTTGGTGGGTGTCGGCGCAGTCGGCACGGAGATGATCAAGGTCCTCAAGGAGCGCAAGTTCCCGTGCGGGAAGGTGCAGGTCTTCGCTTCGCGCGAGCGCGACGAGCAGATCCTCGGCGAGACGTATCACGTGCTCAAGGCGGACGAGAACTCCTTCAAGGGGCTCGACATCGTCCTCTTCGCCGGCAAGACGGATGTGGCGATCCAGCTTAAGGACGCCGTCGTCAAGGCGGGTGCGAAGATGATCGACAATTCCCGCGCCTTCCGCCAGGATCCCGAGGTGCCGCTCGTGGTACCGCAGGTGAATGCCGAAGACCTCGACTGGAACCAGGGCGTCATCGCGAATCCCAACTGCACCACGGCGATTATGCTGGAGGCGGTGGCTCCGCTCCACAAGGCGAAGGGGCTGAAGCGCCTCGTCGCCTCCACCTATCAGGCGGCGTCGGGCGCGGGCGCTCCGGGGCTCAACGAGTTGGAGGATCAGATCCACGCCTATGCGGAAGGCCGCCCGCTCACGGTCAAGGCGTTTCAGCATCAGCTCATGTACAATCTCATCCCGCACATCGACAAGTTCGACGAGGAGAACTGGTACACGCTCGAAGAGCTGAAGATGCGCAACGAGGCGCGCAAGATGCTGCACCACCCCGAGCTCATGCTTTCCTGCACCTGCGTGCGCGTTCCGATCGCGCGGGCGCATTCCGAGTCGCTGAACATGGAGTTCGCCGAGGAGATCACGCCCGCGGAAGCGCGCGAGATCCTGAAGGGCGCCAAGGGCGTGAAGCTCGTGGACGATCCCCTGAACGGCGGCTATCCGATGCCGCTCGACGCGACGGCGAAGTACGATGTCCTCGCCGGGCGCATCCGTCAGGACATTTCGCGCAATGACCGGAAGGGACTGGAGATGTTCGTCTCGGGCGATCAGCTCCTCCGGGGCGCGGCCTTGAACGCCGTGGAGATCGCCGAACAGCTTATCGAAAGGAAACTGGTGTAATGAGGATATTGGGAGAGCCGATTTTCGCGAAGGATCCGGACGGCCAGCTCAAGAGCCGCATCGGGACGATGTTTTTCCGTACGCCGGGGCTGGTCACCCGGCGCGGTGTCCATGCGATGCAGCGCGTGCTGTGGCTCAAGACGGTGAACGAGGAGCTTGCCGCCGCCGGCAAGGCGCCGCTCACGCCCGAGGAAGAGGAAGCGGAGCTCTCCGAGTCGGTGGATCTCATCTTCACCGAGGATCTCGTGCTGATCCGTCCTGATCCGGACCGGATGGAACTGGCGCTCAAGGCCGATGAGGAGCTGCAGAAAATCGTCTCCAAGGTTCGCATCCGCTATCTCAACACCTCCTCGGCGAAGGTGCGCATGGCGTTGTGCTCGCGCGGCGAGAACTGGCGCATGGCGCGTCACCCGATCTCTCAGGAGGATATGACCGAGCTCATCGAGCGTTCGCGCGTGGCGATCGCCTGCGAGCCAATCTACTACTACAACCGGCTCACGGGCACGCGCTTCATCACGGCGAGCGGCTACGAGCAGGTGGAGAAGCTGTCCGACGAGGCGTTCCGCCGTCAGGTCGAGGAAGTGGTGACGGGGCTTTCGAAGCGCAATCGTCTCGGTCAGTTGGAGGTGGATGTCTTTCCGCCTTCGACCCCGGTGGAGATCAAAAAGGCGCTCAAGCAGTTGCCGGTCGCCGAGCTGAATAATGTGGAACTGAGGCGCGCGCTCCAAAAAATCGACGCCGACTGGCGTATGTCGCTTCCAGCGGAACTGCGCGAGGAGCGGGTGGAGAACTACGAGTGGCGCAACACGATGTGCCATGCGCTTACTCGCGCGCCGAACGAGACGGCGGCCGAGGAGCAGGATCTCGTCTCTGGTATTGCCCCCGAGTTCTATCGTCAGATCGAATGGCTCCCCGGTGCCCGTATCGACCGCGGCGAAGTGGTCTTCGATTCCGTTTACGACGAGGCGTCGCGCACGCAGGATCCCGAGCTCCTTGCGCTCTGCGACAATCGCGTCAAGAGCTTTCTCTTCAATACGACCCGGCTCTTCGGACAGGTCACCTACATGAATATCGGCCGGATTGCCAACTCGCTCGCGCGCCATCCGGTTGAAGGTAACCGCCGTGGTAACGCCTATATCATGCAGTATGCGGTTGAAGACGAGAAAGAGCCGCGGGTGCTCATGATCCGTTTGCAGAAGTGGGGCGTTGCCGAACATCTGGACGAGGGCAAGGACCTTTTGCAGTCGATCATCGAGGCCGATGAATATTCCGATTACATTCTCGATCGGCGGCTCATGTGCCGCCAGCTCGGGATGAATCTTCCGAAGCGTCTCGGCTACGGGCACTTCACCGAAAAGTATCGCGGCACGAATCAGTATAATGGAGTGGCGGTCAGGACGGGGTATTTCGTGCGCAATTATATCTCGGGCGTTGCTTCTGACAAGGTGCCGCTTGCGAAGTTGCGCAATCCCGCTTGGGCGCAGAAGTTCGCGTTCCTGATGGGGGCGGCGGCGGCGGTGGATCTGCTCGTGGGGCGGCGGAGTTCGGTCACGAAGGAGCTCCTGTTCGACAAGAACTACGAGGTGGTGAAAGTGGGGGCAGACGGGCTTCCGGCGGAAATCGCGGTCACCGATCATGCGGGCAGCTTCGTCAACTACGAGCATCCGCTGGTGGATTATGTGGCGCAGTACGCCGGCTTTGCGCGGCGGCGCGAGCAGTATGTGACGGAGTTTCCGCAGTTCGTCGAGGCGTATGTGGAGGGCTTCCGTCGGCGGCTTGTCGAGGTGAAGGGCGCGTATCTTTCGCGGCAGGCGGCGTTTGACGAACTCTTCGCCGACCGTCCCTACGACACCAACGGCTCGGGGGCGTATCGCTGGGCGTGCATTCTCCGGCGGCTTGCCGTGGCCGACCCCGACTCCCTCGCCGACCTCCTCAGGAAGGCGATTCAGTGCTGAGGTACTTCCTGCGGCGGCTCTGGGAGGTCGTTCCCACTACCTTCGGGATCGTCCTCCTGTCGTTCTTCCTCTTCAACGTAATCGGCGGTTCGCCGGCCGAGACGGTGCTGGGGAAGAACGCGAGCGCGGAATCGATCGCCGCGTTCAACCGCGCCTATGGTTACGACAAGCCCCTGGTCTTCGCGTGTGACAGTCAGTTCGTGCGCTTCGTCTCCGATTTTGCTCGCGGCGATTTCGGCTATTCGCAGGAATTGCATGAGCCGGTGGCGGCGGTCTTGAAGCGCGGCATCGGGCCATCGCTGTCGCTTACGGTGCCGATCCTCCTCTTCGGGACGGCGTTGGCGCTACTTATGGGGATGGTGGCCGCAGCGTTTCGCGGCGGCGCGGCGGATCGATTGATGCTGTTGCTTTCCACGGTGCTGATGAGCGTCAATTACGTCGTCTGGGTGTTGGCGGGGCAGTATCTGCTTTCTTTTAAGCTGGGGGCGTTTCCGGTTTGGGGATTCGGCGGATGGTTCTATCTCGTCCTGCCGGTTCTCATCGGTGTCTTTTCGTCGCTGGGTTCGGATGTCCGCTTTTTCCGCACGGCGATTCTCGATGAGGTATCTCGCCCCTATGTGCTGACGGCGCGATCGAAGGGGCTTTCCCGGGCGGCGGTGCTTTTCCGCCATGTGCTTCCGAATGCGCTGATTCCGATTGTCACCTATGTGTCGCTTTCGATTCCGTGGCTTTTTACGGGCTCGCTCCTTCTGGAGAGCTTTTTCGGGATACCGGGGTTGGGGTCGGTGTCGATCAATGCGATTCACTCGGCCGACATGGCGGTGGTGCGGACGGTGGTGGTGCTCGGGGCGCTACTCTATCAGTTCGTGAATCTGGCGACTGACCTCCTTTATGCGCTCGTCGATCCCCGGGTGCGCTATCGGTGAGCTGGCGAATGGGCCGAACCGTGTAAGCCGCGGCATAATGGGGCGCAGGGCGGCGGGGACGATTCGCATCACGGGTTTATGGTATAATTCCCCGCATGGTGAAACTCCTGATCATCGAGGACGACGCGACGATCCGTACACTTCTGGAAATGGCGCTGATGGGCGCCGAGTATAAGGATGTTTCCTCGTTTGCGCGCGGTGACGAAGGGCTGGAGGCCGTCAAACGCCTCAAGCCCGATCTCGTGCTCCTTGATGTGATGCTCCCGGGACTTGACGGCTTCACGATTGCGCGGCGCATTCGCGAAATCCCGTCGCTTGCGGCAACGAAGATCCTTATGCTGACGGCGCGCACCGAGAGCGCGGATATCGTTCGCGGGCTCGAATGCGGCGCGGATGACTATGTGACCAAGCCCTTTGACCGCCGCGTCCTCCTTGCGCGGGTCAAAGCCGTCCTGCGGCGCGGGCTGCCGCTGGTCGAAGGGGTGGAGATCGACGGTCTGCGGCTCGACGAAGCGAATCGCCGCGCGACGCTCAAGGGCAAGGCCGTCGAACTTACCGCGGGCGAGTTCGAGTTGCTCGTGCGCCTCGTATCCCATCGCGGGCGGATCTTTCCTCGTCCCGTCTCCGAGCGTACGATGGATGTGCAGGTGGCGAATCTCCGGCGGAAGCTCGGCGCGTGGGGTGGGCATATCGAGACGATCCGCGGAATCGGGTACAGGGTAGGTTGAGGGGGGAGGTTGAGGGAGGTAGAGATGGAGGTGGAGAAATTGAGAATGAGAGAGTGGTTGCCGGCGGTGCTTGCCGGCATCGCCCTGCTTGCCTTTGTTGCGGTCTTCGCCACGGAGATCGTCGCCTATCAGCACGCGGTGGTCGGCTGGGCACGGCGCGATCTCGCCTCGCGCGCCGCCCTTGCCGCCGCAACGCTTTCCGAGCCCTTGCGCACCGAGGACTTCCAGTCGCTCAGGGCTTTTGCCGCGCAGAGCGAAGCGGAAGGAGTGCGCCTGATCGTGCGCGGGTTGCGGGGCGGGCTCGTTTTCGATTCTGCCGCGGCGTCCGGGACGAGCGCCTTCTTCGAGACGGCGCGGGCGGGTGAATACGAGATCACCCTCGGCGTCGATGCCGCGCGGGTGCTGGCGCCGTTCAGGCGCGCGCTCGTCGGGTTTGCGCTGTCGGCGCTCGTGGGAATGGCGGGAGTTCTGCTTTTCTTCTTCGTCACCTACCGTCAGCGCGTGCGGATTCGCGAGCTTAAGCGCATCGAGCGGTTTCGGCGGGATTTCATCGCGGATGTTTCCCACGAGATCAAGACGCCGCTTACGGGGATACTGGGAGCGGTGGAGATGATGGACGAGGGGGGCGAGAGTGGTGGGGGTGAACAGTGGAACGCGCTTCGCTCCATGTTGAAAAAGGAGGCGAAGCGGCTGAACGGTCTGGTGCAGTCGATTCTCGATCTGGCGCGGTTGGAGCGCGAAGGGGAAGCGCTTAGTTTGGAGGAGACGGAACTGGGGGCGCTGGTCGGCGAAACGGTGGGGTCATTTCGTCCCGAGGCGGAGACGAAGGGGATTGAACTGCAGGTGGAGGCGCCGCCCGGCGAGGTCTGGGCGAAGGTGGATGCGCAGCGCATCGAGGAGGCGCTGGGGAACCTTGTTGCCAATGCGCTGCGCCATTCGCGTTCCCCGCTGGTCAAGGTGTCGCTCGCGGCGACTGGCGGCGAAGTGCGTCTGACGGTGGAGGACCGGGGCGTGGGGATCGCGAGCGAAGACGCCGTGCGGATTTTCGAGCGGTTTTATCGCGTCGATCCCGCCCGCAGCGCGGAGACGGGAGGAGCGGGTCTCGGGCTTGCCATCGTGCGGCAGATTGCGCGTCTTCACGGAGGAGAGGTGCTGCTGGAGGCGGTTTCGCCCCATGGGGCGCGCTTTGTGCTGAAGATAAGCGGTGTCGTTAACAATCCGTCGATTTGTCAAGAGGGTATGTTGCAAATTTAACAACGCCCCCGAAAAGCCGAAAAGCCCAATAAACACAATAAAATCAATGGTCGGGCGAGTTCGCGCCGCAAAATTGCCGAGCGGGGGCGTTCCTTTTCCGTTCTTTGTGTTTTGTTTGGTTCGCCGTTTGATAATACCACTGTAATACCACTAAACCCACCGCCGCCCCGGCGGATTGCCGCCAGCCCGTCAAGGCGAGGGGTGTCGGGCAGTGAAGGTGCGCGGCGTCCACGGGTGAAAAAGTGCCGCGCCCGTGCTTCAAACCCACGGACGCGGCGGGGCCGGTGAAATGGGTAGGAAAAAACCCGCAAGCCCGGCCCAAGTTGTCATATGTACCTATCTGCGGCGCGAAAATCCCGACGGCAGGAACGACGGCCGCGCCCCCGTCGGGCGTTCCCCCGCCTTCGCGACCTTGCGGTTCGCTTCCATGAGCGCAACCGCCTCCCGGCGCGTGCGCGGCTTCGGCGGCTCGTCCTCTGCCAGCAGTTCTGGCGGAACGTCCCCCGGAATGTCCGTCACGCCGTCAGGCGAACGAGAAGGGATCTCCATGCGCTTGCGTCGTCCGGGGGTAATCTTATGCGCCACGCGCTTCCCTCGCGCTTCTATCCCCGTTCTCGTCGCTCCCGCGGCGTCCGGGTGCGGTTCGCCGTTGTCGCAGCCTGAAAGCCGGTCAAGTTCCGCGCTCTGCGCCGCGAGCTTCCGCCGTTCGGCTTCCACAAAGGCGTGGTCGTGTATGCCGATGATTATGGGCGGGGGTATCGCCCCGTTGAACGGGTCGGGCGCGTCCATTTCGCCCATGAGTTCCGATAAGAAGCGGACGGCGGAAACGTCCCCGGCCTGCGCGGATCGGTAGGTCGCCACGATAGCCGCCCCGGCGTTCGTCTCGCCCTCCGCGCCGTCCGGGGCCGGTTGGTCGCGCAGCAGCTCGGCCCATGCGCGGAGGGTGCGCTTCTCCCGACGGGCGACCCCGGACGCGACGCCGCCCTTATGCCCCATTTCGCGGGCGCGTTCGGTGTCCGCGATCCTGTACGGCTCGATGTTCGCCGCGTTCGTGATCTTCCGTTTCTGCGGTTTCGGCTTCATGCGTCAGCCCTCCCCATGTGTCAAAACCCCGACGAGCCGCCGCGCCGATGGCCCTTCACCTTCGGACGTCTGCCGACGGTCGGGCGAGGCGGCGGATTCGGCGGACGCGGCGAGGGGCCGTCAAACCCCTGCCGCCCGTTCTTTGCGTCTGTCGGCTTCATGCCGTCTCGATCCCCCTGCGGCGGTCGGCCTCGCGCTTGTTCTCCTCCGCTTCCAGCCGTTCGCGCTCGGCGCGTTCTGCCTCCCTCTGCGCTTCCAGCCGGGCGACGGCCTCGGCACGGGTCAGCGGACGCGGGGAGGGCGGAAGTCCGGCGGCGATCCGGGCGCACTCGTTCGCGTTGGCGATGATTCGGCCTTCCAGTTGCCCGACCTTGCTGGTCAGGTAGTTGGCGACCTTCTCAAACTCGCGCTCGACCTGGTAGGGCCATGCGTCGGCGCGTTGCAGGAGGTCGCGCTTCTCCATGAACGAGGCAAGCGCAACGGCGGCGGTGTTGACGGCGACGAAAGCGTCCTCGAGTTCTTTGGTGCGGGCGGCCCGCTCCTTCGCGGCCTTCTCCTCTGCGGCCTTGCGTCGGTCTGCGGCGATCTTCGCAAGCCGCTCCCTGTCGGCTTCGCGCCTTGCCCTGTCGGCGGCGATCTTCGCCTCGCGATCGGCCTTCGCCTTTGCAGCGGCTTTGGCGCGTTCGGCGGCGGCGGCGACCTTCGCCTGTGCCGCCTTGCGGGCGGCCTCCTCGGCCTCCCTGTGCTTCGCCAGCAGCAGCTCGGTGACGGACGGGGACGAGCCCCCGACCTTGTCCGTTGCGGTTGCCGCCGTGTCAGTCGCCGGCGCGACGTTTTTTTTCTTGAACCTTGCCATTTCAGTTTGTCCTTTCTGTTGGTGGGTTGTGGGTGTCACTTTGCGGTAAACACAAAATCTTTACACCCGTTCCGTTAGCGTGTATTCTCCTCCTTCTCCTTCTCCATTGTGCGGGGGTGTGGAGAAGGAGAAGAAGAAAAACACTAACGCTAACGGAACGGGTTATATTCATTTCATTTCATTTCCATTTCTATTCTATTCCCCTCCTTACAAGGAGAAGATAAGGAGATTTAGCATGACGGGATAGCCCCCGCCTTTACCATGTTCGCATGGTGAGCCGCAAGGAGTTTTGCCCGCCAGCTTTTTATGGGTTTTCCATCCTTGTCAGTCCAGGGTGGAGTTGCGTTCTCGCACATATGCCAGAAAAACTCCGCCGTGTCATAGGGTATGCCGTTTTGCTTTGCATAATCGTGACATTCCTCGCGAGTCGGCTTTTTATACTTCGCGTCGTTCGCCTTTTGCGACCTCTCAATCCGGGCCGCCTTTTTTTCCGGGGTGTTTTGATCTACATACCTCTTGGCGGCTTCAACCGCCTTTTGCCATGCCGCCTCCATCATGCCACGCATGAACGGATCTCGGGGCGTTTCGCTTCGGTTGCCGCAAAACCGGACAATCATTGGGCCGAGTATATCCCCCGTCGTCTCGGGTGCTTCGGCGAGCGTTCTCATAAGCGCATTTGATACAAACATACCGCCGCCGTTTTCTATGCAGGCGACCGTGATTTCCTGATCTGCGCGTGTTTGTGGCGTTTCGCCGTACAGTGTTTTTAACTGTTCGTCACGGCAGGCCCTGTCTCTTGCGTTCATCTCGCGCCTCCCTTCGCCTTGCCGTGCGCGAGGTAAACCCGCCCCTTGCCCGTTGCCGTCTGTGGAAGTATCGGCAGGTTCAGCCGCTTGCGATCTTTGATCCACGCCTCGGTATAGACGGCCTGCGCCTCCGTCATTCGCGCCATGAGGGCTCGCGTCTCTTCGTCAAATGCGTCGCCGCTGTCGATTTCGGCGAAGTTTAGCGCAACCTCCTGAATTACTGCGCTCAGTGTCCGATTGTCGAGACGTTGGAGGCGTTTCAGCTCATGTGGAAGAATGACAAACGCCGGGCCGCCGTCCTTTGCGGATAACTTCGCAAGGCGGACGAGTTCGGCGCGTTCCTCTTTTGTCAGCACTTCGTCTTGTGTGTTCTTTTGTGCGTTCATGTCCGCGCCTCCTCATGCCGCCGCGCAGCCCTCGCCCCTTGCGATCCGTTCGCAGTCCTCGCGGTTGAAGCGCACGGAGCGGCCCCGGCTCCCGCGCCGAGATGTAGGTCCGAATACGCGGCGGATCTTCCCCGCGTCCGCGTAGTTGGTAATTGACTCTTCGCAGCAGCCGATGATCTCCGCCGCCTCCTTGCGCGTGCAGGGCGGTCGCGGCGCGATCTTCGGCGTCTCGCCGTTCAATATGGCGATTGCCGCCGCCGTGCGGTCCTGTGAGATAGTGCCGTCAGCGCCGAGAAGGGCGACGAGGGCGAGGCGTGTCTGTGTAGTCATAACTTTGCGTTCCTTTGTGTTTTGGTTTTGGGTTTGTTTTGATTCCCTGACATTCGCCTATGGTGTCAACCTTTAAGCCGCAACGGGCCGAGGCGGGCGCGCGTTCCAATACACGACCGACCCCGGTCCGTCCTCGGGTCATGCGGTGCGTATTGCGTTCTCCCGTTCGTTCTCCAAACTGATTTCGACGTACCCCCGCCACGGGTGGGTCGCGGACGGCTTCGCCGTTCCGGGGTGGCAGTAGGTGCGCGCCGATATTTCCGAGACGAGCAGCCGCCGCGACCTGGCGGCGTTCCAGCCGTCGAGGAGGGCGGCGTTGCGTTCGCGCCAGTCCCAGCCGTTCGACCTCCCCGTCATGTGGTAGACGTAATGAAAGCCCTCGCGGTAGCAGGACGCGCAAAAGCCGTCGGCCGCCGTCGCGGGGCGTCCGCAGAAAAGGCAGCGGGCTGACGTGCCGCCCCCGTGCCGTGAAGTTGTCCGCATTGCCGTCGCCATGATAGCACCTCCCCCCCGTCAGTACGTCACGACGATGGAAACGGACGCCGCGCCCGTCTCGCGCAGGATCTCGAGCCGGTGCGCTTCCAACGACCGCCGCATGAGCGGGGAAGGGGACGCGGAAACGGACGGGCAGGCGGCGGACATGAGCGCGCGGAAACGCTCGCTCGGCCCGTTGCGCTTGATTGTTTCGTCGATGGCGTCCGCGACCTCGGCGGTTGTCCAGCCGACGCGCTTTGCAAGTTCCGCAACCGCACTTGACGGACGCGGCGAGGGCTTCGCCCCGGTGTGCTTCGCGTTGCTCATGCCGCCACCTCCTCGCTTGCGGGGGTGACGGCGACCGCGTCCGACTTGAGGGTGCGGCGCACGGAATTGACGGCGCGGGCGATTGCCTCGCCCCGCGTGATACCGGCCCTTGCGCACTCCTCGTCGATCCGGCGGAGGGTGTCGCGGTCGATCCGCATGAGGACGAGACGGCGCGGCTTGCGCGTGATTCGGTTCGGGGTGAATGAACGGCGGACGGCGACCTCGCCGATCCCTGTTGCACCCGTGAGGAGGGTGCGTCCCTTCGCTTTGTTGCTCATGGTGTTTCACTTCCATTTGCAAAGATTCCCCCGCAGTCAAGGGTGAAACATACGGCGCGTGTCCGTAGACCTTGAAAGCGGGGGAAATGGGTTTTGCGGCTTTTCGCCGCTTCCACGCGCTTTGATTTCGGGGCGGGTGTTTCACTTCCCATTGCTTGCCGAAAACGGCGTGTATTATAACTCGTTTCGCCCGATTGTGTCAAGGGGGTGCCGGCGCGTCGGCGTGATGGGTGGTATAACACCGCAACGGCGCGAGAAGGGACGCAGGCGACCTTCAAGGCCAGCCCCTGTCGTGCGCCGCCATGAGCGGCGATCCGCCCAGCCGTTCCGCGTCCGCTCATTTCGCCCCGCCCCTCGACTGCCGCGCCGCCTTGCTCCTGCGTATCTGTTCGGCGCAGGCCCTTATTGCGATCTCGACCTCCGGCTTGGGTTTGCCGTTCTCCATAAGGCCGCAAGCCGTGGCGTGATACTTCACCCCGTCCGCCAGCAGCTCCGCGACGGCGCATTTCCGCGCGCTTGCCGTCATCATCGCCAGGGCCTTGAACTCCGGCGAGACGAAACAACCGAGTATCACGTTGTCCGGGTTGTGCTTGCCGTGGCGAGTCGGCTTTTTCGGTTTTGTGTCTTTCATGTCCTGATTCCCTTGTGGATGGTATAACACCGAGCGATATTATAGCATATTCAGTCACCGCAACGCAAGGGGGTGATTTCGCGTCATGCCCCGACCGTCCGTCAAGTCAGGATGCGCGGCGGATCGCCAGCAACTCCGCGCCCCGTGATTCTCATTTGCCGCGCCCCCGTGAAAAGCAAAAAAACTCGCCGGGAACGCAACGGGGAAACGCAACCCCATAACCGGCGAGGCGGGTGGTACAGCCCGCAACACTTGCACAAGGTGTCAATCAGTCCGCGCTTGCGCTTTTTCGCGGAATATGGTTTAATGTCCGCGTCCTGTGGGAAACTCCAAAGTACCGACCCCAATGGTCTTTGGCAGTAGCTGGAGGAGTAATACCGCAAGCACCCCACTTGTAAGGCGTGTCGGTTCAAAAGCCGGTGCGCCTGTTTTTCTGTCCGTCCGCCAGCCGTCCGTCGCCCGTCCCCACAATCGCGCCCGCGCAGCGGAAACGCCCCTCCACGCGCTCCGCGCCGTCCGTCCGCCACATTGTCCGCGCCGCGCCCGGAACGCCTGGACGCCCCTCCTCGTGCGAGTTTCCGTTTTGCGCAGTTATGGAAAATCAAAAGCGCGTAGTTTACATAACCGACCTTATAGGTCGTCACCCCGATTTTATAACTTGCAAAAACGGATTTCAGCGGCAGAAGTGACGGGCTATGCAGTTCGGGCAGCCCTCCGGCCTGTCGCCCGGTTGCCGTTCCATGCCGCCGCACTTTTCGCAAATGGGCGGAGTAATGTCCGCGTGAAGGGTCACGCCGTCCTCGTTCGTCTCGCCCGATCTTGCGGCGACCGCCGCCGCGTATGCGGCGTTGAGCCGCTTCACGTATTCGTCGAGTTCCGCCGACCTTGCCCTGTGTGCGTCTTTCATACCGCCCGCCTCCGTCTAAAGTTCGCTCGGCAGTATGCCCGCGTCACGCATGATTGCGCGTTGCGTTCCGGGCGGGAGGTCTTTGCCCTTGTGATACGGAACGACGATCAAAACGCCGGGCGCGCCGTCGTTCCTGTAAATGCGGTGCGAGCTTCCGCGTTGCCGGACAAAGTACCAGCCCCGCGACTCGAGGCGGTCTATCATGCCCTGTGCGTCGAGGGTTTTCACAATGCCACGCGCTCCGCGTTCGCGTAGTTCGCGGCGGCGTCTTCGTTTGCCGTTTCGATCCAAAGCAGGGCGGCCTCGCGAATGTTCGCCGCCGCCTCCTCGAACGTGTCGCCGCACGAATGGCAGCCCGGCAGGGCGGGAACGTCCGCGCAGTACGCGCCCGTTTCGTCTTTGTAGATATATGCCTGTATTCCCATGCCGTGAATTATACCATAAAGCCGCCGCCCGCGTCAGCACGCGCAGCCGAGGAGGTCGGTCTGGAAGTCCGCCGCATATCGGCGTTGCACAAAAAGAAACTCCGCCGCCTTGCCGTCCGAGCCGTACTGGTTCATGAGCCGCAGCTTGCCCTTGCGCCATATCGGGGCGAACGCGTCCGGGGCGTGATACTCTGAGACGAAAACCGGGAAGGGGCGCGAGGCGGCCCATTCCCAAAATGCCGCGTTGTCAAACGTCATGCCGTTGTATGATTCGGTCCCGGCGTATGGCGGGTCGCAGTACACCACGTCGCCCGCCCCGATCTCCACCTCGCGATAATCGCCGGTCAGGGCGGCGACCGATTGCAGGGCGGCGACCGATTGCAGCCGTTCCACCGCTTCAAGGCCCCGGTCGTTCGTGCCGCGCCTTGCCGCAGTCAGCCACCGCCACGTCTCATAACTGCCGATCCGCACGGCCTCCGCGTGCGCCAGCCGCTTCGCCTCCTCGATGTCGCGCCCGTAAAGATAGTGTTTCATGTTGTTGGAAAACGACCAGCAAAGCGCGACCGTAGGGTCCTCGCCCTTGCGCTTCTCGAAGTCCTCCCGCGTCACCCATTGCCGCCATGCGTCCGCGTAGTCGCCGCGCAGTCCGCCGAGGAATAGGCGCGTACTGATCCCGAGCGCGTCGTTCAGGAGATAGCGGTCGTACTTGCCGGACAATACCGCCGCGTGTGTGACGGCGCAGCCCCCGGCGAAAAGGTCGACGAAACGCCGACCGCTGGGCAGGGCCGCGACGATCTCCCGCGCTATGGCGTTTTTACTTCCCTGGTATGGAACGCCGAGCCGCATTGCGTCACCATGTCCCGTGAAGTTTCCGCCGCCATGCCGTCGGGTCGACGTGCGTCGGCATGAGCGCGCGCCAGTTCGGGTGCGTCTGAAAGAAGTAGGCGAGGTTCTTTGATACGGCCTGTTTCGTCACCCCGATTTGCGCGGCGGTGCGGGTTATGTCGTACCCCTTCAGGAGCCAGAAAAAGGCGCGGGCGGTCGGCTCGCTCATCTCCTGGATGTCGCGCAGGAAACGAAGCGCGGCCTCCTCGGCCTCGGTCGGCAGGGCGGTCGCCGCGCCGGAATTGCCGCGCATTGCGAGAAGGGCGAGGCGGTCGGCTTTCGCGTAGGCGAGTTCGGAACCCGCCGCCGCCGCGTCCGTATGCACCCAGCTCCGTCCGTCCGTCGGCATGTCAACAAATGGCTTCCCACTGCGGTCGCTTTCGACGTGCCGCCGCGAACATTCAAGGCACGCCCGCTCCGCCGCCTCGTCCGTGCGACCGTTCCATTCGCATTTGTGGCACGAGTACGTTTTGAACCTGCGGGGGGCGCTTGTCGGTTTATTTGCTTCTTTGCGCGTTTTCATGTCACTTGCACAAGGTGTCAAACGGAAAACGCAAGCGGTTTTTTCGGGGACGCGGGAGGCGGTTCGCGTCCGGCTGTCGGCAAAAAAAGCCGCGCCCCAGGTCAAGGCCGTGCCTGGACGCGGCGAGGGCGGTGTGGATTGCGGACGGAACGACCCCCGCCCCGAAAATGTGCGGGGCGCTTACTGCCGTCCGTTCCTGTTTCGCGCCGGATTGCTCGGCGGTCGGACATTCAGCACGACGGCGGGGCGGGCGTTCGCGGCCCTGCGCTTCGGCTTCCCCGTGCCGGTTGTGCGGCGGACGTTGCCGCCGATCTTCGCGCCCTCGAGCGCGTGTTGTACGATGTTATTGGTGCTTCTCATTGCGTTTTTTACCTCCTGCGTCTTGCCCGTGGTGTCAATCATTCCCGGCGCGTGAATTGAGGAACGCGACCGCCGCTCCGATCTCGTCCGGCGCGAGCCGTTCCGCCACCTCGACGAAAGCCGAGAACGCGGGGGAACGTGCGCCGCAGCCGGTGACGGGTTCGGCGGTCGAGGGTTCGGCTTCTGCCGGTGTCGCCGCGTCCGGCACTATGTCTATCACGTTCGGCAGCAGGGCGACGGCGGCGTTTAGTGCGCGGGTCGTTTCGTGGAAGTAGTGCGCGGTCATCTGCGGCGAGGCGTGTCCGACGATCCTTTGCACGACCGCCAGCGGTGCGCCAGCGTTCGCGGCCATTGATACGAAAGTGTGCCGCAGGGAATGAAAGCCGACGAGGCAGCGGCGGCGGCCGTTCACGGGTTCGGTATGCGTCTTTATCCCGCAGTTCTCGAAAACGCACTCTATGCGGTGCGCGAGCGTCCTGGCGGCATATGCTTCCGCGACCTCCGTAAGCACCTTTCCGCGCCGCTTCGGTTCGGGCGTCTCCGCCAGCATTGCGAACAACGCGGGGTGTATTGGAATTGTCACGACCTTGCCGAGCCGCGCCGTCTTGTGCGGCGTGCAGGTGACGAGCCGCCGCGTCATGTCGATCTCACCCCAGGTGAGGAGGGCGCAGTCCTTAAGCCGCAGCCCCGTGTAAATCCCGATTGCAAACAAAAGCCGCGTCTCGCCTGTTATGGAATTGCAGACGCGGACGAGTTCGTCGGCAGTCAGGGCGCGGCGCGAGACGGCGTTTTTTCTCCGCCGTGCGATCTTGTCAAACGGACAGTCCGCGCCGCCGATCTTCGCGCCGGGATAGTCCGCCATGAACCGCCACAATGCCCTCGCCGACTGTATGAAAAGGTTGTATGTTGTCGCGCTCCTCGTCCGTCCGTAGTCGGCCATGAAAGCGGCGGCGTGTTGCCTTGTCACTTGTCGCAGCTCCGGCGCGTCCGGGTAGTGCTTCGCCATGTAGTCGGCGAAAAGCCGCCAGCGGTGCGCGCAGTCCCCGGCGTACTTGCCGCCGGTCTCGGGACGTTCGGGAGATTCCGCGTAAATGTCCCAGGCGTCCGCGACCTTGACGGCGGGGGCGGCGGCCTCCATCTCCGCCATGAGCCGCCGCGTCCCGTCCAGCTTCGCCGTGAAGTGTTCGAGCCGTTCGGCGTCCGTTGCAAGGTGGAACGGGGCGACGATCTCCGCCAGCCGCCGCTCGGCCTCCCGTCTGTCAGCCGTCCCCAGGGATTGCGAAAACCGCCGTCCCCCGACCGTCCACCTTGCGAGGTAGACGCCCCCGCGCTTTTCAAGCGTGCCGTCTCCGCGACCGCGCCTTTTGCGTGTTGCCATTTCTTTTGCGTTCCTTTTCTTTGTCTTTGTTAGTGCGTTTATGGGGTGTTTTCTGCGTTTCAATACCACCCGAATACCACCGAGAGCGTCAACGCCCCCGAAAACATTGGCTATTTTATTAACAATCCGTTAACACGGCGGTGATAGAATAGGGCGCGTTCCCTTCAGGAACGAGAAAGGAAAACGCCATGGAAAAGAAGAAGCTCACCTTGTCGGTCGCGGCGGTCATCACCGTCTCGGCGCTCATCGGCCTTGCCGCCGCCTCTTGTCGCGAGCGCAAGGACGTCACGCAGAAATCCTCCGAGGCCTCGGTCGTCACCAACGACAACGGCACGGTTTCGCGCACCTTCACCGAATGCTCCGTCTCGACGAACGGCAATCTCGTCACCGAACATCGCCGCGAGACGCGCACCACCCTCGATGCCGACGGCAACCTCCTGGAGTCCTCGACGAGCGAATACGCCCAGAGCTACGCCTCCGGCGACGGCGGGCTTGCCGAACTGCACGCGCCGGTGGTCGCGAAGGGTGCGGCTGCGGAGGCGGCGCCCGGCTCCGATTCCTTCCTGGGGCTTAAGTTCGGCGCAGAAATGACGGGGACGAACTTCGTCGCCGATGCGCTGGAACCCACGCTTCTTCGCTGCGCGTTCACGCCGAAGAAGGCGCTCGCCGGCTTCGACGACTACTTCGTCTATGTGACGCCCAAGACGCATAAGGTCGTCAAGGTCATCGCCGGGGCGAAGGAAGCGGTGGAACCGGGCGCGGGATGGCGCCGTCATTATCTCATCGAGGCGCTGGAGAAGCGTTATCAGACCTGGGCGCGGCCGCGGAGCTCCTTCCGTCCGATCTACAGTTTCGACATCGGGGGCGGCCGCTGCATCACCACGGTGCTCGCCGGTGCGTCGGTCGATTACGAGACGGTGATCGTCGCCTGGGATGACGCGCTCCTGACGCTTGCGGCCGACGAGACGGAGGCGATCCGCGCGGCGGCGCGCAAGGCCGCCGCGGAGAAGCGCAATCGCCGCGTGAGTGACGCGGCCGATGCGTTCTGAACGGCCGTATGGTATAATAGAACGACATTTTCGAAAGGAGCGGTATGCTTGAAGTAAGGAATCTTAAGAAGCGCTTTGGCGACTTTGAGGCCGTCAAGGGCGTTTCGTTCAGCGTCCGGGAAGGCGAGGTGCTCGGCTTCCTGGGGCCGAACGGCGCGGGCAAGTCCACCACCATGAGGATGATCACCGGCTTTCTGCCGCCCACCGAGGGGACGGCCGTCATCTGCGGACACGACATCACGGTCGAGCCGGTGGCGGCGAAAAGCGTTCTCGGCTACCTCCCGGAGGCCGCGCCCAGTTACCGCGCGATGACGGTTCGCGACTATCTGGGCTTTATCGCCGAGGTCCGCGGCTTTTCCGGCGCGAAGCGCGACGAGAAGGTGGCCGAGGCCCTTGCAGCCGCGAAGCTGGAAGACAAGGCCGCGCAGACGATTGAGACGCTTTCCAAGGGATATCGCCAGCGCACGGCGTTCGCTGCGGCGATTCTGCACGATCCGAAGGTGCTGATTATGGACGAACCGACCGACGGGCTTGATCCGAATCAAAAGTTCACCGTCCGCGAGATGATTAAGGCGATGGCCAAGAAGGGGAAGGCCATCATCATCTCCACTCATATCCTCGAAGAAGTCGATGCCGTCTGCACCAAGGCCGTCGTCATCGCCGACGGCGAGGTGAAGTTCGACGGCACGCCGGAGGAACTCCGCGCGATGGACCCGAGCGGGAAACTCGATGTGGTCTTCCGTAACCTCACGATGAAGGAGGCGAAGTAATGAAAAACGTCAAGGCGATTTTCAAGCGGGAATTCAGGAGCTATTTCGACTCGCCCGTCGCATATGTGTTTCTGACGGCCTTTCTGGTGCTGATTGGCTTTCTCACCTTTTCGGTCGCCATGTTCTACGAACGCCGTCAGGCGGACCTGACGCCGTTCTTCTTCTGGCATCCGTGGGTGTACCTGCTGCTGGTGCCGGCGACGACGATGGGCCTTTGGGCCGACGAGCGCCGTAACGGCACGGCGGAACTCGTGCTGACCCTGCCCGTGACCCTGAAGGAGGTGCTGGTCGGCAAGTTCCTCGCCGCCTGGGCCTTCCTCGGCGCGGCGCTCGCCCTTACGTTTCCGATCGTCTTCACGGTCGGCTATCTCGGCGCGCCCGACTGGGGTACGGTTGCCTGCGGCTACATCGGCTCCTTCCTCTTGGCGGGGGCGGCGACGGCGGTGGGCGTATTCGCCTCCACTTTGTCCCGTTCGAGCGTGGTCGGGTTCGTCGTTTCGCTGGCGCTCGTCTTCCTCCTCCTCATCATCGGGTTCGACCCGGTGACGACGGCAGTCGCCGGATGGGGCGTTCCCGCGGCGATCGTGAACGCCATCGCGGGCTGTTCGCTCCTCTCGCATTTCGAGGCCATTCGTCGCGGCGTCGTGGATTTCGCGGACATCGGGTATTACCTCGGCGTCATCGTCGTCTTCCTCGCCGCCGCGAAGACCGTCACCGACGGGCGGCGCGGCGCTTCGCGGGGTTCGCTGGCGCTGGCGGTCCTGACGGTGATCGTGGTCGCCGCCGACTTCATCCTCGCGGCGCTGCCGCTTAGGATCGACTTCACGGCCGAGCGTCTCTATACGCTCTCGCGCGGGTCGAAGGACCTTCTGGGCGCGCTCGACGCCGAGGTCACCTTCAAGTACTTCGTGAGCAGCAGTGCGGCGGATATGCCGATGGCGCTCAAGACCTACGCGACTGAGGTTGGCAATCTGCTTAAGGAGTACGAGCGTGCTGCCGGCGGTCGTTTGGCGCTCGAGACCTACGATCCGAAGCCCGATTCCGATGCCGAGGAGTGGGCGCAGCGCTATGGCGTCGAGCCCCAGACGGTGAATCCGTTCGGTTCGCCCGTTTACTTCGGCATCGTGGCGGTATGCGGTGATCGCGAAGAGACGCTCGGCGTACTCTCTCCCCGCACCGAGGCGACGCTCGAATACGACCTTACGCGCCTTTTGACGCGCGTCGTGTGGCCGGAGCGGCCGGTCGTCGGGGTGATGACTTCGCTCGACGAGGTGCTGGGTGCGCCGCCGAATCCGATGGCGATGCGGATGCGCGAGCAGTCGGCGCAGGGCTGGACGGCGTTTTCGGAACTTAGGAAGGACTACGATGTCCGGGCGGTTTCCTCCGAGGCGAAGGAGATCGATTCCGACATCGGCACGCTCGTCGTCCTGCACGCGAAGGACCTCTCCGCGCAGGCACTCTTCGCGATCGACCAGTTCGTCCTCCGCGGCGGCAAGCTCATTGCCTGCGTCGATCCGTTCAGTTTGAAGGACATGTACGCTGCGCGCGCCCGTCAGCCAGGAGGGATGATGGGCGGCGCGGGCGATGCGCCCTCGACGCTCGGCAAGCTCTTCGAAACGTGGGGTGTCACCTTCGATACGACGAAGCTTGCCTGCGATCTCAAGGCGGCGACGAAGCTCAACAACGGTCAGGGCGCGGTGGAGTCGAATCCGGCGTTTCTTACGATGGGTGCGGACAATATGGACAAGGGCGACCTCCTCGTCTCGCGGCTTTCGCAGGTGATGTTCCCGTTCGCAGGTGCGTTCGCATTTCAGCGGCCGGCGGGTTCCGATCTCGTCTTCACCCCGGTTGTCACCACTTCGGAGGAGGATTCTTGCGCAGTTGAGAAGATGGCGCTTCTCTATGGCGGCGGCGTCAAGGATATGGTCCCCGACGGCCACGCTCGCGTGCTCGCCGCGCGGCTTGCGGGCACGTTCAAGACCGCTTATCCGAACGGTCCCGATGGCACCAACGACGTTTCGCGCGCACTCAAGGAAGGGAAAGGCACGGCAATTCTCTTTGCCGATTCCGACTTCCTTGCCGATGATTTCTGCGTGCGGATTATGAAGACGCCGTTTGGCGCGATTCCGCAGCTTATCAACGACAACCTCACGCTCTTCTCTAATGTCATCGAACAGTTCGCGGGACGCGAGGAACTTATCGGCGTTCGTTCGCGCGGGGCTTCCGACCGTCCTTTCACGGTTGTCAACGACCTGGAAGCGGAGGCGATGAAGAAGTACCAGCGGCGCGAAGCCGAGTTCCAGCAGGAACTTCAGCGCACGCAGCAGCGGCTTCAGGCGCTCCAGCGCGAGAAGAGCGGCAACGACCGCTTCATTCTCTCGAAGGAGCAGCAGGAGGAGATCGTGAATCTCCGCCGCGCTCAGGCCGATACCAAAAAGCAGCTTAAGCGCGTACGCAAGGAGCTGACCGCCGGCATCGATTCGCTGGGGCTCACCCTGAAGGTGGTCAACATCGTGCTGGTGCCGGTGCTGGTGATTCTGCTCGGGCTCTTCCGCGGGTTGAGCCGGAAGAGGGGGTAGGTGTAGGTGGAGGTGGAGGTGGAGGTGGAGAAAAGAGGTGGAGAGAGGGGAAGGGGTTAGGAATTTGAGATTTGAAATTTGAGATTTGAGATTGTTAAGAATTAAAGTTAGGAGAGAATTATGAATACCAAGCAGATGGTTTGGTTGGGTGCGGTCGCGGCAATTTTGTGCGGGGCGGCGTATTGGTTGAACGGAGGCACGCGGAGGCCACAAGCGCCGAAGCTCAACGGGCAGGTGGTTTTCCCCGCGCTCGACATCGCCTCGGTCGCTTCGGTTTCGGTGGGCGAGAAGCTTGCGCTCGCCGCGGGCGAGGACGGTTGGACGCTTAAGAGCGCCCACGGCTATCCGGCCTCGCGCGAGAAGATTCTCGAGAACCTGATGAAGCTCACCGAACTTAAGGTGGGGCAGGTCGTGCGCGGCAAGCAGATCGCTAAAAGCGAGACCCTGGTCCTGAAGGACGCCGACGGGAAATGCCTCGCCTCCCTGGATTTGGGCGAAAAGCACGCGAAGTGGGGGTATGGACGCTATGCGACGTTCGAGGGCGCGACGGTGCTGCTTTCCGATGCGCTCGACGCCTTCGACGGGGAGGTCCGCTCGTGGTGCGAAACGAAGCTCGCCACGGAGCCGTATGTGAGCTTCACGAGCGTGGCGGACCCAGCGTTGCAAGTGGGTGTCACCGGGTTTAATACGGGCGCGGTCTGTCGCGTGGTAGTTGCCAGTGAAGGGACGAATAAGGTCTATCGTGCGGCGAAACTCGGCGCCAAGGACGCTTCCGGCAATGTTTACTTCAAGTTCGACGATGAAAAGTGGATTTATACCATTCCGTCTTATACGGCAGATTCGCTCTCGAAAGCCGCCCGCTGACGAGCGCTTTTTTGGTATAATACCCGCATGAATATTGTCATTTTACTGGGTGCCCCGGGATCGGGGAAGGGAACCGTTGCGGGAAAGCTTGCGGCGGAGAACACGAATCTGAGGCATGTCTCTTCCGGCGACCTCCTGCGCGGTGCTATTGCCGCGGGGACGGCGGCGGGCGTTGAGGCCAAGGGCTATATGGACAAGGGGCAGCTCGTCCCCGATGCGCTTATCGCCAGGATGATTCAAGACGTCATCGCCGAAACGACGGGCGAGGTGACGATGCTCCTCGACGGCTTTCCGCGCAATGTCGCGCAGGCGAAGATCCTTGATGAGACGGGGGCGGAGATTCGCTCGGCGGTGCTCGTGGATGTGCCGGATGCGATCATTCAGGACCGCATCGCCGGGCGCCGCGTCTGCCCCAAGTGCAAAGCCGGCTATCATGTCAAGAACCTGCCGCCGAAGGTGGAGGGCGTCTGCGACAAGTGCGGCGAAAAGCTCGTCACGCGCAAGGACGACAATCCCGCGACCGTGCAGGACCGGCTGGTGGTCTATCACCGCGAGACCGAGCCGCTGATCGCCTACTACGAGCAAAAGGGACTGCTGCGGAAGATCGACGGCGATCAGGGCGTGGAGAAGAACGCCGCGGCGTTTCTTGCCGCCATGTGAGAGCCCGCGACGTGAAAGTCGATATCAAATCCAAGGCGGAGCTCGCGCGGATGCGCGAGGCATGTCGGATGAGCGCGGAGATTCGCGACATCTGCGCTGCGGCCGTCGCCCCGGGGGTGACGACGGGCGAGATCGACGAGCTCGTGGTCGCCTACTGCCGCAAGCACAATGTCCGCGCGAGTTTTTACGCCTATCCGGGCGGGCGCAACACGCCGGACTTCCCCGGGCATCTGTGCGTCTCGCTCAATGACGAGGTGATTCACGGCATCCCCGATCCGCATCGCGTCATCTTGCCGGGCGATCTCGTCAAGACCGATGTCGGCATCTTCAAGAACGGCTTTAACGGCGACACCTCCCGTACGGTCGCCCTCGGCGTCACCGATCCCGAGGTGTTGCGGCTCGTGGAGACCACGAAGCAGTGCCTCAAGGCGGGTATCGCCGCCTGCGGGCCGGGGGTGCATCTTGGGGATGTGGGGTATGCGATTCAGCAGGTGGCGGAAAAGGCCGGTTTCGGTGTCGTCCGCGATTGGATCGGGCACGGCGTGGGGAGAAACGTCCACGAGGACCCGGAGGTGCCCAACTTCGGCAAGCCCGGCACCAAGTTGGTGCTGAAGCCCGGAATGACCATCGCCATCGAACCGATGATCACGCTCACCAAGGGCGGCGAGCAGACCGAGGTCCTGGAGAACGGCTGGACGGTGGTGACGCGCGACCGCTCGCTTGCCGCCCATTTCGAGCACACGGTCGCCATCACCGACGATGGGTGCGAGATCTTGACTTTGCCGGCGGATTATCCCTGAAGTCTCTTAGGCCCGAAGGCGCCCAGGTCGAATGGCGGCTGATTGCCGGGAGGCGGATGATCCGTCGGCGTTACTTGAACGAATGAAGATTGCGCTGGCAGTAAACGACTTGAAGCGACGCGCCGCGGAAGCGGCGGCGGCACTGCGGGTCGCTGCGGTTCGGGAAGGGCTTGAAGTCGTCGAACCTGCGGCGGCTGACGTGCTCGTTTCTCTCGGGGGCGATGGCACTTTCCTCAAGGCGATTCGCGATTTCCCCGCGCTGCCGATTCTGGGGCTCAACGTCGGCGGGCTTGGGTATCTCGCCACCGTCGAGGAGCGCGATTTCGCCGCGGCGCTCGCCGCCCTTGCCGCTGGGCGCTATCGCATTGCAGCGCGGACGATGCTGGCCGCGAGCGGCGACGGAGCGAAAGGGATGGCGCTTGCAGGCGAGGCCTTCAACGACATCGTCCTCCAGCGCGAACTTTCGGGCCATGCGGCGATTCTCGACTTCTCCGCCGACTTGAAGCGCCCCACGCGCTATATGGGCGACGGGCTTGTCATCGCTACGCCCGCGGGCTCCACGGCGTATTCGCTTTCGGCCGGCGGGCCGGTGGTGATGCCCGATTCCGCAAGTTTCGTCGTCACGCCCATGAATCCCCATGCGCTCGGCGTCCGGCCGCTGGTCCTGAGTGACGCGGTGACGATGCGCGTCACTCCCCGCTCCCGTCCCGATGGGCGGTTGGAGAAGATCGGCGTCTATGCCGACGGCGTCGCGCTCGGCTTTCTCGGCGAAGACGAGACCCTGGTGTTGAGGCGGGCCGCGCGGACGGCGCGGATCGTCGAACTCGAAGGTTCGGACCCTTACGACGTCTTGGCGCGCAAGCTCGGCTGGAGCGGGATGAATGCGATATGACGATTGACGAACTGAACGTACTGTCGGCTTCGGGCGAGATGGACGAGTTCATCCGGGTCGCCGAGGCCCGTCAGGTGAAGGCGCTTTCGCAGGTGGCCGATCGCGTTTGCGCGCGGGACGGCGTGCGGTTGGTGTTGCTCGCGGGGGCGTCTTCGGCCGGCAAGACCACGACGGCAAAACGGCTTTCGACGCAGCTGCGGGTGAACGGGCGCGCGGCGATGCACCTTTCGACCGATGACTACTTCGTGGGCGACGCGCGCAACCCGCGCGACGAGAACGGAGAACTGGACTACGAGCATGTGGATTGCGTGGACAAGGTACGGCTGGCGGAGGACATGAACCGGCTCTTCGCGGGCGAGAAGATCCGCCGCCGCCGCTTCGATTTCGTCAAGCACGCGCCGTTCGACTCCGAGGAACAGTTGACGCTGCCCGCGGGCGGCATCGTCGTCATCGAGGGCATCCATGCGCTCAATCCCGTGCTGACGGCGGGCATTGACGATGCCGCCAAGTTTCGGCTCTTCATCGATCCGAAGCCGGAGCTGGGGCTCTTTCTTTCGCCTTGCCTCAGCGCGTCCGACAACCGGCTCCTGCGGCGGTTGGTGCGCGACAATCAGTTTCGCAAGCTCTCGCCATTGGACACCTTCCGCCTGTGGCCCAAGGTGCTGGCGGGGGAGGAGAAGTGGATCAGGCCCTTCGCGCCGCTCGCCGACGCGGTCTTCGACTCTTCGCTCGCTTACGAACTTGCGGTCCTGCGACCGTATGTGGAGGGGCTTTTGGAGCGGGTGGTGCAGAAGGAGCCGCAGCACGCGAAGGCGACTATGCTACTGAAGCTGCTCAGGATGGTGGAGCCGTTTTCGCCGGCCACCGTGCCGGGAGATTCGATCCTGCGCGAGACCATCGGCGGAAGTCAACTGGAGTATTAGTATTATGGTACCGAAAAGACATCTCGGCATTTTTCTGCTCCTTACGAGCTGCTTCGCGCTCTGGGGGCTCCTGAACAACATGACGGACAACCTGGTGCCGTCGTTTCAGAAGATCTTCATGACCAGCCAATCGACGGCCGGCTTCGTGCAGATCTCGTTCTACGGCGCTTATTCGGTCATTGCGCTGCTCGCGTCGTTCCTCATCCAGAAGCGCGGCTATCGCGTAGGCGTTCTCGTCGGCCTCGGCGTCTATTGCCTCGGTGCGCTTCTCTACGTGCCCGCCGCAGTGGCGCAGAGTTTCTGGACCTTCATTGTCGGCATCTTCGTCGTGGCGGGCGGGTGCGCCGTCTTGGAGACCACCTGCAATCCGTACGTGCTTGCGCTCGGCGACGAGGCGACGGCGGTCCGCCGGCTCAATTTCGCGCAGATGTTCAACCCGGTCGGTTCGTTCGCGGGGATCTTCCTCGCGCAGCAGCTGATTCTCGCCCATCTCAATCCGGCGACGGTCGCGGAGCGCCAGGCGATGGAGCCGGCGGCGCTGGACGCGATTATGGATCAGGAGCTCTTCTGGGTGTGCGTCCCCTATGTCGCCGTGTGCGCGATTGCGGCCATGATCTGGCTTTTCTTCTTCGTCTCGAAGCCGACGGAGATCGACCGCGTCCAGGCGGATCCGACCCCCATCAGCGAAGTTCTCGGCATTCTCGCGAAGTCCCCGAAGTGGTACTGCGGCGTGGTCGCGCAGGTTTTTTACGTGGGCGTGCAGATCGCGGCGTGGACGTGGACGAATGTCTATTGCCAGAAGGAACTCGGGGTTTCGCCGAAGGATGCAGCCTCCTACTATCTCATCGCCTTCTCGCTCTTCATGATCTTCCGCTGGATCTGCACCTATCTCATGAAGTTCTTCGAGCCGGCAAGAATGATGGCGATTTTCGCGCTCGGGGCGATCCTCGCGTCTTTCGGGGTCATCTACCTCGGAAGCGACGTCCTCTTCACGGTCGCGGGGCTGCCGTTTTCGGCGAATGTCATCTGCCTCTGCCTTATGAGCGGGTTCATGTCGCTCATGTTCCCGACCATCTACGGCATCGGTCTCGGCGGCATCGATCCGAAGGCGCACAAGCTTGGCGCGGCGGGGCTCATCATGGCGATCGTGGGCGGGGCGCTCCTCACCCCGTGGATGGCGGCGATCATCGATAAGCCGGGCTTTTGGGCGCGGTTCGTCCCGATGTTCGACGCGACGGTCGATCCGGCTCTTCACGCCTCGTCGATGTCGCTTCGCGCAAGTTTCTTCGTGCCGGTCATCTGCTTCGCGGTGGTCGGAATCTACGCGCTCGCGTTTTCAACTCGTAAAGACAAGTAAGGAGGATCAGTGACCATGGACATCACCAGTTTGCAGTTGCCGATTTCCGTCGCGTTCGCGGCGTTGGCGTTCCTGCCGGTGTGCGGGCTCCTAAAGGGGGTTTCGCCGGCGGTTTCGCCCGAGCTTCTGAAGGTGCTCGCGGAAATGGGGCACGGCGACGAGGTCGTCTTCTCCGACGCGCATTTCCCGGCGCACACGATGAACGCCCGCGTGATCCGTGCGGACGGCCTCGGATGCGACGAGCTCCTGAAGGGCATCGCGCCCCTCATCGAGCTCGACTCCTACGCGACGCCGGTCGTCATGATGGAGGCCGTGAAGGGCGATACGCTCGATCCCGAGGTCGAAAAGAAGTATCGCGCCGCGCTCGGCTACAAAGGCGAGATCGAACGCATGGAGCGCTATGCGTTCTACGAGCGGGCGAAACGGGCCTATGCCGTCGTGCTCACGGGTGAGACCGCCAAGTATGGCAACATCATCATCAAGAAGGGCGTGATCCCCGTGGGGAAATGAGCAAACGGTTGAATGACCGCATGGACGCGCGATGACCTTTGACACGATTGTTATTACGGCGGCAGACGCGGCGCAGGCCAAGTGCTTCCGCCTGCAGGCGAAGGGCTTCGCCGGTATTTTGGCGCGGCGAATTCTCGTCGTGCCCGATCCGGGCGGGAAGCGTGTGGGGACGCTCGGCTCGACGGTCAACGTGCTCAAGCGCGTGAAGTGCCGGGGCCGGATGCTCATCTGCCACTGCGGCGGCTTCTCCAAGCGGCTGCCCGCGTATGCGGCCTCGGGCAAGGTGTTTGCGCCCGTCTCGCGCACGGCGACGGGGGTGACGACGCTGTTCGAGGAGATTGTCCGCAATATGGCGAAGCTCCGGCTTCCGCAGGCCGGCGCATTGGTCGTCTGCGGCGATCTCGCGCCGGTTTTCGACTTTTCGGCTTGCGATTTTTCGCGCTCCGGCGTCACCGGGGTCGCCTTCCTTGATACGCTGGCGCGCGGCTCCAGGCACGGCGTTTATGTTCCCAAGACACCGAAGGGGCTCGCGGAGGTCGTGGGCTTCCTCCAGAAGCCGTCTCCGGCCGCGGCGAAGCGTGCGGGCGCCGTTTTCGGCGGGCGGGTCGCCGTCGATACCGGCATCCTTTGGCTGGATGCGCAATCCTGCGCAAAGCTCGCGAAGAGCAAGTGGAACGAGGGCGACCTCTATGCTGATTTTACCGCCGAGCTCCTGAAGGGCTTTGCGCCATTTTCCGTGAACACGGTGAAGCGCTGCGACTTCTTTCACATCGGTTCGAGCCGCGAGTTGCTGCAGCTGCTCGGCAAGGGCAAGGAATGGGTCGAGGGCTGCGGTATCAGTCGCGCGGCAATGGAGCTTGCGGGCGGGAACATCGTCACCAATGTGCCGGCGGACTACGGAAAGAAGGTCGTGCTTGGTCGCGGCGAATGTCTATTGTGCCTGCCGGTCGGGAAGTCGGGCTGGGCGGAAGTGCGCTACCGCGTCACGGACAACTTCAAGACGGACGGCAAGTGGGAGTCGCTCGGGCTCGGAGCGCTCCTGAAGCGCGTCAACTACGCGCGTCTCGGTGCGTTCCGCAACGAGGTGCGCTCGGCGGTTCCGCCGAACGAGGTGGTGGTCGAGCGGCCGCTCCGGATCGACCTCGCGGGCGGCTGGAGCGATACTCCGCCGATTTGCAATGAGATGGGCGGAACCGTGCTCAATGCGGCGGTTACGCTCGGCGGGAAGCATCCGGTCAAGGTGCGGGTGAAGCGCATTCGCGCCGCCGAGGTGCGGATATCCTCCGTTGACCTCGGCCGTCGCGGCGTTCTGCGCACGATGCAGGAGATTCGCGACCATTCCGATCCGCACGACTGGCAGGCGCTGGTGAAGTCGGCGCTGGTGGTGACGGGCTACCGCTTCGAAGACGGAGGCCTTGCGATTCAGATTTCGGCAGATGTCCCGAAGGGAAGCGGTCTGGGCACGTCGTCCATTCTCGGTTCGGCGGTCATCGAGGCGCTTGGGAAGATTCGCGGCGGCGGCAATTCGGTCGGCGAGATCTCCGAGCTGACGCTGCGGCTTGAGCAGGAGATGCGCACGGGCGGCGGCTGGGAGGATCAGATGGGCGCGCTCGTCCCCGGCGTGAAGATGCTGCGCTCTCGTCCCGGGGAACCTCAGAAGATTGCGTGGCAGCGCCTCGATCCCGTGGCGGAGAGGCGCTTCGAAAAATATCTTTCGGAGCACGGGCTCCTCTATTTCACCGGACAGAAGCGCATGGCCCGGAATGTCCTTAACGGGGTCGTTGGCTATTACCGCAAGAATCCCTGCGACATCGCGCACGAGATCGTCCGCCGTCTCAAGTCCGATGCGGAGAGGTCCTTTAAGGCGCTCGGCAGGGGCGATTGGCACCAGTTTACGGCTGCGCTCAATGCCTATTGGGTCAACAAGAAGGCGCTTGATCCCGGCAGCACCAATCCGATGGTCGAATCGATTATCGCGCGCATCGCCCCGCTGATCGACGCCGTGACGCTGTGCGGTGCTGGCGGCGGCGGCTTTATGCTGATCATCGCCTGCAATCGGCGCGCGCGGCAGAAGATCCAGACGATCCTGGAGAGTGGTTCGCCGGTTCTGGCAGGTAAGTTTTATCCGTTCGCGCTGGCGTGCGAACGATCTGGCGTTGAATCGTGAAGACGCGGCTCCTGCTTCTGACGCCGCCGCTCGTGCAGACGAATACGCCGTATCCGGCGACGATGCACCTGACGGGATTCTTGCGGGAGAACGGCTGTGCGGTGGAGCAGCGCGATCTCTCCATCAAGGTCGTGCGCGACATTCTCCTCGCCCATGGCGATGAGACGACCGAAGAGCTGCTGGAGCTCCTTTCGGGGCCTGCGCCCGCCGAGGCGAAGCTGGCGGCGAGTGCCGTGATCGACGAGCTTGCGCTGGCCATTCGCGACGAAATCGATCCGTCGTTCGGTTTCTCTCGCTACGCCGAGCGCATCAGCGCCTCGGCTGCGGATTTCGGCGTAATCGAGCGGCTGGTGAAGCGCCGCGGAGTCATCGACCGTCCGCTTGAGCGGCATTTGGAGGCGGCGATCGAGGAGACGCGCCCGACGGTGATCGGCGTCACCTGTCCGTTTCCGGGGACGCTCGTCGCCGCCTTCAAGATCGCACGCTATGTGAAACGCCGGCATCCCGGCATTCGGCTGGTCCTCGGCGGCGGTTTCGTCTCGACCGAACTGCGGGAAATGACGGATAAAAGGCCTTACCGCTATTTCGACGAGTTTCAGTTCGACGAGGGCTACGAATCGCTGCTCCGGCTCTGCGGCAAGCGGCTTGCCCGGCCAGTCCCCGCGTTTGTGCGTCCCGACTACGACGGCATTGATTTGGGCGAATACTTCGATGTGGTGGAGACGGCGAATCCCATGCATCGGCTTTGGAGCGTCGGGCGCTGGGTGAAGCTCGTGATGTCGCGCGGATGCTATTGGCACCGCTGCGCGTTCTGCGATGTGAAGCTTCCCTATATCGCCGCCTGCGAAGTGCCGGACCCGAATGAAATCGTGGATGCGATGGATGGCTTCTCCGCTACTTCGGGTTCTTCGGCTTTTCACTTCGTCGATGAGGCGATGCCGCCGAAACTCGTGGAGGGGGTGGCGCGCGAAATCCTGCGCCGCCGGCTCAAATGCATCTGGTGGGGCAATGTCCGCTTTGACCTGGGCTTCACGCCGCAGCTCGTCAAGTTGATGGCCAAGGCGGGGTGTGTGGCGGTCACGGGCGGGCTCGAGTGCGCGAACGACCGGCTCCTGAAGCTGATGAACAAGGGCATTACGCTTGCTTCTGCAAAGCGGGTGCTGGCGCGTTTTCGCAGTGCGGGCATCCTGGTGCACGGCTATCTGATGTATGGTTTCCCCACCGAGACGGAGGCGGAGGCGTTTGGCGCGCTCGACTTCGTGCGGGGGCTCTTCCGCGAGGGATTGTTGACGAGCGCCTTCTGGCATCGCTTCGCGCTCACCGTCCATTCGCCGATTGCGGCCGAGCCCGGGCGTTTCGGCATCGAAGTCGTTCGTCCGCGGCAAAGGCGCGTCTTCTGCCGCAACGAGCTCGCCTATCGCGAGGCGGGTGCGCCTGACTGGGGACGGATCGGCAAGGTGCTGGAACTGGCGCTCTACAATTATCTGGAAGGGCGCGGTCTTGGGAAAAGCATGCGGTATTGGCGGCGTGCCGGTGGTTCCAGGGCGGCCGTTGAAGATTGAAGATCGTGCCATTTGTCCGATGCCGCGGAAGCGGTTGGGTTGCTCGTGGTCGGCGAGAATGAGAATTTCCCGAATCTGCATACGGAAATGACGGCATATTCGGCGGTGATTGAAAAGTGCAATTATGTTGATTGCAACCGGTTCGTTTTGCGAGGAACGAGCAAAACTAACCGATTGCGTCCCCGATTGCGTCCCCGCTTTGCAATCCGATCGGAAATATAGTATAATTCCAATCGTGAAAAAACATCTTCCTCAGGTGAAGTACCGCCGGATCCTCCTGAAGCTCTCCGGCGAAGTTCTCGCTAACCGCGAGACGGGCGAATGCATTGACCCGAAGAATCTCGCCTTCATGGCGGAGCGGATCAAGAAAATCCACGCGCTGGGCGTGGAAGTGGGCATCGTCCTCGGCGGCGGCAATATCTTCCGCGGGCTTACGGGCGCGGGGAAGGGCGTCAACCGCGTGACGGGCGATTCGATGGGCATGCTCGCGACGATCATCAATGCGCTCGCGATGATGAACGCGCTCGAGTCGATCGGAGTTCCTACGCGCGTCATGACGGCAATCGAAATGCCGAAACTCGCCGAGCCCTTCATTCAGCGCCGGGCGCTGCGCCATCTGGAGAAGGGGCGCGTCGTCATTTTCGGCGGCGGCACGGGAAACCCCTATTTCTCCACCGATTCGGCGGCGGCGCTGAAGGCGAGCGAAATCGGCGCGGACGCGCTGCTCAAGGCCACGAAGGTCGATGGCATCTACACGGCCGATCCCAAGAAGGATCCGAAGGCGAAGAAGTACGGGTCGCTCAAGTACGAAACCGCGCTGGAGAAGCGGCTCAAGGTGATGGACTCCGCCGCCTTCGCCCTGTGCATGGACAACAACATCCCGATCATCGTTTTCGATTTCTTCGACCCGCGCGCGCTGGAAGGCGTGGTCAAGGGCCGGACGATCGGCACGATTGTGAGCTGAAACTCGGGAACGCTTGGATTTTTTCACGAAAGGAAGAACATGGAAACCGTTGCAGAAGTAATTAACGACGCGAATCAGAAAATCAACAAGAGCTTCGACGCCCTGAAGTCGCAGTTCGCGGGGCTCCGCACGGGCAAGGCCTCGCCGGCGATGGTCGATCAGATCAAGGTCGAATACTACGGCTCGCAGATGCCGATCAAGAATCTCGGCACGATCTCCACGCCCGAGCCGCGGCAGCTCAAGATCACGCCCTTCGACCCTACGGTCATCGAGGCGATGAACAAGGCGATCCTTGCCGCCAACATCGGGGTCACTCCCCAGACCGACGGCAAGGTGCTGCGCATCACCGTGCCCGAACTTAACGAAGAGCGGCGCAAGGAGATCGTGAAGGTCGCCAAGACCCAGGCCGAAGCCCAGAAGGTGGCGATGCGCAACGTGCGTCGCGACGCGAACGAAGCGGCCAAGAAGCTGGAGAAGGACAAGAAGATCTCCGAAGACGAGCTCAAGGCCGCGCTCGACAAGATCCAGAAGGCGACCGACGCCGGCATCGCCAAGATCGACGCCGAACTCAAGGCCAAAGAGTCCGAGGTGATGGCCGTTTAAGTTTTTTGAGAAAAGGGGGTTAAGCATGGCTGAAAGTCCGCTCTCGCCGATAACGCCAATCACGCCGCCGCGTCCGCGCGCGCCAACGGTGAAGGCCGCACCCGCTCCCGCTGCGGCAGCGGCTTCTGCTCCTGCTTCCGAGCCCGTTGCGCCGCCGCCAGTGGCGCATCCGCTGGGTTCGCCAGCGGCGGAGAAGCCCGCCACCCTGAAGTTAAAGCCGGTTCTGCGGCAGGTTACGGTCGAGCGGACGCAGCAGATCGTGATGCCCGAGCCGAGCGTGGCGGAATTCAAGGCCGCTCCGCAACTTCGCGAAGTGACTACCCGCATTCCCGAAGTGGCGCTGGCGAACGACAGTCCCATGGACGCCCTCAAGCGCGTCACTCAGGATCTCAAGGGCATCACTTCTCCCATTTCCGATTCCGCGTTGGCGGCGGGCGCGGGCAAGTTGGACGCGGCGGCATTGGCGGCGGCGGCGAAGACGCGCACGGCGCGCATCACCCTCTCGGGTGGCGCTCCCGCAGTGCAGAAGCCGAGTCCCACGCCGACGCAGTCCAAGACGATTCGCATCAAGCGCCCGGTAGTGGGCGGCGCGCCTTCGCCGACTGTCGCTCCCGCTCCGCAACCGCAATCGGCCGGGCCCGCGGCAGCTCCGGTCGCCCCGGCGGAGGCCGAGAAGCCGGCCGCGGAAGCGCCGGCGGAGACTCCGCCGGCCAATGCCCCGGCGACGACGGTCACCCAGCGCAAGACGCTCAAGATCGCCCGTCCCGGCAAGGTGGCGAAGCCCTCGGCCAAGCCCATTGCCAAGAAGCCCGCGAATGAAAGTGCCGAACCGCCTGCGGAAGGCGAAGTCGCCGACATTCCCGAGATGGAGGCGGAGGAGAAGCCGGCTGCTTCGGCGCCGGTGCCGCCGCCGCATGCGGGGCAGGGCGGTCGGGTTGCCGATGTTCCCAACGGCGTCGCCGTGATGGGACTGATCCTGCAGGTGGCGGCGTGCGCGGTGATGGGTTATCTCGGCTGGTGTCTCTATAACGACTGGCAGCTGCCGTTCTTCTGCGGCGGGTGCGCCCTGTGAGGCGGTTTTCGGCCATTGCCCGGGCAACGGCGCTGGAGATCTTCTCCGAGCCGTTCGTCCTTTTGGTCACGCTTGCGGCGCTGGCGTTGGAAGTGCTGGCGCCGGCCATGCATTACCATCAGTTCGGTGAACCGACCCGGATGGCGCGCGACGCGGTCATTTCCTCGGTTCTCGTGGGCTCGCTGGTGATCGCCGTCTTCGGTACGGCCAAGACCTGGCGGCGCGAGGTGGAGTCGGGAACGGCGCTGGTGGCGTTGGCGCATTCCGTCTCGCGGACTTCGTTTTTCTTCGCGAAGACCGCCGGGGCTGCGCTGGCGGTGCTGGCCTTCGCGCTGGCGGCGACGGGCGTGGGGCTTACGATGGTGAACGGGGCGGCGATCGGCGGGGCGGTGGGCAATTCGGCCGCGATGCTCGAACGGCTCTGGGGGCCATCGCTCGCGGTGGCGCTGGCGGCGATCGTCCTGCCGGTCTTTGCGGCGGCGGCGCTCAATCGCTTCGGCCGCTTCCGCTATGTGCTGACGGCGAATGCGTTGGCGTTGGCGCTGGGGGTGGCGGGGGTTCTCTATCGCTTCGACTTCGCGTTGGCCGCGAAGATGACGCCGGTTTTCGTTGTGGCCGCGATGCCTGCCTTTTTCTTCCTGGCGGTCGCTTCGGCGGCGGCGGCCGGCTTGCGGATGAATGCCGCGCTTTCGCTCACGGCGCTCGTCTTCGCGGCGTTTCTGCCGTTCCTGGGGAACTACTGTCTCTCGGATGCCGTTGCCTACGAACGGTCGCTTTCGCCGGTTCGGGTGCTGTGGACGCTTTTGGCGCTGATGCCGGCGATTGGCGCGGCGCTGCTCGCCGGGACGATGGTGGCGGAGAGGAAGTTGTGAGTTGGAGTGAAAAGTTGGAGTTGGAGCAATGGCGGATGCGATTATCGAACTTAAGGGAGTTGCCAAGACCTTTCGCGATTTCTGGCTGCGGCCGACGGTGAAGGCCGTTTCCGGGCTTGATCTTACGGTGTCGCGCGGCGAGGTCTTCGGGCTTTTGGGGCCGAACGGCAGCGGCAAATCGACGACCATCAAGATGATTCTCGGGCTGCTCAAGCCGGAGGCGGGGACGGTGCGGCTCTTCGGGCTTTCTCCGCGTGCGGTGAAGTCGCGGCAGAAGCTCGGCTATCTCCCCGAACTCAGCTATCTGCATCCGTTCCTTACGGCGCGGGAAACGCTGATGTACTATGCCGGGCTTTCGAATCTCGACCGCAAGACGGCCTCGTCGCGGGCGGCGGAGCTCCTTAAGATGGTGAAGCTGGAGGAGGTGGCGAATCGCCCGGTGGGCGGCTTTTCCAAGGGGATGGCGCGGCGGGTGGCGCTCGCTTCGGCGCTTATCGGCAAACCCGAGCTTCTCGTCCTGGACGAGCCCACCTCGGGGCTTGATCCGGTTTCGACCAAGGAGGTGAAGACCCTGGTGAAGGCGTTGGCGAAGGGCGGGATGACGGTGCTTACCACTTCGCATCTCCTCGCGGATGCGGAGGATATTTGCGACCGCGTGGCGATTCTCAACCATGGCGAGAAGGCGGCGGAGGGCCGGGTGGCGGAACTGGGGTCGAGCTTGGAGGATTTCTTCCTTGCGAAAGTCGGAGAGGCGGATGAATTCGTTTTGGCGGATTTTCTCGCTTGAGCTCAAGGCGTTTGTCCGCTCGAAGGCCCTTGCGCTGCTGGTGATCGCCGCCGTCGGGTGGATGTTGCTCGCTCCCTTCGTCTTCCGGGGGGACGGTACGGCCGAGGGCGCGCGGACGCTCGTCATCCACTATTCCCTCGGCGGTGTCGCCGCGCTCCTCGCGGTGGCGTTGACGGCTACGGCCACGGGACCGCTCGCCAAGGAGCGGGAAGCCAGGCGCCTGCAGCTGACGATGGTGCGTCCGGTCAGGTATTTCACGATTGCGCTCGGCAAGATCTGCGCGCTCTCGCTGATGGGTTTGCTGATTCTCGCGCTGGCTGCGGCCGTGGAGCTCATGCGGGCGGACGGCTCCCGCCGGTGCCGGCATCTCTATCGGCCGGTCCTCATGAGTCCGCGGGCCGAGGCAGAACTCCTCTATCCGCATTACATGGCCGATCCCGAGACGCCGGAGGCGGCGAAACGCGCGCCGAAGGAGACGATCCTCCGCCTTCTCGTGCAGCGCGCCTGCGACCGTTACCAGACGGTGGATACCAACGAGACGGCGGTCTGGCACTTCCGCTTGCCGGCCGCGCTTGCCGAACGTCCGCGCGAAGTGCGGTTGCGCTTCACCAACAATTACGATCTCCGCGATGACGTCCGGGGGGAACTCCGCTTCGAGGCGTGGAGGGGGCTGGCGAGCAACATCACGCAGACGGTGACGGAGATACCGCTCGCGCAAGTCGCCGGGGAGGCGGCGGGGGCGGCAGGGGAGCTTGCCTTTGCGAATTGCGGCAAGAATCCGCTGATGCTCCGTCCGCGCCGGGATGTCGAACTCCTCGTCCATGCCGACGGTTTCCGGCCGAATCTCGTCCGGGCGGTGCTGGAGCTGGCGGCGCTCATTATGCTGCTCGTCGCCTTCGGGGTTTTCCTGGGGGCGGGATTGGGACGGCCGGTGGCGCTCTTCGTGGCGCTGGTGGTGCTGCTGCTCGGGGAGATGACGCCGAGCGTGGTCGAACAGTATCCCGATCAGCTGGAGGAGGATGCGGTCGATCGGGTGGGGCTGGTGATTACGCGGGCCGCGGCGCGGATCACCCACCCGTTCAGTTCGCTCCGGCCGCTGGCGGCGCTCGCCGCCGACGAATGCGTGGAACCGCGCGAGCTGCTGCGGGTGCTCGCTGCGAATGTCGTTTTCTTCCCGCTGGTCTTTTCGCTTTTGACCGCGCTCGTCCTGCCGCGAAAGCACGAATGAGCAGCGAGAAGCCGGTGCGGACCCGTTATCGAGAGGAGGACTGAAAATGGCCAGGAAGGTTGATCATGCCGAGCGGCGGCGGGAGATCGCCGAGAAGGCGCTGCGGCTTTTTTCGCAGGTGGGGTACGAGAACGTCTCGCTCATCATGATCGCGTCGGCGGCGGGGGTTTCGCGTACGGTCCTCTACCGCTATTTCTGCTCGAAGCGCGAAATCCTCGACGCGGCGATCCTGACGGTGACCGGCGACATCGAGCGGCGGTGCTCGAAGATCGTCTCTTCGCGCGAGAAGGCGGTGGTCAAGCTCGAGCGCGTCTGCCAGACGGTCGTGGAGGTGATGTTCGAGAACAAGGCGTTCCTGGTGGCGGTGTTCGACTTCGTGGTGGGGATGGTGCGCACGGGGGCGGACATGAGCAGCAACATCTGCTCGTTCACCACCGGAACGCGCGATGTCCTGAAGCTGCTGATCGCGCATGCGAAGGCGGCGGGCGAGATTCCGGAAGTGCTGGTGGTCGAACGCATATCCGATGCGTTTTACGCGCAGTTCGAATCGGCGGCGATGCGCATCGTGATGGGCACGGAGCGCACTGCCGATGCGGCGAAGAAGCGTTTCGCCGACGCCATTCGGGCGATCTCGATCTGGCGGTAATGCCGGATGGCGGGCATGCGGATGCCGGTGAAGGTGAGGAGGTGACATATGGCTGGAACGATACTATTGATGGTGCTGGCGTCGGCGGCGATTACGTTCGCCGTGACGATGCTTTTCGTAGCGAAGGCGAAGGAACGGCTGTTCGCCGAGAAGGAGCGCGTGTTCGCGGAGATGACGCGGACCTTGCGTGAGCAGTTCGCCAATCTGGCCGAACGCAAGCTCAAGGCCTCGACGGAGGGGCTTTCCGACCTTAATCGCAAGCAGATCGGCGAGATCGTCCGCCCGTTTCAGGAGGAGCTCGACAAGTTCCGTCAGGCGTTCGAGGCGAACCGCCAGCAACAGGTGGCGAACAAGGCGAGCTTCGAGCAGGCGATCTCCGATCTCGGCCGGCGCGCCATGCAGATCGGGACCGATGCCGAGAATCTCGCCAAGGCCCTCAAGTCGGAGTCGAAGACGCAGGGCGACTGGGGCGAAATGGTCCTCGCGAACATCCTCGCGGCGGCAGGGCTCAAGGAGGGGATTGACTTCATTCCGCAGGCGCAGGAAGCGGATGCCGCGGGCAACCGGCTGATTCCGGATGTGGAGATTCCGCTTCCGAACAGGGAGAAGCTGTTGATCGACTCCAAGGCGTCGGTGACGGCGTACCTCGATTACGTGGCTGCGCAGGACGAGGCGGCGAAGGACCGGGCGGTCAAGGAGCATGTCGCGTCAGTCCGCAAGCACATGGACGAACTCGCCGACAAGGATTACGTCAAGAAGGTGCGCGGCTCGCAGGGTTATATCCTGATGTTCATCCCGAACGAGGGAAGCTACCTCTTGGCGATGGAGCACGACCGGAAGCTCGCGACGGATGCGTTTAGGCGGCATGTCATCATCGTCAATCCGACGACCTTGCTCCTCTGCCTCCAGATCGTGGCGCTCCTCCGGTCGCGCGAAGCGCAGAACGAGAACGCGGAAAGGATTTCCGTCGCCGCGGCGAAGATGTACGAGAAGTTCGTCGGCTTCTCCGATACGTTTGCCGACCTCGGCAAGCGCGTACAAGGGCTTGCGGACGCCTATAACAAGGCGAACGGCCAGCTTTGCGACGGCAACGCCAATGTCATCCGCCAGTTGGAACGGCTGAAGGAGATGGGCATCGTCACGACGAAGACGATCAATTCCAGGATGCTGGACGACGCGCTCGCGGCCGAAGCGGATTCCCCGAAACACCAGTGAATGCGTTGACTGCGAATTTGTTCTTGCAGATGCGCCGCGGACAGGTTGCGCTTTATCTGCTGACGGCTCTTGTCGCGCTTACGCTCCTGGTGGTGATGAACGCGCGGATCTTCCTCGCCGTCCGCTCCCGTAACCGCGTCGAAAACGCCGGCGACGCCGCCGCGCTTGCGGCCGCGCGCGCCCAGGGCGAAGCGCTGAACGCGATGGGATGGCTTAACCTTGAGCATATCGTCGCCGCGGCGGCGGGCGACGCGGCGAGATGCGAGGAGCTGGTGTTGCGCGCGCGGCGGGAGGCGCTCCTCGGGCCCGTTCGGGCGATTCGGGCTGCGAGCGAAGCGGCGAAGCTCAACGGGCTTTCCGAGAACCCCGACTTCACCGCCTGCGTTCGCGAACACGCCGAGACCGTGCGCACGCTTTACGCGCACCAGTTGGATGCGGACGGCGAACCTTATCCCGAGCCCTACCCTGGCGCCTGGGAGGAATATGCCGCGGCCCTTGAGGAAAGCGCCGCGGACGGTCTCGCGGCGGGGCCGGACAACACCGAGTATTTCGGCGCCCTCGGCGGGCATGTCCTGCTCGATCACAACTTCTACTACGCCGTCGCGGGCGAAACCTGGTGCTGGTTCAATTCGCACGCGAAGGGGCTCCTTGAGAGCTATCGCGACTATCGTTCGTGGCCGCCGCTCCCGAAGGCGAAGCGCGACGGCTTCAACGGTTCGGAGTTCTTTCCGCTGCATCTCAAGCCCTGGAAGGGGGCGCTCACGAATCTCATCTCGCGCGCGGAGATCTTCGAGCTCGCGGAGGAGTTCCTGGGGCGGCGTCCGGAGCCGCCGCCGCTCTTCGTCGAGGATCTGCTGGGTGACGAGGAGCAGGTCTGGTTTCTCTTCGACGAGGAAATCTGGCGGCATTGGGTGGAGATCAGCCCCAAGGCGGAAGAAGATCATTTCCCGTTTCCGGTCGTCGCGGAAGCGAAGGAGGAGTACGATGTCCGCGGGGCGGCCGTCGTCACCCGCTGTGCGGCGGACGGCTTTTCCTGGTCGGCGGCGGCCAAGCCCTTCGGGTGCCTCAGGACGCGCGACGGCGGCGCGGAGGTGGTGACGGCGCGCGCGCGGCTGGCGTTGCCCGTCTTTGACGCGGTGCGTCTCGTGCCGCTTGATGCGGTGGGCGGCGGGGGACTGGGTTCGGCAGATTACGCCTGGGCGAATCATGTCCGACGCCATCTCTACCACTATGTGGACGGCGGACCGGACATGCGCAACTGCTTTTACTGCCAGCAGCTGCTGCGGTGGGAAAACGAGCTTTTCCGGCTTAAGGGGATCAACTGGCTTAAGTTCCATGCCGGCGACTGCAACCGACCGGTGCGCGGCGGCGGTGGCGGCGGCGGACGAGGAGGAGGCACTGCGCATGGTCACTGAACGGCGGCATAGCCGCGCCGGGCAGGCGCTGATGGAGCTTGCGTGCGGCCTTTTGGCGGTGGCATTGGTGCTGGCGGCGCTTTTCGGACTCGTGCGTTATATCGCCGAATCGCTGGACCGGACACGTTCGATGCGGGCGCAGGCGGGGCGTTCGGCGCTGGACGCGACCACGCCGCGCGGTTATTCCACCTCGTCGGTGCGGGATTCGGTCGAGGTCGAGCCGTTTGCCGCGGAGTACATCTTCGGAACGCGCACGCTCAGGATCCGCGAGGAGGTGGCGCTTCCGAACATGAGAGCCCTGGAGACGGTTGCCGAGGACTGAGTCACCGATGGTGAAAAATGTGGTATAATACATCCCTAATAGGGCCGGGGTGGCACAGTGGTTGACTGCGCCTGATTTGTAATCAGGATCCCTCGGGACGCGTCGGTTCGAATCCGACCCTCGGCTCCAGTGTTAACCTAAGAGATTACGACACTAAGGCAAGAAAGGAAGGACTCGCAGATGAACTCGTCGATTAAGAAGACCATGGGCATGACCGCGTTCGTGCTAGCGTTTGCCGGTTGTGCTACAACTCCGTCGGTGCGCGATTCGGACACTACTTATATGAAAGACGCGATGGGGCCCGTCGTCGAGCAGGGGCTTTATCCTGGGTTTATCAGCGTTCTCTACAATGACGGCGTCCAGGAGACGGCCTGCGTCGGCTATGCCGATGTCGAGAAGAAGCGTCCGATCGCGATGGACCAGGCCTTTCAGCAGTGCTCGCAGACGAAGGGCTTCTGCGGGGTGACGATCGCGAAGCTGGTCGAAGAAGGGAAAATCTCGCTGGACGATCCCGTCTCCAAGTATCTGCCCGAGTTCCAGAACACGATGTACCGCGCCGAGGACGACATGAACTGGACGTGGGTCGTCAAGCGCTCCGACGTGCCGATCACCGTCAGGATGGTGATGAACCACACGGCGGGCTTCGATTTCGAACTCGCGGGCAAGGACGAGAAGATCCCCGGCGGCGGCTGGACGGGCGGGATGCCGCTCAGGATCGTCGCGGCCGAGGCCTCCAAGCAGGTGCTCAATTTCAAGCCCGGCACCCAGATGCGCTATTCTAACACCGGCATCGACGTTGGCGCGGCGATCGTCGAGGTCGTTTCGGGGATGAAGTGGGAGGATTACCTTCAGAAGTACGTCTTCGATCCGCTGGAGATGAAGGACACCACCTTCTGGCCGACCGACGAGCAGATTAAAAACCGCATTAACATCTATGCCTGCGAGACCAACGCGCCTTGCGTGAAGCACGAGGCGGAGGGCTGGGCGCAGATGCCGTTCAACGATGCGCATGTTCACCCGTCGGCGGGTGCGGGCATCTGGACGACCGCGAACGATCAGCTCAAGTTCTACAAGATGCTGATGAATCTCGGCGTCGGTGAGAACGGTGTTCGGGTCCTCAAGGAGGATACGGTCAAGAACCTCCTCGCCGCCTCCACGCGTCCGCGGGCTGCCGACGGGTCACACCCCTTGGGGGAGTATTCGCTTGGGCTATGGTGCAACGAGAAGACCGGCTGGTTCGGCCACGGCGGCGCGTGGGGCACCAATTGCGAGGTCAACTGGAAGACGAAGCAGCTGAAGCTCTGGGTCTGCCAGACGGTCGGCTGGAGCTGGAAGCTCGTGGAGCCGATGGGCGGGGCTCAGGAGAAGTTCTTCAAGACCGATTTCAAGCGCAGCGATTCCAGTGCCTACACTGGCAGGATGAAGTAAGTAAACGCAGATGGCAGATCTAAGCGGCATTCGCAGATTCAAGGACGCAGACGACTTTCGCAAGCGCATCATCGTCCAGTCGGAAATTGACCGATACCTCCCGGGCGGCAGGCATTTCATTGACGAGCGGGAGATCGCCCGCTGCCTCGCGGAAATCGCGGAGCAACCGGCGGATCCCGTGCGTGTCCGCGAGATCATCGCGAAGAGCGAGACGACGCGCGAGACGCTGAAGCCCGAGGAGACGGCGGTGCTGATGTCCGCCGCGAAGGACCCGGGTCTCTTCGCCGAGATGCGCGCGGCGGCGCTTCGGATCAAGCAGGCGGTTTACGACAACCGCATCGTCGTCTTCGCGCCGCTCTACATCTCGAACCTCTGCGTCAACGGCTGCCGGTATTGCGGCTTTCGCGAGGGGAACGAACTGCAAAAGCGCCGCGTCCTCACGATGGCCGAGTTGAAGGAGGAGCTCGATGTCCTCGCCGGCCGCATCGGGCACAAGCGCCTCATCGCGGTTTACGGCGAGCATCCCACGACTTCCACCGAGTACATCGCCGAGACGATCGAGACCTGCTACGGGCATCTCGTCCCCGCACCGCGTTCGGGCTGCAAGGTGGGGATTCGCCGCGTCAACGTGAATGCCGCGCCGCTGCCGGTCGCGGACTTGAAGGTCCTCCGCTCGGTCGGCATCGGCACCTTCCAGGTCTTTCAGGAGACGTACAACCGCAAGCTCTACGAGGAGATGCATCCGGCGTGGAGTCCGAAGGGCAACTACGACTGGCGCGTCACCTGCTTCCACCGCTGTATGGAGGCGGGGGTAGATGACGTGGGGCTTGGGGTCCTCTACGGGCTTTGCGACTGGCGCTTCGAGCTCTTGGCGACGGTGATGCACGCGCGCGACCTCGAACGCTGGTTCAACATCGGTCCGCATACGCTTTCCTTCCCGCGCTTGGAACCCGCGAGCGGCACGAAGGTCCCCGAGGAAAGCCCCTATCTCATCGACGACGCGACCTTCGAGAAGATCGTGACGATCGCGCGGCTTTCGGTGCCTTACACGGGCATCATCATCACCGCGCGCGAGAACCCCGAAAGCCGCAACCGGCTCTTGGGCGGCGGCATGACCCAGCTCGATTGTTCGTCCAATATCGCCATCAAGGGCTACAGCGATTTCGCGAACGAGGCGCATCAGGAGAAGGATCGCCAGCAGTTCATGCTCGGCGACAACCGCTCGCTGGACGAGATGGTCCGTTACCTCGCTTCCCGCGGCACCATCACCTCGTTCTGCACGGCGGGCTACCGTTGCGGACGGACGGGAGGGTGCATCATGGACGCGCTCAAGACGGGGCGCGAGGGGAAGTTCTGCAAGATCAACGCGGTGCTCACCTTCCGCGAGTGGCTGGACGATTTCGCGAGCGACGAGACGCGCAAACTCGGCGGGGAGCTCATCGAAAGGGAACTCGCGGGCATCCGGGAGTGGCTCCCGAAGTTCTACCCCACGGTGATGAAGCAGTACGAGGCCACTTGCCGCGGCGAACGCGACCTCTTCTTCTGACACTTGCGCAGACGAGGTAAAAGATGATATACTATTCCTTCAACGGAGAAAAAGATGAATAACGAACTTTTGAAGCGCGCCCACGAGAAGATTCCCTCGACCCCGGTGTTGATCAACCTCATTTCCCGGCGCGAGCGCGAGCTCATCAACGGCGCCAAGCCCCTCGTGAACCCCACCAAGCTCCTCACCAACGAAGACCGCCGGAAGAGCCGCACGGGCCTCGACGTCGATAAGTGCGATATCGCGCTCGCCGAGGTCGCCGAGGGCAAGCTCATCGCGGAAATCGACTTCGATGCCATCGCCAAGGCCGAGGAAGCCAAGACGAAATGGAATCAGAAGCACGTGAATGTCAATTCGCTCTTCGGTGACTGAGCGCAAGTTCAATCCCGTCTTCGCCGAGAACCGCAAGGCCCGGCACGACTATACCGTACTCGACCAGCTCGAGTGCGGTATTGAACTTTCCGGCACCGAGGTGAAGTCGATCCGCCGCGGCGGGGTGTCGCTCGCGGGGAGTTACGCCGCCGTACTCGGCGGAGAACTCTGGCTCGTCGGCGCCGACATCTCGGCGTACGAGTTCGGCAACCGCTTCAACCACGACCCCAAGCGCAATCGCAAGCTTCTGGTTCATGCGAAGGAGGTCATCGACCTGAAGCTCAAGACCGAGGCGAAGGGGCTTACGCTTGTTCCGCTCAAGGTTTTTCTGAAGCGCGGGCGCATCAAGGTGGAGCTCGGCGTCTGCCGCGGCAAGGCGCTTCATGACAAGCGGGAGACGCTGAAGAAAAAGGCCTTGCGCCGTGACCTTGAAAGGGACGGCTGAAATTTGGTATAATACCCAAAAGTTTTTTCCAAGAAGAAGGAGAAGAAAACCATGTCGATGATGAAGGGCTTTTCAAACGCATTCCGCATTCCGGAGCTCCGGAAGAAAATCCTGATTACGCTCGGGCTCGTGTTCGTGTGCCGTCTCGTTTCGCAGATTCCCACGCCCGGCGTCGATTGGCAGGCGTTGCAGCGCGTCATCGCCGACTTCAAGGCCTCTTCGACGGCGGGCGGCATGCTCGACTGGTTCGAGGTCTTCACGGGTGGTGCGCTCGGGCAGTGCGCCATCGGCTTCCTCTCGATCTGGCCCTACATCTCCGCGCAGATCGTCATCCAGCTCCTCGGCTCGGTGATTCCTTCGCTGGAGAAGCTGAAGAAGGAAGGGGAGTCGGGCCGGCAGCAGCTGGCGCAGATCACGCGCTATCTCACCATCGTCCTCTGCGTCTTCCAGTCGTGGGGCATCGCGACCGCGCTCTCCCACCCGGGAATGCTCGGGCAGGCGTTCGCCGGCGTCGAGATCGTGGTCAATCCGGGGCTCGGCTTCCAGCTGATGACCGTTATCGGCATGACCTCCGCGGCATTGTTCGTCATGTGGGTGGCCGATCAGATCACCACCTTCGGCATCGGCAACGGCGCTTCGCTCATCATCATGATCAACATCACCTCGCGGCTTCCGCAGGCGCTCATCCAGGCGTGGGAGCGTTACTTCGGTCTCGCGGGCGTGCAGGCGTCGGCGCCGATCGCGGAGCTGCCGATCATCGTAATCTTCTTCCTCCTCGTCGTGATGGGCACGGTGATGCTCACGCAGGGCGTCCGGAAGGTCGCCATCCACTCCACGCGCCGCAGCGTGACGGGCGGCAGCACCTACGGGATGCAGCAGACGTTCATGCCGCTCAGGGTGAACTACACGGGCGTAATGCCCATCATCTTCGCCCAGCCGATCATCCAGATCGTCGCCGCGGTGATGATGAAGTTCACCGATCCCACCTCGCTCGGCTTCTCCGGCAAGCTCAACCGCTTCGCGCAGGATCTCTCGAACCCCACGGTTCTCCACCTCGCGGTGTACGCGGTCCTCATCATGTTCTTCGCGTTCTTCTGGGTGGCGACGCAGTTCAATGCGATCGACATCTCCGAGAACCTCAAGAAGGACGGCAGCTACATTCCCGGCATCCGTCCCGGGCGGGCGACGGCGGAGTTTCTTGACGACATGATGACCAAGATCACCTTGATCGGCGGCACGGGGCTCTTGATCGTGGCGCTCATCCCGATGGTGCTCATGGGCTGGATGTCGATTCCGTGGGCGATCGCCTCGTTCTTCGGCGGCACCTCGCTTCTCATTATCGTGGGCGTGGCGCTCGATACGCTCCGCATCATGGAAAGCCACCTCCTCGTCAGGAAGTACGACGGCTTCCTCGCGCATGGTTCGTTGCGCGGGCGCGGCGGGGTCTGATTATTGCGACCGGACGCAATGGAAAAGGGCCCCGCTTCGCGTGAAGCGCGGCCCTTTCGCTTATGAAAACGGGACTTCATCAGGGACAGGCGCAGGTTCAGACGCTCGCTCCTCGGCTTCGTCAGGGGCTGAAGATCCTCGCGTTGTCACTCCCCGAGCTGCGGAGCGAACTCCTGAGCGAGATGGCGAAGAACCCCGTCATCGACGACATCGAACCGACGTTGGAGAAGACCACGATTTCCGAACAGGTCTCCGCGCGCGATGCGGCCGTCGAGGAGCGGGATTATCCCGAAGACGACAACACGCGCGACGCGGCGTATCTCGACGGCTTCAATCGCGGCACTTCGGGGACAGACCCCGAAGCGATCGAGCGGCGGCAACAGTTCTTCGACCGGCAGGTGCGGGAGGAGACGCTGGAGGAGCATCTGCTGGCGCAACTCGTCGGTTCGGATATCGACGAGCGGGACTATCCGGTCGCGGAGCTGCTCATCGGGGAACTGGACGCGAAAGGATGGTTCGTGGGGTCTGTCCCCGACATCGCGATGGTGACGGGGGAGAGCGAACCGAAGGTGCGGGCGGTGTTGGCCGCGATCCGCGAATTCGATCCGCCCGGTTGCGGGGCGACCACGCTGGAGGAATGTCTCTTGGCGCAGCTCGATCAGATCGCCGACCGCGATTTGCGCGCGCGGGTCAAGGCGCTCATTCCGCAGCTTGCGGCGGTCGCGACCGGCGAGGTCGCCGACACGGAGGCGTTGAAGGTCCTGCGCACGCTGGAGCCGCGCCCGGGGCGCGGATACCGTCACGGCGGGCATGGCGTCGAGTATGTGAATCCGGAGGTGCACGCCGTCCGCCGCGCCGACGGCTGGGAGGCGCGGGTGGACGCCCGCTCGCTCCCCGAGATCCGCATTTCCCGGAAGTATCTCGCGATGCTGGAGGACCCTGCGGCGACGCCGGAGACGAAGGCCTATATCCGCGAGCGCATCGCCGCGGCCAAGGCGCTTCGGGAGGCCGTGGAGAAGCGCCACGATACGGTCGTGGCCGTTGCGCAGGAGATTTTCGACCGCCAGGGCGCGTTTTTCGAAGCGGGGCTCAAGGGGCTTAAGCCGCTCACAATGCAGGAGGTGGCGGAGGCGACGGGGGTGAGCCTTTCCACGGTGTCGCGGACGGTGAACGGCAAGTATGCCGCGACTCCCAAGGGCACGGTGGAGCTGCGCCGCTTCTTCACTCAGGGCGTCAAGACGGGAGCGGGCGAAGAGGTGGTGCGCGACGAAGTGCTGGCGCGGCTTCGGGAGCTGGTGGCGGCGGAGGACAAGGCGCAGCCGCTGGCCGACGAGCGCCTTGCGGCGCAGCTCAAGGAGTCCGGCTTTCCGGTCGCCCGGCGGACGGTGGCGAAATATCGGTCGCTCGCGGGGATTCCGGGCGCCGCCGAACGGAGGCGTTAGTACCTGGGGGCTATCCGATGGCTTCGGTGCTGGTGTTAAACGGTTGGGCGGCGAGCGAGCGCGCATGGGAGCTTTGCCGGTTTCCGCGGGAGCGCATATTCTCGTATCGCGAGCATCTTGCCGGCGAGACGGAACGTGCGGTCGCGACGGGCGGGGAGCGCATCTTGGTCGGGTGGTCGATGGGCGGAACCTTCGCGCTTAAGCTCGCGCTTCGGTATCCCGAGAAGATCAAGGGCATGGTGCTGTTGGCGGGAACGCCGCGGATGATGGCGGACGGGCCCGACTGGCCTGGGTTCACCCCGCATAAGCTCGCCGCCTTCAAAAAAGGTTTGGATTACAGTTTGACCCATGGGCCGATGGGCTTGGATGCGAGATTGCCGAATCCCTATGCGCGCGATGCCGAGGAGAATCTGGAGGCGGGGCTGAAGTTCCTGTCCGAGGTGGATATTCGCTCGGAATTGACCGCGGCCCCTCCCGCGATGCCGGTGCGAATCTTCCATTCGGAACGGGATGCGGTGGTGAAGTTGCACGCCTCGCGGTTCTTGGCGCAGACGCTTCCGCATTCGACCTTGGAGGTGGTTCCTGGTTCCGAACATGCGCTACCGGTGATAATTCCGGCAAGGATCGACGCGGCGGTGCGGTTCTGACGAGTCCCCGGAGATTGCCGGTTTACAAACGGGATGTTCAAAGTTTTACAAAAGGGATGTATGCGTGGCGTCCTTTTGTTATAATCGGCGCAAAACAATTCAAGGAGGAAAGCGATGAAGAGATCCGAATTAAACGCCATCATGCGCGAGGCGGTAAAGTTCATAAACGACATGAAATTCCTGTTGCCGCCGTTTGCGTATTGGAGCCCGGCGGAATGGGCGACCAAGGGTCACGATTACGACGAGATCCGCGACAACATGCTCGGCTGGGACATCACGGATTTCGGTTCGGGCGACTATAAGAAGGTGGGGCTCCTCATGTTCACGCTCCGCAACGGTAATTTCAACGACAAGGAAAAGTACGTGAAGCCCTACGCCGAGAAGCTGCTGATCGTCGAGGAAGGACAGATCACGCCTTATCATTTCCATTGGAGCAAGATGGAGGATATCATCAACCGTGGCGGCGGCGACCTGCTCGTTCAGGTCTATAATTCGGACGCGAAGGAGGATTTCGCCACGACGGACGTGCCGCTCGCGATCGACGGCCACCGCTATTCGGTGAAGGCCGGTTCGGTCGTGCGCATCCGGCCCGGCGAGTCGATCTCCATCCAGAGCGGCATGTATCACAAGTTCTGGGCCGAGGGCGGCCGGACGCTCTTGGGCGAGGTCTCGAAGGTCAATGACGACCGCGTCGACAACCGCTTCCACGATCCCGTCGGACGGTTCCCCGCGATCGAAGAGGACGAGCCGGCGCTTTATCTGCTCGGGAACGAATATCCCGTCGCCCAATGACCCTGATCGCCGGGCTGGACGTCGGCACGACCGGCTGCAAGGTGACCGTGTTCACGGCCGAGGGCGAGAACCTCGGGCGTGAATATCGGGATTATCCCGTCCGCCGCGCCGTCGACGCCCAGGAGATCGATGCCGCGCTGCTCGGCGAAAGCGTGCTCGCCTGCGTGAAGGCCGCCAAGGCGCGTTTCGGGCGGATCGAGGCGCTGGGAGTCACGAGTTTCGGCGAGGCGTTCGTCCTCACGGATGCGGAGGGGGTACCGCTGCGTCCGATCCTCCTGTGCACGGATGCGCGGGGCGCGGACGAGTGTCGCGCGTTTTGCGAGACCTTCGGCGCCGACCGTGCGGCGCAGATCGCGGGCGTGAAGCCGAGCGAGTCCTATTCCTTTCCGAAGCTGATGTGGGTGAAGGACCGCGAGCCGGAGATCTATGCCCGCGCCCGTCAGGTGATGCTGATCGAGGACTACGTCATTTATCTGCTGACGGGCAATCGGGTCATCGATTATTCGCTGGCAGCACGGACGGGGGCGTTCGACATCCGCGCGCTCCGCTGGAGCGACGCGATCCTTTCGGCGGCGGGGCTTGACGCGGACAAGTTCTCCACGCCCGTGCCGACGGGAACGGTCGCCGGCGTGACGGCGGACGGCATGAAGGTCGTCGCGGGCGGGCACGACCAAGTCGCCTGTGCCGTCGGCGCTGGCGTCTTCGCGCCCGGAGTCGCCGCCGAAGGGGCGGGGACGGTCGAGTGCGTGACGCCGGTCTTTGCCGCGATTCCGGAATCCGTGCGGTTTCAGGACGACAACTACTGTGTCGTTCCCTATTTCGGCAACTATGTCTCGTATGCCTATTCCTACACGGGCGGCGAGCTTTTGCGCTGGTGCAAGGATGCGATCTGCAGGCGGGAGCACTCCGAACTGCAGGCAGGCGACTACTCGGGGCCGACGGGACTGCTGGTCCTGCCGCATTTCGCCGGGGCGGCGACGCCGTACATGGACTCCGGCTCGCGCGGCGCGGTGGTCGGGCTTTCCCTCGCGACCACCGACCGCGACCTCTATCTTGCGTGCATGGAGGCGGTGGCCTACGAGATGCGGCTCAATATGGAACGCCTTGCCGCGGCGGGGGTGACGTTCAACCGCCTGGTCGCCACCGGCGGCGGAGCGAAGTCGAAGCTCTGGATGCAGATGAAGGCCGATGTCCTCGGGCTTCCGTTCGACACGCTGGAGACGGAAGACGCGGGCACGGTAGGGTGCGCGATGATGGCGGGGGTGGCGGCTGGCGTCTTCCGCGACCTGCCCGCGGCGCGGAAGACGATGGTGCGGGAGATCGGCACTTACGAGCCGAACGCGGCGCGGCGTTCGGAATACGATTTGGTCTATCAACGTTACGAAAAACTGTATGATGCGGTGCGTCCGCTGGTGTAGAAGATGAAAGCGAAACTGCAAGAGGTCTTGGACTGGGCCGAGGCGCGGGAGTGTGCCGTCGGCGCGTTCAATACGCCGACCTTTGAGAATGTGACGGCGGTCATCGCCGCAGCGGAAAAGCTGGGGACTCCGGTCATCGTCTCGCATGCGGAGTTGCACGAAAACGAGGGCGCGCCCATCGACCGGATTGGGCCGATGATGCTTTGGGCGGCGGAACGGGCGAAAGTCCCCGTCTGCGTTTTCCTTGATCACGGCGAGACGATTGCGTACGTTAAGCACGCCGTCGATCTCGGCTTCACGGGCGTCATGTACGACGCATCGCTCAAGTCCTACGAGGAGAATGTCGCCGGCACGAAGGAGATTGTCGCCTACGCTCACGCGCGCGGGGTGCAGGTCGAGGCGGAGATCGGTGCGCTCGCGACGCGCGAGGGCGGCGCGGATGGTGCCGGAGCTGCGGTCTATACCGAGCCGGAACTGGCGAAGCGGTTCGTCGCCGAAACGGGCATTGACGCGCTCGCCGCGTCCTTCGGTACGGCGCACGGCATCTACAAGGTGAAGCCGAAGCTCGACTTCGGCCGCATCCGCAGGATTCGCGAATTGACGGCGGTGCCGCTCGTGATGCACGGCGGGAGCGGCGTTTCGAGCGAGGATTACCGCACGGCGATTGGTTGCGGCGTCCGCAAGATCAACTACTATTCCTATATGGCGAGGGCGGGCAAGAACGCCGTCGCGGAGAAGCTTGCGGCGGAAGAGGTGACGTTTTTCCATGTGCTGGCGGCGGCCGCGCCCCCCGCCATGACCGAGGACGCGGCGAAGGCGATGGAGGTGTTTTGCGGACGATAAATCGAAAAATTCCCCTCTTGCTTCTTGCTCAAACTTTTTTCGATTTTTCGTTTGTGAGCGGAGGGCGGGTGAGTCGCGAGGAGAAGAAGGTGGAGAAAGTCGGTGGAGGTGGACAGTGGTGGGGAGAAGAAGGTGGAGAAAGTAGGTGGAGGTGGAGAATGGTGGGGTTAGGATATGTTGGTGGAGTGGCGCCATTCGGTGGGGGTGAGGCCGGTTATGCGCTTGAAGGACCTGGTCATGTAGCTTGCGTTCGCGAAGCCGCAATTCCCGGCGATTTCGGCTATCGGCAGGTTTGTCGTTTTCAATAGCCGCTGCACCTGCGCAATGCGCGTCGAGAGGATGAAGGCGCCGATGGAAGTCCCCTTAAGCTGGCGGAACCGCAGTTCCGCGAGCCGCCGGGAGGTGCCCATGGCACGGGTGACGGAGAAGACCGAGATGCGCTGGTCGAAATTGGCGAGAATGAAGTCGATGCCGATCTGGACCAGCGAAGAGGGCGAGGTGTCGGTCCGGGTGGAGGCGCGGACGATGACTTCCTTGTTGGGAACGAATTTCGGCTTCCAGACCGCCGCCCGAGGATTGCGCAGGAGGCGGTCGAGTTCCCTGGCGGCGACAAACCCCTCTTGCTCGAAGTCAGGCGCGATGCTGGAGAGCGTCGGCTTGCAGTAGCTGCAAAGGAAGACGTCGTTGTCAACGCCAAGCAGCGCCACCTGCCCGGGGACGTCGAGATGGGCGTCCCTGCAGACGTTCAGGACATCGGAGGCGCATTTATCGTTGGCACAGAATACGGCCAGGGGCTTGGGGGCCGACGCCAGTCGCTTCGTCAGGGCCACGCCGTCATCGGTGGCGGGATGGGGAAGGACGAAGAACCGCTTCTTGCGGCGCGTTACTAATTTACGAAAGGCGGTTTCGCGAATCGCCGACCATTCGTTGAGAAGGGGATCGCGGACATAGAGATAGGCGTTGAATCTGCCCATCGCGTCGAAATGCGCCAGGGCCTTTTCCGCGATTTCCCGGTTGTTGACCTTGATATGCGCGACGCGAGCGGCGGCGGGAAAGATCTTGGCGTCGATGTCGATGGCGACGGTCGGCACCTTGGCCGCCGCCAATTGTGCGGCTTCGGCGGCGTGCCATTCGTCGGCGATGCAGCCGTCGAAGCCGCCGGGCGCGGAAGGGCCGGGAAGGATTGACGTCTCCCAGACGGTATTGAGGGTGCGAAGGTGACGGAAGATGCCGATGATTCGCGCTTGATTGCAGGCGGTGCGGATGTCCAGCATCAGGGCGATGGAGAGCTTGCGGTTCCTCATGGCGGGAATTATAGCATATTATCGCGGCTGTTTGCGCAAAAGTGATAATATTTTTTGCGCCAAAATGATATCAGGTTTGTAATATAATATCCGCTGAATGGAAGCTGGAGGTTCTATGCATCTGAAAAACGCTGCCAAGATCGTCGGTGCGGTCGGAGTCGCAATCTGCATTGCGCAGAGCGCGGTTGCCAAGATTTCGACTGCGTCCTATGTGCAGGAGGGCTTGGTTGCCTGTTGGGACGGCTATGAGAATGCTGGCTCAAGCGGCGAGCATGTGGATACGCTGCCGAACGGCCAATGGCGCGATACCATCGGTGACATTCCGTTTGCGATGTCCGGGGTAACCATTGAGTGCGATGGTATAGTTTTCGCTGGCACCAGCAGTTCCTATGGTGAGCTGACCTCGGCTAATGCCGCGAGCACCTTCAATACCTGTGCCTCACAGGGTACACTGGAAATCGTCTATGTCGCGAATTCGACCGCTAGCCAAATGCTCTTGCAGGGTAATTCCACCGCCGGCATATCCATCGGCTCGCTGGAAGGATCTGCGAAGTTCATCTGTTGGACCGGTAATTCCAAGAAGAATTACTTTAACCTACCTTCGGGAAGCAGTTGGATTACGGATACGAATACAGTGGCGGTCACTTATTCGAGTTCCAATCCGCAAAACTTCTATATCAATTCCGTGAGTGGCACTTCGGCCGGCTCCGATCAGTATTGGGGAGGTCCGGCAAGTTCGATTTTCGTCGGCAAGCGGAACACTAATAATATGTTGTTCAGCGGCAAGATCTATGCAATTCGTCTTTATAGCCAGGTGCTGACGGCGGAACAGCTCGCCGCCAATCGCGCGGTGGACGTCAAGCGATTCATCGATCCGCCGCTTGAGAACGGCGAGCTACAGGTGCTATCGCTGGATGGCGTGCAGGGCGAAACCCAGCCGGCGATGGGGATTACCACCGGGTATGAGGTAGGGGAGATGGTGAATTTCAGCTGGAACGGAGCGGATGGTTTGCCGCGCCGCTGGACGGTACTCAATTGCGATGACGGCGAATGGAAGGTGGTCAAGCACGGTTATGGACAACGGGGGTCGCTTATTTATATGGAGGGCGGTATGCGGATTGCGTGGGATGGGGAGAAGGAGCGCGCCTCACCGATCTGCCGCTGGACGTTCGACGACCAGACGGGGCGGAATACTGGCAGCTTGGGCGCGGACGGCGATTTGGAATTTTCGGGGAGCGTTTCTGCCGCCAACGGTTATCTGACGATTCCTAACAATCAGCAATCCTTTGCCAATACGGCGGCGGCGGTTCCCTTGTCGACGGCCAACGGGGTGACGGTCGGATTCTGGGTGCGGAACCTGACGAGAAGGGACGCGGCGGTCTTTGAGTTATCACCGTATTACGGAAGTAACGCGGGGTGCTTTGGCGGCTGGTGGGGCGCCGATCATATATGGTCTGGGGCTTTCCGAGCGGTGCTGGGCAGTAATTCTGGGCAATCGATCGTGCAGTATTCGCTGTCGGCAAGTCAAGATGTGATGGCGGACGGTCAATGGCATTTCGCCACCTTCGTTTTCCGCAAGGCGACATGGCCGAATATCGAGATATACCTTGACGGGCAGGCGCTCTCGGATAAGGTGAGCGCGAGTAAGTATTATGATTATGTTGGAGACACCTCGAACGCGACATTCGCCGACGATCAGAGGTTTTATCTGGGTTATTATGACGGGAAGAATTCGGCGTATGGTGATTTTGACGAAATGGCGATTTATCCGCAGGAGTTGGTGAAGGAGGAGGTGGAAGAGCTTTATCAGCAGGAACGCAGAGCTGGCAAGGTGGTGCCGTTTGTGCCGTCGGCGGAGGAGAATCTGCTGATGGTGACGGTGCGGGGAGTGGTGCCGAGCGAGGAGTTGCCGACACCGATGCTGGACACTTTCATCGAGTGTGAGGAAGGCGAGGTGCAGTCGTTCGATTTCCGGCGGCAGGCGTTTACGGTGGAAGGCCGCAAGCGCAAGGTGGCGTTGATGAGATGGACGCTTTATCGCCATGTCGAGGGTGAGTGGACGGCGGATGCGGCGGGAACGAATCGGCTGATTGAGTTCGTGCATCCTGGCGGGGCGGTTAAACTGGAACTGGAGTTCGGAGTTCCTTCGACGGTGCTTTATTTGAAGTAGAAACAGTTGGAGCCGGAGCGAGGAGTCGGGAGTCGAAAAAATGATGACAGGGGTGATGATGGTGGCGGTGCTCGCCGTGGGGAATGCCGCGTGGAGCGGGCGCGAGTCGCATCCGGCGGTGGTCAATCCGGTTTGCGGTTACGAAGAGGGCACGGTTGTTGATCTGGGCGGCGAATGGGAGTTTATGGCGCGCGGTGCTGCGGCCGATCGCCACCAGTTCTTCCGTCAGATCGAATATGACCGTGATTGGCCCGATGCGCGGAAGCTGCGTGTGCCCGGCAATTGGGAGGCGCAGGGCGTCGGGAAATCTGTACCGAAACAGGAACGCCGCACCTATGACGGCTACCGCCAGCTGCCGCTGAACCACTATTTCAACGGCCACGGTTGGTATCGGCGGACGGTGAAGATCCCCTCGGCATGGCAGGACCGCCGCATTTGGCTTAAGGTGGGCGGAGTTACCAGCGAGGGGTGGTTCTGGGTGAACGGACAGCCAGTCGCGCATGTCCTCGATTACTGCGCGACGCGCAAGTTCGAAATTACCGATCTCGTGAAGCCCGGCGAAGACGCGCGGCTGGTCGTCGAGGTTTCCAATGCCGGCGTCTCGAAGCACGGCTATCGCGACGCCTGTGGCATCTGGGGCGGAATCACGCGGGCGCTGGAGTTGGAGGCGACACCGCCGACCTTCATTGACGATGCGTGGGTGCGGGGCGATTTTGACCGGCAGGAGGCCGAGGTGCACGTCGAGGTCAATTGTTCGGATTGTTCAGATTGTTCGGATTGTTCGATTGGGGGGAGCGGGTCTTGGGCGGTTCGGGTGGAAATCGAGGGCAAGGTCGTTGAACAGGCAATCAAGCAATCGAACAATCCGAACAATCGAACAATTACGAGGGTTCCGCTTCGTAAGTTTCGGGCGTGGTCGCCGGAGTGTCCTAACCTCTACACGGCGCGGGTGGAGCTGGTCGTCGGCGGCAAGACGGTGCAGACGCGGTTGGAGCGGTTCGGCGTGCGTAAGCTGGAAGTGCGCGGGCGGGACATTTATCTCAACAATCTGCCGTTTTTCTGGCGGGGCGTCGGTTTCCATGAAATCGATCCGATTCTCGGACAGCATCCAGCGGACCGCGGCTATTACCGCGACCGGGTGGCGAAAATCCGCGCCTGCGGTTTCAATGCGGTGCGGCTGCATACGCATTGCGAGTCGGCCGAGTTCTTCGAGGCCGCCGACGAGCTGGGGCTGATGGTTCAGGCGGAGCTGCCGTATTACGGCGATCATCCCGTTAATTACGCGCCGTTCGATCCGTTAGGTGATGCCGAGGAACTGTATCTGAACTTCCGGCGGTATCCGTCGTTCGCCGTCTATTCGGGCGGCAACGAGGGCTCGTTCGGACCGGTGCTGGGCAGGCGTTTCTACGATGAAGTCAAGGCGCGCGATCCCGATCGGCTGGTTCTTGAGCAGACGACGATGGGGTATACGCAGTGGCCGGAGCGCGGGCATGTGGGGACTACCGACTTCGTCTCGCAGCCGACGGAGATTTGGCCGCGCGGACAGTTGAACCCCGATCGTCCGCTGCTTGCGCACGAGTACATGAATCTCGCGATCAAGCTGGATACGCGGCTTGAGGATCGTTATACGGGAGTATGGCGGGTGCCGCAGAAGCAGTCTGATCGTGACGCCTGGCTCGCGCGGTTCGGCCTTGATCGCGCCTTTGGCGATCGGCTGCAGGATGCTCAGCACGCGCTGCAGGCGCTCTGGCAGAAGCGCGGCATCGAGGCGGCGCGCAAGGATCCTTACTGCGACGGCTATTATTTCTGGTCGATGCTGGATGCGACCTGCATCAACATGATCGGCTGGACGGGCATGATCGACTGGGACAACGAGACGTATATGGCGCAGGGCGTCTTGAATGCGTTTTTCGAGGAGAAGCAGGGCGGGCAGACGATGGCGGGGTTTGCGGTCTTCAATTCACCAGTCGGAGTTTTCGCGGATACCGAGCCCGAGGATCTGCAGGTTTATGCCGGCGATCGGATCAAGGCGAAGGTGTGGCTGGCGAATTACGGCGAGGAGACGCTCAAGGCGGCGCGGCTCGATTGGCGGCTTACGGATGCGCTGGGCGCGGTGTTGGCATCGGGCTTCAGGTCGATCGGGGATCGTCCGGTCGGAGCGGTCGCCGAGGTTGCTGCGCTCAATTTTGCCGCGCCCGAGGTCAAGGCGCCGACGGCGGCGAAACTGGAGGTGGCGATCGCCGGGCACGCGAACAGCTGGCCGTGCTGGCTCTTTCCGCGACGGGCGCGGCGCGACGGACGAGATTTGGCGGTATGTGGGCGGATGCAGGCGGCGGTGGCGGCGTCCTATCAGGGGGTGCTACCGCCGGAGCGGGCGGCGGAGGCGAAGGTGGTGATTGCCGATTACGGCTCGCCGGAGGCCGCCGCGGCGCTTCAGCGGGGGCAGTCGCTCATCGAGGTTGGCGGGATGGACGGAGCGTCGAATGTGGAGCTCGGCTGGTGGTTCTTCGACGGCATCGCCGGCGCGGTCTTCGACGTGAAGAGTCCGATGCTTAAGTATCTGCCGCCGTCGCCGACGCTCTCGACGCTGCATTTCCGGATTTTCAAGCAGGGTCTGCGCCTGCCGATCGAGGGCTTCGGGCAGGAGGGGCTGATCGCGGTCAGCGACGAGGCCAAAGGGTGCTTCGTGAATCTCGCCGAGCGGGCGCTGATGAACGGTGCGCGGCATTTGCTCGCCTACGGACTCGCGGTTGATGAACCGTTGCCGGAGGCGTTGGCGATTTTGGACGGTCTCATCGATCGCGCGAGGATGCCGGTTGCCGCAGACGAGCGGCGGAGCGGCGGCGGGAGCGTCGGTGTGCGAGGGATGGCAACGGGCGGGCGGACCTCGTCGGCAGATGGGCAGGCGGGCGGCAAGGGTCGTGAGTAAGCCGGGTTTAGAGCAACTGGGGCATCAGGATCAGCTCCTTGTGCCACATCCTCGGCCTCATCCTCATCTTCAACAAGAGGTAAGGATTTCGGTCCGCAGTGTTGGCTGGATCGTTGAGTGCGAGTTCGTAAGAAAAGGCCAACAGGTCATACTTGACCTTGTGGGTCATAATATGGTATGATCTTCTCCTGAAGAGGGGGATTATTCCATGCCGATGACAATGAGCATCAATGAGGCGAAGGCGAATTTCTCGGGTATGCTATCCGAGGTGGAGTCGCAGCTCGCGTCGTTCACGATCTTGAAATACGGACGGCCCATTGCGCGAATTGTTCCAATCGAGCGCACCCGCAGGATACGTCCGCTTCCGGGATACGGTCAGAAGATTGCGATCAAGGGTGATATCTTCGCGGATGACTCGGCCTTGTGGGAGAACGCCTGATGAGTTATCTTCTCGATACCTGCGCGCTCATCTGGCTCGGGATGGGCGGCGGCGACTTGAGCGCGGATGCGAGAAAACGGATTTCCGTTGCGTCGGCCTTGCATTATTCCTCCATTTCCGCTTGGGAGATTGCGCGGCTCCAGCAGGAGGGGAAGATTGTTATTCCGAATACGCCGGACGGGTTCCTGTCGGACTTAGCGAACCAGTACGGGCTTTCGGCGATTCCGCCGACCGATGACATCATGATCCGTGCGGCGCAGCTGCCTCTGCACCATCGCGATCCGGCGGACCGCATCATCATCGCGACATCACTCGTGCACGATCTCATAATTGTTACCGGCGATGAGAAATTCGCGCAGTACGGCATGCGTACGATTTGCTGAGGAAAGGGAGGTAAGGAGAAATATGCGAGCGAAATGGTTATGGGCAGGCATTGTCGCGGCGGCGGCGGTCGCGGGCGAGGGTGCGGTCAAGGTCGAGGTCGATTTCACCGCGCGGCAGGGGCGGATCAAGCCCATGCACGCGGTAGGACAGGGGCCGCTCCTTTATTGGAGTGATTTTTCGCTGTATCATTATCTGAAGGAAGCGCATGTTCCCTATATCCGGTATCACGACGTGGGCGGTCCGTTCGGCAAGATGCTCTATGTCGATATCCCGAACCTCTTCCGCGATTTCGAGGCCGACGAGCAGGACCCGAAGAATTACGACTTCACCTTCACCGATATGCTCGTCAAGGCGTGTCTCGAAAATGGCATGAAGCCGTTTTTCCGCCTCGGCGTGACGATCGAGAACATGTCGCAGATCAAGAAGTACCGCATCTTCCCGCCAAAGGATTTCGACAAGTGGGCGCGCATTTGCGAGCGGGTGGTCGCCCACTACAACGAGGGCTGGGCCGACGGCATGCACGCGGGGATCGAGTACTGGGAAGTGTGGAACGAGCCAGACGACCGCGCCAAGCCCGAGGCGTCGTTCATGTGGTGCGGCACGATGGCGGAATATCATCGGCTTTACGAGGTGACGGCGAAGCTCCTTAAAGACCGTCACCCCAAATTGAAGGTGGGCGGGTACGCCTCGTGCGGCTATTATGCCGCGAAGGCGGGGGTGCCGATTTCCGAATCGCTGCCGCCCGATTGGAAGAGCGACGGCGAGCACCATGACAACTTCTACTTCATCAAGGCGACGCTCGACTTCCTCGACTTTGTGCGCGACCATAATTGCCCGCTCGACTTCTTCTCGTTCCACAGCTATGACCGGGCGGAACGGGTATTGGAGCAGATCGAGAGCATTTCACTGGAGATGAAGCGTCGCGGCATTGCGCCGGAGCTGATCTTGAACGAGTGGCTGCCGGAGCCGTCGTTGGAGCGGGTCTTTTCGCCCGAGCAGAATACGGATATCGCCTCCGTCCTCATCGGCGCCCAGCATTCGGATCTCGCGATGCTGATGCTCTATGACGCGCGGATCGAGTGCCGCAACCCCTATGCGCCGCTTTTCGATCCTGTCACCGCGAAGCCGGCGGGGGCGTATTACGCGCTCCAGTATTTCGGCGAACTCTATCGCCGCGGGTTCGAGGTGAAGAGCGCCCTCAAGGGCGATGGTCTTAAGGTCTGTGCGGCTTCGGACGGGCGGACGGATGGCGCGGTGATGTTGGTCAATGCGGGGACGCAAGAGGTTGCGCTGGATTTCGGCGCGTTGGCGGGTAGATTCCGCTTTGGTTCGCTCACCGAACGCGACCGCATCGGCACGGCGCTCTTCGACTTGCCGAAAGCGCTCGCGGCGAAGTCGTTTGCGCTTCTCGTTTTCGGGCTTTGAACGGCTATTGAGATTCCGACTGTCTAATTATGAGGTTTCATTGTCTGTGTATGAGTCCGGCGATTGACGCCTGCGTGGCGCTGCCCTTGGTACGAGAGCTCCGTCGGTCACGATGATCCGCCGCGCCATCCGTCTGGAGGGATTGGATGCGGAGCGGCGTTATCGGCTGAAGGAGATTAACCGCGGTGATCGCCTGCACGGGGATTTCGACGGCAAGGAGTTGACCGGCCGGGAGCTGATGGAGAACGGAGTTGTGGTGGAGATTGGCAATCTTTACGATTCAATGGCGATCGAACTTGCTCAATGATGACGAGAAGACGCGGGCGGGGGAACTTCTGATTTTATATTCCGACATGGTCACGCCGTAACGCGATTTGAAGCTGCGCATCAGCTGGGTGGAGGATCTCCAGCCGCAGAGATTGGCGATGGCACCGAGCTTCATGTTCGGGCGGGAGAGAAGTTCCTGCACTTTTTCGAAGCGGGCGTCGAGAATGGCCGCGCCGATGCTTTTCCCAGTCACCTCCAGAAACAGCTTTTCCGCAGTGCGTCGCGCTTTGCCCATCGCTTCCGCCACTTCGCTGATGCGGAGGCGGGTATCGGCGCGTTCGCGGATGAGCGTGAGCGCGCGGTTGACCGCCGCCGCGCCCAGCAAGGTCAGCGACGAATTGCGTCGCACGAGTGTCCGTGGCGGAATGTACGTGTGCCGCCGGCCGGCCGGCCGGTGTTCCATCAGCAGGGCGAGCGTCTGCGCGGCGGCCTCGCCGGCTTGTTCCATGTCCTGCTCGATGCTGGTGAGGGTGGGGTTCAGGTTCTCGCAAATGGTCAGGTTGTTATCTACCGATACCACCTTGAGCTCGTGCGGAATCCTGAGGCCGCATTTTCTGGCGGCGGCATAAAGGGCGCTCGCCGCGAGATCGTTGACGGCAAAGGCGGCGATCGGAGGGTCGAGGCGGCGCAGGGCGGCGGCGATCTGGTCGCCGGACAGGATCGGATTGCCGTCGGTGGTTTCGATGAAACTTAAGGCGACCTGTCCGTGCTCGCATGATTTCGCGAAGGATGCGCGGCGCGCCTTGGACCAGGGGAGGTCGGATTGGACTGAAACGAAGATCGCCTGTGAGCCAGCGGCGGGGGCGAGTTCGTCGAAAGCCCGCTGAGCGATGACGGCGGCGTCACTTTCGACGGTATGGTATCGGCCCGGATGCGGGATGTTGGCATCGAGGAAGACGCGCGGCACTTTGGTGCCGGGGAGTTTTTCGAGAGCTTCGTTCGCGTGGTCGCCTTCGATGATGATGCCGTCGGGTTTGAGGGAGCGGCAGAGTTTGCGGACTTCGGCGGCAGGCGCCTCGGGTTCCAGGTAAAAGAGCTGCCACGCGGCGGCTTTGGCGACCCTGAACATGCCGATGAGTTTGTCGGCCTTGCGCATCTGGTTGGCATTGGTGAAGACGAGTACCTTTTTCATGCTGGAGGAGATTATAGCACATCATTTGCATAAAAGGATAGTAAAATAATTGCGTAATACGCAATCTATTGACGCGGCAGAGATGGTAAAATGTCATCACAATCAAAAGGATAAGAGAAAGGAAAGGGCAAATGAAAGCTTATTCTCGCTTTTTGGGGGCTTGGATGTCCTGTGTCGGATTGGCGATAGCCGCACAGTCGCTCGCCGCTACGGGCTTACCCGAGGGCTATATCGAGCTTAGCTATATCAAATCGACGAGCACATCGTCGAATAGCGAAATCGCCCAGCAGTATCTCGATACGGGTTATACGCCGCAGGATGCCAAGTTGGGATTCGAGCTCGACTTCGTTTTTCATGGCGGCGTAAAGAAAAGCCCCGGGAACCGCATTATGGGTTCGAGCACCAAGAGCGGCAATTATGGTCTTTTCATCGGGGCTTATAGTGATCCAGCCCCTAGCGGTGGGGTTGGCGGGCAGTTTTACTTTTGTAATTCGCCCGTTAAGAACCCGTATATTAAGGGAGGTGTTCGTCAGTTGCTCGTCCTGCGAAATAAGCAGTACTGGAGTTATGAAATTTCCGAGGACATTTTGAGTACGAATGAATTGGGCAAAATCGATTCCTTACCGGTACAGACGAGTAATTTGGGCTATGATGGATCGATTTTGTTGGGATCGATTAAATGTGGAACCGAGAGAGCGGAACTTCGCGCCGTCTGCACTTTTTACCGCTTCAAGATTTACGATGGGGATACGCTCCTGCACGATTTCGTGCCGGCGCTAAGTCCAGATGGTGTCGCTGGGCTTTATGATATTGTCGGCGAGCTTGGATTTAAGACGAGCAATGATCCAACTAATTATCCTTTTACCCCTGGCGACCCGGTTGATCTCGACGGTGGCACCGTGACGATCAATCCCGTACTCGTCGAGGCCACGATCACCGTGGCCGGAAGCGCGAAGGCAAGCGGGAGTTTCATCGAGGCGGGGTCGGAGGTGACGGTTACGGCGCATCCCCTCTTGGGCGGGGAGCGGGTGATCTCGTGGGAGAAGCCGCTACCTGCGGGGGCCGTCACTTCGATGTCGGGCGAGGATGCGGTATTGACTTTTACGATGGGCTTAGAGCCGGTCATAATCGGCGTAAGGTCGGTGGCGAATGTCAATACGACCTTGCCGTCTGGGTATCGGTTACTTGAATATATCGAATCGACGGGAACGCAGTATGTGGATACGGGGGTTAAAATTGGAAGTGATGTCGCGATGGAATTGGAGCTGGCGCTAACGCCGAATGAGACCGTCAACGATCAGTGCAACTACTCGGGCGCGGCGCTCAATCAATCGCAGGGATGGCTTTTGGTGGGCGATTACGGCAAAGCCGAGAACAAGTTAGGCGCTTACTTCGCCAGGGGTACACGGGCTGGCGCGGAAATCGTCTATGATTCCGCTTTCCACTACTACTATTGCGGTGACGGCTTTCAGTGCGTGGATACGACTACGGCGAATAATTCGGCGACTTTTTCCAGTGAGCTCACGCTGTACCTTTTAGATGCCAATATCGAGTGGTCGCCGACGCATAGGCGCCGGCAGCGGCTTAAGTCGTGCATCATTTACGAGGATGGGGCGGTCGTGCGCAATTTCGTGCCGGCGCTGGAACTGGCTACCGAGACCCCGGGGCTTTATGATGTGGAAAACGGAGCGTTTTACGGGAACGCCAATTCCAGTTCGTCGGATAAGTTTGCGTACAAGGAAGTGGAGGCACTCACGGTCGTCGGCAATCCGGTCGAGGTCGGCTCGCCGGTTCCCGATTATGGACTGGATCTGGCGGCGCGGCTGGACGAGGAGCGCACCTATACCTTTCCTAACGCGGGCTTCCCGTTTACCAATGCCGAGGAGACGGTCGTCTGTACGGGACTCAGCGGCTATACGCTCACTTTGAAAAACGGCGTCTCGTATTCGGGCGAAGGCAATTCCACCTCTTTCGTTTATACGACGGAGCATTATGGGGCGACACTCGCGTGGAATTTCACCACCATCAGCCGCCTCACGTTTGCCGCGGCGGACGAGTTCGGTGCCGTCATTGGGGCAGAAGCGGGCTTTTATGCGCCTGGTACGGAGCTTACGCTGCGGGCGAAGCCCGTGCGGGAGGCGGTGTTCGCGGGATGGACGGGGGATGTCGATCCGGAGCACGCATTCGATAATCCGCTCACCGTCACGATGGGTTCGTCGCCGCTCAACCTCGTGGCGAATTTCCGTTCGAACACCCAGCCCACGGCGGAGGAGTGCTCGACGAAGGATCTCGTCGTTTCGATTATCGGCGACAGCTACAGTTCGTTTAGCGGCTATAATAACTTAGGCACGCCGTATTATCCCGCTCGCGATGTCACTTCGGTCGAGCAGATGTGGTGGCGTAAGGTAATCAAAAACCTCGGGGCGAAGCTGGGGGTCTGCGATGCCTCTGGCGGGACAACGCTCGGTTATAAGACGAAGAGTTCCTCGTTCCTTTCGCGAGTGCGGAAACTGGACGATGGCGCGAACGGTACGCCCGATATCATCTTCGTCTTCGGTGGGGCGAATGATCAGGCGCAGGGCGCGGGGCAGGGCGATTACCTTTACGATCCCACAACTTGGAATAATACGACGCTCGCCAGTTTCCGTCCCGCCTGCGCGGCGATGATCAATCACCTCCGTAATCTCTATCCCAAGGCGCGGATTTATTTTGTCGTCAATGCACCGGCGACTTCGGATACCGATATCTACCTTCAGCCCGCATATATCGATTCGATGACCAACGTCTGTGCGCATTGCGGAGTGCCGTATATCGAGCTTCACGATATTGATCGCGTAGAACGTCATCCGACGGCGGCTGGGATGGCGGCCATCGCCGAGCAGGTGACGGCGTTCGTCCAGGCGGATTTCGCCGCGCGCGCGACCTACGGTTATCAGGATAAGCTGTTTTATTCGAATGACTCCTCTTTAAGCTGCCAAAAGGTGGGTAAGGAGTATGTCTATATTGCCACCAATACGGATCGCCGCATTACGCTCGTGGCGCGGCGCAATCTGGAGGTTAGGCGCTCGCTGGTGGTGGGCGGTGGCGGCGCGGGAGGCGCGACCATTGGCGGCGGCGGCGGTGGCGGCGGCGTGACGGAGGCAACGTATGCCGAGGGAGGTTTCCTGGTGAAGAAGGGCGAGCGGCTGACGCTGGTCGTGGGCGCGGGCGGCGGATATGACGCGGTGGTGCCGGCGGAGGCCTCGGGTTCGCCGATCACGGTCGGTCATTGGCAAAGGGGCGTTAGCGGTACGGCGTCTCGGGTTTTGACTAATGGTGTTGAGCTCGCGTGCGCTGGCGGCGGTGGTGGTGGCGGCGGCTGGGAGAGTGTTGCTGGCGGTGCGGCGCAAGATGGCGCGAGTACTGGCGGCGGCGGTCGCGGCGGTGCAGCGGGAGCGGTTACCGGGGTTGGTCACGCGGGCGCGAATGGACCGAGTAACGGCAATGGCGGCGGTGGCGGCGCCGGGCTTGCGGGTGCGGCTTCAGGTGGCGGCGTGGGCGGCGCAGGCGGCGCGGGAGTCGAATCGGATATTACCGGTTTTGCGCTTGATTACGGCGCGGGCGGTGGTGGCGGTGCAGGTAATGGTAGCGGCCAGCCGGCGCAACCGGGCGCGGCGGGTGACGAAAGCGCTGGTGCAGGCGGTGCGGTCGGTGCGGTCGGCGGCAAGGGTGCTGACGGCTTGGGTGGCGGCGGTGGCGGCGGTGGCTACAACGGCACGGGCTATGTCGGCGGCAAGGGCGGCAATGGTGCGGTTATTTTGCGGGTGCGCTCGAAGGTCGAGGGGACGATATTGTTCTTAAGGTGAGGTGATGGTTGATGGTCGGTGTTTGGGGGCGCTTTTGGGCGGCGTTGCCTTGGCGGTGCTGTCGGCCGTCGGCGGCGGGCTGCCGGATGGCTATGTTGAACTCACCTGCATCACCTCTGACGGCAATCAATACCTGGATACGGGCTATACGCCGACATCGGTCGACTTTGGCTTTGAGCTGGAGTTCACCTTCAAGGGAACGGTCGGAACGGGTGGCACGCGCATTATCGGCTCCTCGACGCGGAAGGGGACGAACCCAGGCGTTTTTGTCGGCAGCTACCAAGGTGCTGCGGCTTCGTCGGGCGGTCAGATGTGGTTTTGCGGCGCCTGCGGAACCGGCAATCCGGGGATTGTCCCCAACCGCTGGATGTCGATCTCGCTCAAGCGCCGGCGCTACACGGCCAGCTCGGCCAGCACGTCTACGACCGTTGACTTGAGCGGGGCTTCAGATACGAGCGGGCTTGCCGGTTCCGTTTGGCTTGCGTCGGTTCACCAAAGTTCAGACAATAGGGCGCATTCCCCCGGCGACTGGTATCGGCTGAAGCTTTACGAGGGCGATGCGCTGGTGCATGACTTTGTGCCGGCGAAGGATTCCTCGGGGCAGGTAGGCCTCTATGACGTGGCTGGCAATCTGGGCTTTAGGACGAGCGCGGTTTCCGGCAAGCCCTTTATCGCCGGGGCCGAAGTGGAGAGCGGCTCTGAAGATTCGTCTGCGCGGGTCGTTAAGGTTGACAACGAGTGGTATTATGAAGGTTCGATTGCGGGCGATCCGTCGGGTGACTACCTGCCAGACACCAATCTGACCTTTACGGCGGTGGCGAACGAGGGCTATCGCTTTGCCGGTTGGTCGGGCGATGTCGGCGCGGCTGAAATCGACGGGAACACGGCCGTGGTCAGGGTGACCGGCGAGTCGCCGCGGGGCATCGCGCTTTGGGCGAACTTTGAGAAGCTTCCCTGTCCGCATGTCTTCTCAATGTCGATCAAGGCGACGAGTTTTGCCGCGGGCGGCGACCTGGTGAATGAGGGTCGCCGGGATGAACTGATCGGCTGGCTTTTGGCGAACGGCTTCACGAAGGTCTACCTTGAGACCTACCGGCACAATGTCTATGCGCCCACCGAGCTTTTGGCGACGGCGAGCAACGAGTTTGCGGCGGCGGGACTTGATGTGTGCGGGCTCATCACCCCGACTTGCCTTGACCTGGATCCCTCGGCGACGCCGGTGAGCGGCAGCTATGAAACGTGCTTCAGCAATCCGTTCGCCCGCGAGCGGCTCTCGAATGAAGTGGCGCGGTGTGCGCGGCTTTTCAACACCATCCTCTTTGACGACTTCCTCTTCGCCTCGTGTCAGCAGAGCTGCCCTCATTGCCGCAGCACATCGGTCGAGTTCCGCACGGAGCTCGTCAATGCCGTCTGCCGGGAGATCTTGGCGACGGCGAGGGAGGTGAACCCCCGCTGCCACTGCATCATCAAGTATGCCAACTGGTATGACCTCTGGACCGGCAGGGGACTGAACCCCGCCTTGCAGACCGCCATCTTCGGCGAGTGCTGGGTGGGGAGCGAGACGCGCGACGCAGGCAGCGATCCGCTCTGGGCCTGCAATGCCTATGACTATCTCAATTCGCGCTGCGGCGGGCGTTGCGGCGGCGTGTGGTTCGACCCGCTTGATTCGACGCCCGCCAAGTATGTGGAGCAGGCCTACTACTCGATTCTTTCGGGTGCGCCGGAGTCGCTGTTCCATTGCTTTGACTACATGCTGGCCGACAACGGCGGCACGACGCCCTATGGCGAGAGCTTTAAGGACGCCTATAAGTGTACGGATCTCCTGGAGGAGCGCATGGAGGAGCTGCATGCGCTCGCCGATTTTTGCGATGCGGCCGAACGCGGTGAGGTGAAGAAGCTTTCAAACGGCATCTCGCAGCATTACTACACGCTGGACGGCGCCACTTATGTCGCCCGGGTCAACACAAGCAAGATGCAGGCGGGCGACGAGTTCGGGGTCTTGGCGCCGAACCAGTTCGGCTTCCCCTTGCTGGTGGCGGAGGCGACGGACGAGGATTGTCCTGACGAAGCGGAATATTTTGAGGATGGGCGGTATATGCGCGTACAGCATGTCTATTCGGAAGATGGCGGCAATGGCTTTACCGCGAGCACCGAAAATTACATTGATACGGGCTACACCCCCGCTTCCACGAGCGTGGGCTTCTACTTTGACTTTGTCTTTGACGGCACAATTGGGACGGATGCGCCGCGAATCATGGGATCTTCAATCAGGGATAAGAACAACAACTGGGGCGGTCTTGAATTGGGCGCTTATAATTCAACTGGCGGCGGCGAGTTCTTTGCCTTCGGCCACGGGCCCCAAGAGCTGGTCAATCCGCGCCTGCGGTCGGGCTGCCGCATGACGCTGGATTTCCGCAACGGCATTTTGCTCGCGGCGGATGGCGGCAGGGTGGACCTTTCGGCGCATCATGTCGATACGGATTTCAACGGGAACATTTGGATCGGCTGCGTTCATTCGCCTGACTATGGCACGAAGAAGGGTTGTGCGCCTTTGAAGGTCTACCGTTACAAAATTTACGAGGGCGACGAGGTCGTCCATGATTTTGTGCCGGTGAAACGGGTGGAGGACGGAGCCGCCGGGCTTTACGACCTGGTGGGCGGGAAGGGCTTCCGGGTGGGAACGGGGTTTAAGGCCGGCACTTGGACGCCCCGGTCGAGCCGGGGCGCTTTCAGGCAGCTTCAGTATATCGAGTCGGACGGGCTGCAGTATTTTGACTTGGGCGTTCCGACGGCGACTAATGTGGCCTTCGAAGCCGAGATGGCGTCGGTTTACGAGGAGTCGACGGAGAACAACTACATCGGCGCGGTCTATGGCAGCAGTTCGGGCTGGATGGCGATTGGCGACTATGGAGAAGGGAAGCTCGTCTCCTATTATGCGACCAAGAGCCGGCAGGGAACTGGCGTCGAGATCCCCTATGATACGCTCTTCCACCATTACTATTGCGGGAACGGCTTGCAGGTGATTGACGGCGTGACCAATCACACGGTCTCGGCCAAGATGCCGGACAACGTCGCCACGGTCAACCTGTGGGCGTTTAAGGCGAATCTCACCTTCAGCGGCAGTTCCATGGCGAAGCTGAAGATCAAGTACCTGAATGTCTATCTGAACGGGGTCTTGGTTCGCCAGCTCGTGCCCGTCAACGCCGGCGGGCGGATTGGCATGCTCGACAAGCTTAGCGGCCAGTTCTACCTGAACGAGGGCGCGGGGAGCTTTGCCGCCGGCCCTCCCTGCGCGAAACGGGGCTTGATCATCCGCTACCTTGGCCGTTAGCATTGGTGAAGACGAGTACCTTTTTCATGCTGGAGAAGATTATAGCACACCATTTGCATAAAAGGATAGTAAAATAATTGCGTAATACGCAATCTATTGACGCGGCAGAGATGGTAGAATATGTTGACACCTAAAATGGGATGGAGTATGATTCTACTGATAGCTACGATTTTTTCGATGTCCTTCAAGGTGACCGCGCTCAACGGCGAGTTGACGCGCCCGGGAGTGAAGGAGCGGGCGGCGGCTTGGCTCAAGACGCATCACATCACCAAGGTCTATTTGGAGACCTACCGTCACGCCGAGTATGTGCCGACTGAGCGGCTGGTCGCCTATCGGGACTGGTTTCGGACGAATGGCTTCGAGGTGGCGGGACTGTTGACCCCGACGATGCTCAACGATCCGGAAAAGCCAGGGGAAAAGCCGCCTTACTGTTGCTGTTGGAGTGATCCTAAATGCCGCGAGCGATTAGCGGCAGAGTCCGTGCGCGCGGCGGGCGTTTTCGATACGGTGCTGTTGGATGATTTTCTCTTCGATTGCTGCACCTGTCCGCGTTGCACGCGGCTTAAGGAGGAGAGCGGCAAGTCGCTGGACGATTTTCGCTTCGACCACATGGAGGATCTTTGCCGTAAGGCGATCTATGAGCCCGCGAAGGCGGCGCATCCGAAGAGCCGCTTCATCATCAAGTTCCAGTGCTGGTATAAGGGGTGGTCCACGTCGGGGACGGATCCGAAGCGGCTCACTAATGTCTTCGGCGCGTGTTGGATCGGCACCGAGTCGCGTGACAATTGTGACGATCCGATGCAATCGGCGTGGATTACGCCGTATGTGGACGATTTGACGGGCGGCCGTTGCGAGGGCTGCTGGTTTGATCCGCTCGACTCGACGCCCGAGCGTTATGTGCAGCAGGCGCGCTATACGATTCTCGGCGGTACGCGGGAAACGCTTTTCCACGCTTATGACTATCTGCTCGCCGAAGACCCCGGCGGCGTGCCGTTCGGGCAGAGCCCGAAAGGCGGTCACGCATGCCGCGCGGCGCTGGAAGCGGAGATTGACGGGCTCTGGCGTCTCGCGGAGATAGTGGGACCGCTCAGGCCCGTTGAGCAGAAGTTGGAGCCAAATGGCGTCTCGCGGCATCTTTTCCGCGAGGGCCAAACGCTCTATACGGCTTATCAGAATACAACCAATGAAGCGCGAGCGGTGGTTATGCCGGCGAGAGCAAAGGTGAGCTTGATTCTACCCGACGATTCCGGCTACGAGCCGTCCACGGTGGTGCTTAAGCCGCATGCTTTCGTGCTGTTTGCGCATCCGGTGGTGCAGAAGTAATCGGCTTTATTACGCGGCGTTGAAAGAGCGTTTCTGACACGGTTGCGCGGTGAAAGCCGAATAGCCGACGTTGCCGTCAATTTCGCCGACGTGCCGGACTGGGCGGCGACAGGGTTCGCGAATAATGTGCTATAATATTTGGCATGAGAGCATTGCGTAACTTCATGTCCAATCGCGGTTATCAGCTGATCAGCAGGGTTGTACGCCGTGCGTTCTTGCTTGACCCTCGAATGCTGATAACTTTCATGGCCGCGGCCTTGGCCGCGGGAGTGTCCGCGGCGGAAGCGCCGCAGGAAACGCCGCTCGCGGCGCCGGATCTGTTCATCGGCACGCAGGGGCTCGGGCATGTTTCGCCGGCGGCGGCGTGGCCGTTCGGCATGGTGCAGGCGGGGCCCGATACGTCGAAGACGCCGGAGCGCTATTTCGGCGATTGGCCGCATACCTGCGGCTACCAGCATAATGACCGGTTCCTCTGGCGTTTCTCGCAATGCCGGTTCTACGGCATCGGATGCGGCTCGATGGGATTCTTCGGGCTGTTGCCGTCCGCGAGTCCCTTTGATGCGGCGAATCACGCCTATGCGAAGGAGATGGACAAGGCGACCGAGAAGGCCATTCCCGGATACTACACGGTGACGCTGAAGGAGGGGAAGGTGCGTTGCGAGATGACGGCGCTCGCCCGTTCGGCGGCGTATCGTTTCGACTTCGCTCGCGGCGGCCGCGCCTATCTTCTGGTCGATCCGGGATGGGGCTGTCAGCTGGACGAGCCGAAGCGCAGGGTGGATATGGCCGGTATCGACGCGTGCTTCGGCCGTTACGTGCTCGACTCAGAAGCGCGCGTTCAGACGCCGACGCGCCTTGCCTTGCACACGCGGCAGATGGATTGGAATGACGTTGAATGCTGGGGCGTCGCCGAGCTCTCTTCGCCGATCGTCTCGTCCCGGAAACTTCGCGCGGCGAAGTTTCCGCATGGCGAGATCGTCGAATACGGCTTCGACCTGCCGACGAACGGCGTTTTGGAGGTGCGACTCGCCTTGTCCCGCACGTCGATTCGGGCGGCGGCGAAGAATCTGGCATCGGAGATGCCGGACTTCGATTTCGACGGGGCGAGGGCGAAGGTCGCCGCCGAATGGAAACGGCGGCTATCGGCGCTTAGGCTCGATCCGGCGACGCCAGAGCCGGTGAAGACGATCTTCGAGTCGGCTTTTTACCGCACGATGATCCATCCGAGCGATCTTGGTGATGTTGGCGGTAAGCGCGCTTATTCCAATCTCTCGCTCTGGGACATCTTCCGCTCCTGTTCGCCGCTGCAGACGATCTTCGCGCCGGAGGTGACAGGCGGACTTGTCGAGTCGATGTGCGATATCTTCGACCGTCAGGGGTATCTTCCGATTCTGCATACGTGGGGCGTCGATAACCACTGCATGATCGGGCATCACGCGGTGCCGATCATCGTGGACGCCTATCTTAAGGGCATCGGCGGCTTTGACGCCGAACGCGCTTACGAGGCGGTGAAGGATTCGCTGACCGTGATGCATGTGAAAGCCGGTAACGGCACTTGGGGGCTTTTGAAGGAGGATTGGGATGTCTATGACGCCTACGGCTACTATCCGTTTGACAAGTTGACCGGCGAATATCACGGGCAGGTGGTGAAGGGCGAATCCGTCTCCCGTACGCTCGAGTGCGCCTACAATGACGCCTGCGCGGCGAAATTCGCCGCGGCGCTCGGCAAGCGGGAGGACGCGGCGTTTTTCGCGAAGCGCGCGCAGAGCTGGAAGAACGTCTTCGATGCGTCCGTCGGCTTCATGCGCGGCAAGGATTCGAAAGGCCGCTGGCGCGAGCCGTTCGACCCGAAGTCGTGCGGCGCGGGGCCGTGGGCGGAGAACGACTTCACCGAAGGTAACTCCTGGCAATATACGTGGCATGTGATGCACGATATCCCGGGGCTTGTCGCGGCGATGGGCGGCAAGGAGAAGTTCGGCGCGAAGCTGCAGGCGCTCTTTGAGCAGACGGACGAGGTTTACGGCAGTTCGTTCACGCACGATGTCTCGGGGCTGATCGGGCAGTATGCGCACGGCAACGAGCCGAGCCATCATGTCGCGTATCTCTTTCGCTGGTCGGACCGTCCGGAGAAGACCGATGAATACGTCGGCCGCATCTGCCGCGAGCTTTACGGGCCTAAGCCGGACGGCTGTTGCGGCAATGACGATTCGGGGGCGATGGCGGCGTGGTATGTCTTTTCGGCGCTCGGGTTCTATCCGGTGGATGCCTGTGGCGGGGAATACGTCATCGGCGCGCCGCAGGTGCCGGGTGCGACCTTGCGGTTGCCGAACGGCAAGGTGTTCAGGATGGAAGCGAAGGGATTCGGTGGGGAGAAGAGGTATGTGAAGTCGGTGACTTGGAATGGGCGCAAGATTGTGAATTGGCGTTTTCGGCATGAGGAACTGTTGGCGGGGGGAGTGCTTGGTTTTGAGTTGGAGTAAGAGTTGGAGTTGGAGAGTGGCGGAAAGATTCTGAGTGAAGGAGATTTTGACCACGTCGGTCGTGGTCTGTCCTATGGCCGCCGCAGCCGCGGATCCGCGGATCAGTCGTCGAGCGCGCGGAGATCGAGCTTAAGGACCTTCGCCGCCGAGCCCTGGCGCTGGCCCGGCTCTTGCTTGGCTCCACTGACGTATTCGCGCCCCATTACCGCATTGGTGGGAAGCCCCACGTCGCTCGGCAGATCGGCGGGATTCGCGATGCCGATCGTCACGCACACGATGATCTCCTTCTGCACCTTCTGGCGGCTCTTCCAGCCGAAGAGCTTCGGACCGATCCACGGGATCTTGCGGAGATAGGGGATGCCGGAATCGACATCGTCCTCCACGGTGCGCGAGAGTCCGCCGATGACCGCCGTTGAGCCGTCCTTCATCGTGAACTCGGTGGTGATGCGCTTCATTGCGATTACCGGGAAGAGCCCGTAGGAACTGTCGCTCTGGATGTTGTAGAAGCCGGTGGCGGTGGTCTCGGTATCGAGTTGCGAAATGGTGGGGATGATCTCGACGGAAATGAGACCGTCGGGCGAGATGCGCGGCTTGACGCTCAGCTCGATGCCCCACTGGTAGAAGCAGGAGCCGGAGAAGAGCGCCTTGTCGCGGTAGTCGAGCTCTTTGTGCCCGCGCTCGCCGGGGATCTCCTGGATCTCGGCGGCAGTGTCGAGATAGGCGCCGTAGCTGGTGTCGTTGCGCTGCGAGGTGAGTTTCACGTTCGGAAACTTGGTGGTCATATCGACGACGGCCTCCTTGCCGTTGGAGACGATGACCTTCGGGTTGGAGAAGATCCTGCCTTCGCCGAACTCCTCGAAGGCCGAGAGTGCGAGGCGGAAGTCGTCGGCGGAGAGCTGGCCGGAAAAGCCGGAGGCGTTGCGCCAACCCATCGATTCCGCCGAAAGCCCGGCGCCCGTCGCTTCCTTGATGGCGTCCGGGCGCAGAAAATTCGCAGTGGTATAGTCGCGTACGGACTTGCCGTCGGAGATGTCGTTGCCTTCGGCATTGAACTGCTTGGGCTGGTAGAAGTGGTCGGACTTGCCGTTCGAATAGTGAGCGGCCTTGCCGCTGTTGAATTCGATGCCGCCGGAGATGTTCTTGGCCGTCATCCCCCAGCTTTCGAGCTGGTTCCACTGGATGCCCAGCTTGTGCATCGCCTCGCTCGAAAGTTCGAGGAAACGCGCCTCGATGTAGATCTGGGCGACGGCCTTGTCCACGGCCTTGACGATCGATTCGCAGTCGGCGATGGTCTTTTCGGTGGCGGTGACGACCACCACGTTGGCGCCCGCGAAGCAGGTGGCGACGGGAATGGTGATTTCGCCCTTGTCGTCCTTCTGGCCGTAGGACTGGTTGAAGAGCACGGTCAGCTCGGAGGCGGAGGCGTGATTGAGCGTGAAGGTCTTGGTGAGGATGGGATCCGCGACCTTGTCTTCCTTGACGAAGTAGATTTCGCCGCGTTTCTCCAGCCGATAGTTGCGCGAATTGAGGATCGACTGAAGGGCGTCGAACCAGGGGACACGGTGAAGGTTCACCGAGACGCGCCGCAGGAGGTTGGTGGAATCGTCGGAGATGATGTTCGCATCCGTCACCTTGCGGAACTGCCGCAGGACATCGGCCAGCGTGGTGTCGTCGCAGGCGATATCGACGAGCGTCGTCGCCGCCGGCGAGTCGAGCCGCGAGATCCGCGCCTGATGCGCGGCATCGGCGGAATCGTCGATTTCCCCGAGATCGATCACGTCGGCCTTCATCTCTACGGCGGCGGCCGGGGTGACGGCGCTTTCTTCGGCGAAGGCGCCGAAGCAGGCGAGCAGCAAGGCAAAGAGGACGTGTTTCTGGTTCATTGGCCGGATCCTTTCTCTTCCGGGGAGGTTGGGATTTCGCGCAATTTGACGCGCAGAAGCTTCAGGGTGTTGGTTGCCGCCGACATCTGGAGGCGCCAGGTGAAGCGGTAGCCATTGTGGTTGACGGAAATGAGGTCGCCGTCGGCATAGACCTTGCCGTTGACGGTGACGGCCGAACGGCCGGCGTCGGCGTCGGTTCTCAGGGTGCTGCCGAATCTGAGCGTCTTGCGCGCCCGCGTCCAGAGGCGGTCGATGCCGGGGCCGTCTGCCATGTTGACGGGCTCGAATTCGGCAGCGGCCGTGGCGGTGACATTGGTGGCGGCGGTTTTCGTGTCGGGCGCTGCCGCCGGAGCCGCAATCCGGACCTGCGGGTCCTCGACGATCGCTTCGCGTTCGCCGACGTAGCCCTCCGGCCAGAAGGGATTGCGCAGCGGCGTGGCGGCGGCGAGGAGCGCGGCGAGGAGCATGGTCATCGGACGGCTCCTTTCTTCATGGGCCATTCGAAAACGAAGGTGATCTGCTGCAGTTCGGGATCGGCCGTCGCCGTGACCGAGAGCGCGGTGAGGGATACGAGCTCGAAGCGCTTTTCCACGCAGCGAACGAGGGATACGGCCGCTTGGTAACTGCCGCGGCAGGTGATCCGGATCGGTTCGCGCACGAATTGCTCCTGCGCGGCGAGACCGAAGACGGGCAGTGCGACGGGTTCTTGGGCCTCGTACTCGAGATTGATGAGCCCGCAGCCGGTGGCAAGCGGATCGATCAGCGCCTTTGCGCGCATGGCCGTCGATTCGAGGAGGGGCGTCATCAGCCCCGCATCGTAGGTAGCGCGGCGGACGGATTTCTCGTTCAGCCCGCGGAGGATGATCTCCTTTTGCGCGAGATCGTCAAGGACGGTGCGCTGGCGGACGATCTGCTCTTCCAGGACGGCGTGGGCCGCCGTCAGGTTGAGATCGGCAGGTTCGATGACGCCGAAGTAGAACGCCGCGCCGACGACGCCGAAGGCGAGCGTGAGCAGGAGGGATTGCCGGGTGTCTGGCGGCCTTAGCTGGAGTTTCACGGCGTGAACCTCCTCTCCTGGACGAGATATTCGATATCGAAGACGAGTTTCCGCTGTTCTTCGCCTTTCTTCGGCAGGTCCTGCTTGAACGCCTTGACCCGCGGACTGACGATCCCTTCTTCGGGATGCTGACAGACCTCCAGCAGGTTGGTGAAGGGCTCGGCCGTGAGCGAACGCATCAGCATAAGCACCGGCTGTTCCTGCGGGGTGCGCCCGACGAGCGAGAAGGTAGTGCGTTCGACATATCCCGTCGATGGCTCGGCAATCTCCGGCAAGGCCGGCGGCGGCATCGAGAGGGTGACGAGCTGGACTTGCGGCGGCATCACTTCGGCGAGCGCGCCGAGCGCCGAACCGACGCGGCGAACCGATTTGCGGTAGCAGTCGAGCTGCTCCAGCTGGGCATCGAGCTCGTTGGCTTCCGCCATCAGCTCGATGATCTCCTGGTGGGGATTGGTCTGTTGGACGAGCTCTTGGTCGATCCGTCCGCTCATGGACTTGGTGAGCATCAGCTGCCCGACGAGGATCGCCCACCAGATGACCAGCCCCACGCAGGCGAAAAGCGCGAAGATTGGAGCCATCACGCGGAAGCGGACGGGCGAGGAGCTCACGCGCTCCGAAGGACGGAGGAGATTGAGATGAAGCGGCGTCTTCATGCGACGCGCTCCTCTCCCATCAGTGCCAACGCCGCCCCCAGCGCGGCGGCGAAGGCCTCGGATCCGGCGGCTCCCGGTACGGCAGACAGATCGATGTCTAATTTAAGCCCGTCGAGGGGATTGACGCTGCAGAGCGGCAGCTTGAGCCGTTCTTCGACGAGGGCTCCGAAATAGCGGTCGTCAGGCGGAATGCCCAGCGCGAGGATGCGGGCGGGGGCGGCACCGAGCGTGCCGACGAGATAGTCGCGAGAGGCGCCGAGTTCGTTGAGAAGCGGCGCGAGGAGCGGCTCCAGCGCGGGCCGAGGATCGATGAGCGTGTCGCTCAGGACGCATGCGGCCATGTTCTCGCCGAGCCCCAGCCGCCGTTCGAGCGCGGCGGAAAGTTCGCGCCAGCCGGCGAGTTCGCGACAGTTCCGCCAGAGGACGAGTTCGCCGCCCTTGTAGCCGGCGACGGAGAATTCCGCAGGCGAAGCGAAGAGCACGACGGCGGTGCCGCCGTCGGCGATGAAGGCGGGCGTATTGTGCAGACAGGCGGCGAGCGCGGCGTGACGCACTTGGATGGAGGCCGCCGTGGGACGGTATCCCTCGGGCAGCAGTCGCGAGAGCCAGAGCACTTGGTATTCGGGGAGCGACGCTTCCATCACGAAGCCCGCGCTCGCGGCGAGCGGCTTCATTACATGGCGTATGCCGCCGTGGGATACGGGAACACCGGGAGCGATGTCAAAAGCGAAGGCGTCGCGCGTCGTCTGCGAAAAGGTGGCGTTGGCTGCGGAAACCGCGAGCGCGGCGACGGGAGATTGAAAAGGCGAAGGGAGCGACCACGAACAGCTTTTCGCCGCTGCTTCCCACGAGGTGGGCAGGGGTGCGGAGGGCGGCGGTACGAAGCCGACGGCGGCGAGATGGATGACGCCTTTGCGCTTGACGAGCCGTACGGCCGGTGCGCCGAGCGCTTCGCCGGAAGTAAGATCGATGCCGCAGACATCAACAAACGACAGACCTTTCGGTTCGCCGCCGAGAGTCAGGGTTTTCGTCTTAGTAAGTTGGATTTCCATCAGCGGAAAATATTATACCAAAAATTCGGGCACAAAATATGGTATAATGTTCGCCGACATGACACAACTCCTGTTAGTTAATAACGAGCCGCGAAACCTCCAGCTGATGCGGAGTCTTTTGGAGTCGAACGGCTATGGAGTGGTGACGGCGACCGACGGTTTTTCGGCTTTGGAGATTGTCAGGAACGGGCAGGTACGGGCGGTGCTGGCCGATTTGCGAACGGGGTCGATGGACGGCTTGGCGTTTTTGCGTGAAGTCAGGAAGTCAAATCCCGGGCTTCCCGTGGTGTTGCTGACGGAAGAGGTCGGTTTCGAAGCGGCGCTCGCGGCGATGCAAGAGGGGGTCTTCGATTATCTCGTCAAGCCATTCAGAGTGGACGAACTGCTCGCTTGCCTGCGGCGCGCGGAAGGGCGGGAAGCCGGCGGCGAACGGGTGTTGCTAAAAGGGTTCTTGCGGAAAAAGGAGAAGGAGTGCATCGGCGAGCTGCTGTCGGCGGCAGACGAGGCGGACGATCGTGCGGCGGCGGCAATGAAATCGTCGCTCGCGGCGTTGGATAGCCGCCTATCCGCCGAATCTTGATTCTTCATCACGAAATTTGCTACAATGTCTTTCGTAATCGGCAAAGTGTCGGTTGCGGCTACAAAAAAGGAAAAACAAAAAATGAATATGAAAATGAAGTCGGGCTTTACGCTCGTTGAAATCATGATTGTGGTCGCAATCATCGCCATCTTGGCTGCGATTGCGATTCCGAACTTCGTCAAGTACCGCAAGGAGTCGCAACTTAGCGCCTGCCTCAGCAGTCAGGCGTCGATTACTACGGCGGCCGAGAGCTGGTTGTCCAAGCCGGCGAACGCCACCGCGACGTCGATCAAGGATACGGATATCGCGCCGGCGGACGGCTCTGGGTATCTCAAGACCTTTCCCACCTGCCCGGCTGGCGGCAAGTACACGATTACGGTTGATTCGAAGACCAAGGCGGTCGTCGTCAAGTGTTCGCTGACTGAACACGCGGCCACCAAGTAACCCGCTTTGCTTAAAGGGATAAAAAAGAGGAGCGGATTTTCAAGGTCTGCTCCTCTTTTTGATAAAAGCCCGCCTTTATATGGCCAAACTCCACGCGATACGACCGGGAAACAAGACGCTTGAGGAAATCAAGGCGCTTGCCAATCCGGTCGAGTACGTACTGTCGGCGGCCGAGTACTTTTCCCTGCCGCCGATGGTGGTGCCTTCGGGATTCGTCCCCGCAGAGTCGCTTTTAAGCGGGCAGGCAATCGGCTTTTGGCTGAAGGCCAAGGCCGTGCCGCTGTGCCGGGTGGCGGGCAAGCTGACGGTTGCCTTTGCCGATCCCTTCGATCTTCCGTCGCGCGAAGAGGTCGCGCGCGTCGCCGGCGGCTCCCTGTGGGCGGTAGTGGCGGCGGAAGAGGCGATTCTCAATGCGCTCACGCGCGCGAAGATGTCGGAAGCCGCCGCCGATCCCGCATTGGCGCTGGAGAATGTGATGAAGGGGTCGGAGGGAGTGGTCGAGATTGCCGAGAGCGCGGCAGCTCCGGAAACTTCCTTTGATGCGACGGAGGATGCGTCGGGCGAGGCCCCGGTCATCCGCATGGTCAATTCGATGCTGGTGGAGGCCCTGAAGACGAACGCCTCCGACATCCACTTCGAGGCGATGGAGAAGACCTCGCGCCTGCGCTTCCGCATCGACGGCGCGCTCGTCGAACGGCCGGCGCCGCCGAAGGCGCTCCATAACGCCGTCGTCTCGCGCATCAAGATCATGGCGAACCTCGATATCGCCGAGCGGCGGCAGCCGCAGGACGGGCGCTTCAAGGTGCATGCGCTCAAGAAGGAGGTCGATGTGCGCGTTTCGATCCTCCCCACGGTACATGGCGAGAAGGTGGTGATGCGCATTCTCGACAAGGAGAACCTGGCGCCGGGCCTCGGCTCGCTCGGGCTCGACGACTACGCCTTCGAGGCGATGAAGTTTGCGATCGAGCAGCCGCACGGCATCATCCTGGTGACGCGCCCGACCGGCTCCGGCAAGACCACCACGCTCTATTCGTGTCTGCAGGATCTCAATCGCGGCGAGGTAAATATCGTCACGGCCGAAGATCCGGTCGAATACGAGCTGCCCGGCGTCAATCAGTGTCATGTCAATGTGGCGCAGGGGCTGACATTCGCGGGCATTCTCCGCTCGGTCTTGCGGCAGGATCCCGATATCGTGCTCGTCGGCGAAATCCGCGACGGCGAAACGGCCGATATCGCGGTGAAGGCGGCCCTGACCGGCCACCTCGTCCTTTCCACCCTGCATACGAATGACGCCTGCGGCGTGGTGCCGCGGCTTATCGATATGGGCGTGCAGCCGTTTATGCTCGGCTCGTCGCTTATTCTCGCGCAGGCCCAGCGGCTCTATCGGCGGCTTTGTCCCCATTGCCGGCAAAGGGTCGAAGTCAATCGCGAACTTCTGGAGGCGAACAATGTCGATCCCGCGCCGTTCGAGGGTGTGGAGGTCTTCGGCCCCGGCGGGTGTCCGAAGTGCAACGGCACCGGCTACAAGGGGCGGGGCGCGATGATGGAGGTGTTGCCGATTACGCCGAAGATCCGTTCGATCATTTCGACTGGGGGTAATGCCGGGATATTGCGGGCGGCGGCGCTGGAAGAGGGGATGGTCACTTTGAAGGAAGCGGGGATGATGAAGGTGCGTGCGGGGCTTACCTCGCTGGAGGCGGCGCTGATGGTCACGGGAGGAGAGTGAGAAGGGGTTGGGAGTTAGCATGGAAAAAGTCAGAGGAGCAAGGCGAATCGTCAAGCGGGAGTTGGTGCCTTTCACCAAACAACTGGCGTCGATGAACGGCGCCGGGCTTTCCATTCTTACCACTTTGCAGACCCTGGAAGAGCAGGCCGAAAATCCCGAATTCAAACACCTCCTGAAGCAACTTCTCAAAACCATCGAGAGCGGTGAGCCGCTCTCCAAGGGGCTGTCGGAATATCCGCAGGTCTTTGACGAACTTTACATCAACATGACGATGGCGGGCGAACAGTCGGGACAGTTCGCGCTGGTGATGCGGCGGTTGGCGTCGATCTTGGAGAATTCCGCGCGTCTGCGGCGTCGGGTCAAAAGCGCCATGGCCTATCCGACGGTCGTCTTGTCCATTGCGGTGCTTCTCTGCTGGGGGCTTATCCAGTTCGTCGTCCCGACCTTCGCGGAAATGTTCGCGGATGCCGGCAAACCCCTCCCGGCACTGACGCAGGCGCTGGTGGATTTCGCCGATTTCATCAAGCACCGTTGGTCGTTCGTGATCGGCGCGATGGTCTTGGGCGTCGGCGGATTTCGCCGGTGGCGGCGGACGGAGCGCGGACGCTTTGCGTTCGACGAATTCATGCTGAAGGTGCCTGTCTTCGGCGAACTTCGGCACAAGGCGAGCATCGGGCGTTTCGCGCGGCTCCTTTCGCAGATGATGTCGGCGGGCGTGCCGATTCTGAAGGCCCTTGCGGTGACGGCGGGTTCGCTCGATAACTATGTCCTGGAAAAGTCGATTCGCGATGCGCGTCTGGAAGTGGAGCAGGGTAATCAGCTCAATACCGCCCTTGCCGGCAAGCCCTATATGCCCATCATTCTCATCCGGATGATTGCCGCAGGCGAGAAATCGGGCCAGATCGACGAGATGCTGACTTCCGTCGCCGATGCCTATGACGAGGAGGTGGAGACGCTGCTTTCGACGTTGACGGCATTGATGGAGCCGTTCCTGATGGTCTTTCTGGGCGGAATCATCGGTACGGTGGTAGTGGCGATGTTTCTGCCGATTTTCAATATGGGATCGTTGGCGCATTGAGGGGTAGGGGATGCAAGATTTTACGATAAAACTACAGCAAAGCATTGACTTCTTCGAGCAGGTGCTCAAGGCACTGCCCGATGATCCCGTGGCGCTTGAGTTTCTTGCGGCCGTCTATTCTTATCTCGGCCAGCACGAAAAAGCCGAGGAAATGCAGTTCGCGCTTGCCCGCGTCCGTCGGCAAGAGCAAGTCGGCAAAAGCGCCGCCGAACCGCCGTTGCCGCCCGATTTCATTCCGGTCGCCGCAACGGAAGGGGAGCTTGTCGCGCAGGCCGTCGAAAGCGAAGCTTCGCTGGCGGAGGAACTCGGCGAATCGGCGCTGGCGGAGCGCCTTCGCAAGTCACCCGTCGGCGGGAAGCTGTCGCTCGTTTCTGCACTCGCGGGGTTGGCTAAGGAAAATCCAAGCGCGGCAGAGTCCGCCCTTAGGTCGCTTGCCGACCGGTATGGCGTTCCGCCGGTGCCACTGGAGGCCTTTGAGCCCGAGGCAGCGTTGGTGAAGCGGATCCCCGAAGAGCTTTTGCGCGTCCGCGGCGTCATTCCCTTCGCTCGGCTCGGCGATTGGGCGCTGGTGGCCTTGCTTTCGCCGCAGGATTCCCAGTTGCGGAATTCCGTTTCCAAGGCGCTGGGCGGCAAGGTTCAGTTCTATCTCGGCGAACCGCGGGCGGTGACGGCCGCGCTCGCCAAGCTTTTCCCGGAGGCGGATTAGGACGATGCGCCGGGGCTTTACGCTCGTGGAATGCCTGGTGGCGGGAATGATCCTTGCGCTGGTCGCGACCGCCGTCCTGAAGGGCTTTGCCGTAGTGGGGCGCGTGGCGAATGAAAACGCCCAGTATCTGGAGGCGGACGCGATCGTGTGGGATGCGCTCGCCGAGGCCTTTACCAATGAGGTTTGCGAGCTGGACGCGGCGGTGAGCGTTCAGGGTTTTCCGGGCGAAATCCACCGACGGCTGGCCGGTGATCGGATCGTCGCGTGGGTCGAGTGGAACGGGCAGATGCACTCGAACGAACTCCTGCGCGCCTGCTGCAAGCGGGGGAAGGGGAAATGAGCGCGCGCCGTGCGGGCTTCACGCTTTTGGAACTGCTGATCGCTTCGGCCATCGGCACGCTGTGTCTCGCCGGAGTGCTCGTCTTCTTCACCGGAACCAATCGGCTGAACCGCGAAACCTTCGGCAAGCTCAAGGGGGCGCTGGACGAGCGGGTGGAGCGCGAGAAGACCTTGTTCGTCAGGGCTCGTGAAACGGCCACGGTCGATCTGCCGTTCGTCAAGCGCGCCTGGGAGGTGGTGAAGTGAATGCGCGGCGATGGCGGCGGGGGTTTGCGCTTCCGCTGGTCCTGGTGGTCACTTCGCTCGCCACGGTCGCGCTGGCCGCGCTCGGCGGCTATGCGGCGTTTTCGTCACGGATGACGCGCTATTACCTGGCCGAGACCCGCTGCCGGCTGGCCGCGCAGTCCGCGCTGGAGATGACCAAGGCGGATTTGCAGGCGGCGTTCCTGCAGTATGTGGGCGAGGTATCGCCGGGCGTGAAGATCACGCCAGTGCGGCTTGGGGACGATGTGCTCGAATGGTTTGACGCGGGGGATGCGCGCAGCATCGGAACGCGCGTCGTCTATGAGGCGGCGGAATCGGTGCGGTTGGGCGGGTGTGAGGTTCGGGTGTGGTTCGGCAACCACCGAAACGCGCGCGTCGAGATCCGCGCACGTGCGACTTGCCGCGTTTTCGGCGGACCGGTGGCATCTTCGACCTTGCAGGAGACGGTGGAGTTTTCCTTCGTGCCCGAGCAGAGCCCGGTTTTCGACAATGCCTATTTCGTCAACAACTTCGGCTGGATGACGGGCAGTTCCCTGGTCGTCAACGGGCGGATGCGGGCGAACGGCAACATCAGCTTGTCGGCTTCGACGGTGAACGGTTTCATCTATGCGGCGAGAAACGAGGAGGTGGGAGCCGACGGCAGGGTGTCGCTCTCCTCCAGTCCGCAGATCAAAAGCGCCGCGGCCTATCGTTCCGGCTATGGCAACCGCACCTGCCCCGATGTGGGCGACTATCCGATTTCCGATGCCTATGACGCGCCGAAGGCGAGCGGAACCCTCGCCAAGCCGACGCGCTATGAATATGACGAAAGCGGCTGGTTGGTCAAGAACCGGATCGGCGGTACGCGCGCGGCGGATTCGGAGGAGGCGATCATCAACGAATATGCTGCGGCCGTCCCCATGCCGTTCGTTTCGGACCTTAAGGATTATGTCGATTACGCGCAAATGCTGAAGGCCGGCGCGAACGGCGTTTCCGCGCGTCTTACCTATCCCGGCTACAGTTATACGGATGCGGCGGGGACGGTTCACCGACAGGCGGGGGGCGTGGTGGAGGTCCGTCATTCGGGCGCCGGTCCTTCGGGGGACGCCTCGCTCGCCGACCGGGGCGCGCTCGTCCTTGTCGGTACGCAGACCGACCCCATCGTGATCGACGGCCCCGTGGTGGTGGATTCCGATGTCGTCATCAAGGGCTACGTGAAGGGACAGGGAACGATCTACTCAGGGCGGAACATCCATATTATCGGTGACATTAAGTACGTGAACCCGCCGTCCTGGGGCCATCCCGACGCGGATGACGCGGCGGTCGCCGAACGGAATGCGGGCAAGGACATGCTCGGCCTCGTCGCCAAGGGGAATATCGTCTTCGGCGATGCGCGTACGGAGAATCAGAAATGGCATGAGAAGGTGGACGAATACATCAACGGCGCTTCGTCCGCCTCGGTGGTCAAGCGCTATGCCTGCGACCCGAGTGACGCCGACATCGGCTATCCCGCCGTCTTCCAGGGCGACTACACGGCGGTCGAGACGGTGAACGGCAAGACCTTCGGCAAGGTGCGCTCGCGGACGGTGACGAACGCGGACGGTTCGAAGCAGGTGGAGTTCTATACCGCCGACGACCGCCGCTACTACGAGACGGTGTGTGACGACTCGCTCATCAGGTCACTGCGGGATTCTCCGCAGAAAGACATGGTGGAAATCACCCAGATCGACGCCGTACTCTACAATAACCACGGCATCTTCGGGGAGATCGGCCGCCCGAGCGCGAACTTCAACCTCAACGGTGCGCTCGTCTGTCGCGACGAGGCGCTGCACTTCACGGGCAACAGCTGCCGCTTCAACTGGGATTTCCGGCTGGGGAGGGCGAGCGGCGAGAAGTTCCGTGCGCGCCTCGGCTTGCCCGTGGGGATGCCGGAGGACGTGATGCGCACGGTCGAATGGAAGGAGCTTGCGGACGAATGATCGACTCGACGGTAGATCCCCGGTTCGCCGCGTTCGAGCGCGCGGAGGTGCGGAAGGCGGCGGCGGCCGCTCTCGCGCGGCGGGACGCCGCACCCGAACACCGGGTCTATCGCGGCGAACTCGCCGCGCTCGCCAGGCCGCCGGCGGTGGCCGCGGAGACGGCTTTGGTGGCGACGGAGGGCGTGCCGGACGCGCCGACGGAGCCGTCCGTCGCCGCGTCGGCCGACTGGCTTTGGCTGCTCTTGGGCGTCGTCATGGCCGCTTTCGGCGTCTGGCTGGGCGCTTGCAGGCGCAGGCGGGCCACTTGATTTCCCAAAGGGGTTTCGCTATAATTCTCACCAACAATGACAAGTAACGACGAATATGTCCTGCAGTTGCTGACCGAGCGCGGGTTCCTCACGCAGGAACAGGTTGACGACGCCGCGTCGTCAATGCGCGCCGAGAACGAAACGACGCTCGATGCGCTCCTGTCGAGCGGCGTGGTCAACGAGGACGAGGTCCTCGGGACGGTGGCCGACCAGTTCGGCCTCAAATACTGCCATGTCAACGCCGAGGTGATCAACCCCGAGGTCGTCAAGGAGCTTCCGGCCGATATCGCCAAGAAGTATTCGGTCGTGCCCGTGATGGCCGACGAGTATGCGATCACGGTGGCGCTCTCCGACCCGATGGCCTACGATACCATCGATTCGCTGCGCTATGTGCTCCACGGGCGCGACGTCGAGGCGGTCATCGCGCCGCGCGCCGAGGTGAAGGCGGCGATGGTGAAGCTCTATCAGGAGGAGGCGCCGGCCGATGTCACCACGCGCGACGAGGGGATCGTGGGGCTCGAAACCGATCCCGGCGACGAGACCCCGGTGGTGAAGCTGACCACGATGCTCATCACCACGGCCATCAAGATGAAGGCGTCGGATATCCACATTGAGCCGATGGAGAAGGAGCTGCGCGTCCGCTACCGCATCGACGGCGCGCTCCGCAAGATGGATTCGCCGCCGAAGCGCCTGCAGTCGGCGATTATCTCGCGCCTCAAGATCATGTCGCACATGAAGATCTCGGAGAAGCGCATCCCGCAGGACGGCCGCATTCAGATTACGGTGAACGGCAAGGATCTCGACCTCCGCGTCAACTCCGTGCCCACCAATCACGGCGAGTCGATCGTCATGCGTATTCTCGACAAGACGACCTTCTCGCTGGGGCTTCCCCAGCTCGGCTTCCTGACCGACGACCAGGCCACCTTTGAGCGGCTCATCAAGCTCCCGGACGGCGTCGTGCTGGTGACGGGGCCGACAGGTTCCGGCAAGACGACTACGCTTTACGCCTGCCTCGGGCAGATCAACACCCCCGACAAGAAGCTCATCACCGTCGAGGACCCGGTCGAATACCAGATGAGCGGCATCAACCAGGTGCAGGTCAACAAGGACGTGGGGCTCGACTTCTCGGCGGCCCTCCGCTCGATCCTCCGTCAGGCGCCGAACATCGTGATGGTCGGCGAAATCCGTGACGAGGAGACGGCCGATATCGCGATGGAGGCGGCGCTCACCGGCCACCTCGTGTTCTCGACCCTCCATACCAACGACGCGCCGAGCGCGGTCACCCGTCTCTTGGATATCGGCGTCAAGCCGTTCCTCGTCGCCTCGGCCCTGCGCGCCGCGATGGCGCAGCGTCTCGTCCGCGCCATTTGCGAGAACTGCAAGGAGCCGTACCAACCCACCGAGCGCGAGGTGAAGATGCTCGGTTCGATCGCGAAGACGATGCCCGAGCGCATGTTCCACGGCGCCGGCTGCGACAAGTGCGGCAAGACCGGCTACAAGGGCCGCAAGGGCATTTTCGAGATCTTCAAGGTTGACGACACCATCCAGCGGCTCATCTTCGACCACGCTCCCGCGACGCTCCTCCGGCAACGCGCGCGTGAGATGGGGATGCGCACGCTGCGCGAGGACGGGATGCTCAAGGTGGCGAGCGGAATGACTTCGCTTGCGGAGATCCTGCGGGTGACAATGGGAGATGCGGACTGATGCAATTTCATCGCGACGAGCTTTTGCAGGCGATTATCGACGAAGGGGGCAGCGCCCTCCACATCCGTGCGCGCATGGCGCCGGAACTGCGCGTCCACGGCGAGCTGCTGCCGCTCGCCGAGGAGGTGATGAATGACGACGAGGCCGAGGCGCTCGTGCACGAGTTCGTGCAAGGCGTGGCCGATCAGGACAAGGACCCTCGCCGCCAGAAGGACGTCGAGAAGCTCCTGAACGAACTGGAGACGAACGGCGGCGCCGACTTCGCGCTCGCCCATCCCGACGGCACCCGTTTCCGTGTCTCGGTCTTCAAGGAGAGAAAGCGCTACGGCGCCGTCCTCCGTCAGATTCCGAGCGGGCTCCTCACGCTGGAGCAGATCGGCCTGCCGCCGACCGTGCGCGAACTCCTCTTCAAGCCGCGCGGACTCATCCTCGTGACGGGCCCCACGGGTTCCGGCAAATCGACGACGCTCGCCTCGATGATTGACGTCATCAACCGCGAGCGCTCGGTGCATATCATCACCATCGAGGACCCGATCGAATTCTATCATGAGTCGAAGCGCTCGATCATCACCCAACGCGAGGTGGGCGACGACGTGCCGAGCTTTGCCGAGGCGATCCGCCGCGCGCTCCGTCAGGACCCGGACGTCATCCTCGTCGGCGAAATGCGCGACCTGGAGACGATCGCCGCGGCCATCACCGCGGCGGAAACCGGCCACCTCGTCTTCGGCACCCTGCATACGACCGGGTCGGCCGAGACGATCGACCGTATCGTCGATGCCTTCCCGATGAACCAGCAGGCGCAGATCCGCACGCAGCTTGCCGCCGGCATGCAGGCCGTCATTTCGCAGATCCTGCTGCCGAAGCTCGATGCGAACGGCGAGGTCCACGGGCGTATCGCCGCGTTCGAGATCATGACCTCCACCGACTCCATCCGCAGCCGCATCCGCGACAACAAGACGAACATGATCAAGTCCGACTTGCAGACGGGCGCGAAGTACGGCATGTTCACGCTCGACTCGCACCTCACCTCGCTTTACAAGCAGGGGCTCATCTCCTACGAGGAGCTGATCACCAAGTCGCAGGACCCGGAGTCGGTCGTGCAGAAGCTCAAAGAGGAAGGATACGGCGAATGACAGATCCGGTTCTCCAGATCCTCATCCAGAACGGCTATCTCGACGAAGAGGGTGCCCAAGACCTCGCCGAAATCGCCAAGAGCGAGCAGAAGCCCATCCGCCGCCTCGTGGTGGACCAGGGCGTCCTGTCGGAGGAGGATCTCCTGGCGGCGATGGCCGCCTATCAGGACACCGAGGCGATCGACCTTGCGTCGATGACGATCGAGACCGACGTCACCGAGGCGATTCCCGCCTCGACCGCGCGCATGTACAATGTCTTCCCGATCGCCGCCGACGACTGCTCGGTGACGCTCGCGACCTTCGATCTCATCGATCCGCGCATTTCCGACGAGATGCTCTTCACGCTCTCGAAGGAGGTGCGGTTCGTCTTTGCGAAGGAACAGGACGTGATGGATCGCATCGCCCAGTACTACGGCGATGCGAACGAGTCGGTTGCCGACATGATCAAGTCGCTCGGCGAGGGCATGACCGACGAGGAGGGGCTTACCGGCAACGCGAACGACATCGCCTCGATGGAGAACGCGGCGAACGCCTCGGCGATCATCCGCTTCGTGAACCGCGTCCTCTATCAGGGCGTGGTGGACCGCGCCTCCGACATCCACATCGAGCCCTTCGAGAAGGACTTCAAGATCCGCTACCGCGTCGATGGCGCGCTTTACGAGATGAAGGCGCCGGATGTGTCGATGGCGCCGGCGATCATCTCGCGCATCAAGATCCTCTCCAACCTCAATATCGCCGAGAAGCGCATTCCGCAGGACGGGCGCATTGCGCTCACCGTCGCGGGGAAGCCCGTCGATCTGCGTGTCTCGTGCCTTCCCACCGCTCACGGCGAATCGGTGGTAATGCGTATTCTCGACCAGTCCGCGACTTCGCTCGACCTCGAGAACGTGGGGCTCCCCGAGGACGTTTACGAGCAGATCACGATGGACGTCGAAAAGCCAAACGGCATCTTCATCGTGACGGGGCCGACGGGTTCCGGCAAGACCACCACGCTCTATTCCATCCTCCGCCGCATCAACCAAATCGATACCAAGCTCCTCACGGCCGAGGAGCCGGTCGAATACAATGTGGACGGCATCGTCCAGGTGCCCATCGACGCGCACGTCGGCAATACCTTCGCGAAGGTGCTCCGCGCCTTCCTGCGTCAGGACCCGGACGTGATGATGATCGGCGAGATCCGCGACCTGGAGACGGCGGTAATCGCCGTGCAGGCGGCGCTCCCCGGCCACTTCGTCTTCTCGACCCTGCACACCAACGACGCCGCGGGCGCGGTGATGCGACTGGTGGACATGAATGTCGCGCCCTACCTCCTCTCGGCCACGCTCGAAGGCGTCCTCGGCCAGCGACTCGTGAGAACCTGCTGCCGCGAGTGCCGCCAGTCCTACGAGCCCGATGACGAGACGCTCGACCGCATCAACATGACGCGCGACCAGACCGGCGGGCGGCCGTTCTACTTCGGCCAGGGCTGCAAGGCCTGCAACGGCACCGGCTATAAGGGCCGCAAGGGCGTTTTCGAGTATCTCCGGATGCTCGATCCGCTGAAAGAACTGGTCAATAACCGCGCACCCACGCTGGTCATTCGCGAAAAGGCACGCGAACTCGGCATGCGGACGATGCGCGAAGACGGCATTCGCTCGATTCTCGACGGCTATACGACGGTTGACGAAGTGCTGCGCTATACCTAAATCATGCTCGATGACGCTTGAGAACATTCGCAATTTCTGCATTATCGCCCATGTCGATCATGGGAAGACGACGCTTTCCGACCGCATTCTCGAACTGACTCACGCCATCTCGGCGCGGGAGCTCAAGGAACAGACGCTGGACGCGATGGACTTGGAGCGCGAGCGCGGCATCACCATCAAGTCGCACCCGGTGTCGATGCACTACGAGGCGAAGGACGGCAAGACCTATCTCTTCAACCTCCTCGACACTCCAGGCCACGTCGGTTTCGCCTACGAGGTCTCGCGGTCGAGGGGCGCGTGCGAAGGGGCGCGGTTAGTCGTGGACGCGGCGCAGGGCGTGGAGGCACAGACGGTCGCCAACACCTATTTCGCCCAGGCCGCGAAGATCGAGATCGTGCCCGTCCTCAACAAGGTGGACTTGCCCGGTGCTGACGTGAAGGAGGTGAGTCGCGAGATCGAGGACATCCTCGCCATCCCGATGGACGATCCGCTCCTCGTTTCGGCGAAGACCGGGGTCGGCTGTCCCGAGGTGCTGGAGGCGATTGTCAAGCGCATTCCGCCGCCGACGACGCTTGGTACCGATGCCCCCTTAAGGGCGCTCGTCTTCGATTCGGTGTTCGACGAATTCCGCGGGGTGATCACCTATGTGCGGGTGATGGACGGGTCGCTTTCGGCGGGGCAGAACGTCCGCTTCATGGGTTCGGGCGTGACCACTACCGTTCACGAAGTGGGCATCTTCTCGCCCGGCAAGAAGCCGGTTCAGTGGCTTTCGGCGGGCGAGGTCGGCTACATCGTGGGGACGGTGAAGGATCCGAGCGAGATTAAGATTGGCGATACGGTCACCTCGGCGCGGTTGGGCGCCTCCGAGCCGTTGCCGGGTTTCCAGGATATCCGCCCGACGGTCTTCTGCGGCATCTATCCGATGTCCACCGACGAGTTCCAGAAGGTGGAGCAGGGGCTGGAGAAGCTGCATCTCAACGACGCTGCCTTCACCTTCCACCACGAAAGTTCGCTGGCGCTCGGCTTCGGCTTTCGCTGCGGGTTCCTGGGGCTTCTGCATATGGAGATTGTGCAGGAGCGTTTGCGGCGCGAGTTCAATCTCGACATCATCTCCACGAGTCCCGGCGTCGTCTATAAGCTCAAGCTCAAGTCGGGCGAGGAGAAGGATCTCGACAATCCCCTGCAGATGCCCGATCCGTCGGTGCTGGAGACGATTTCGGAGCCCATCCTCAAGGCGCGCATCATCACGCCGTCGGAGTCGATCGGCGATGTGATGCGCATCGTGATGGATCGCCGCGGGACAGTGGAGGGGACGGAGACGATCGACGCGAAGCGCGTGATGCTGCACTGCCTGTTGCCGCTCAACGAGATCCTGCTCGACTTCCACGATACGCTCAAGTCCGTTTCCCACGGTTACGCTTCGATGGATTACGAGCCCGCGGGCTATCAGGTCTCGGATATAGTCAGGATGGATATCCTCTTGTACGGCGAGACGGTGGATGCGTTTGCGACGATGGTCCATCGCGACAAGGCGCGGACGCGAGGGATGCAGATGTGCAAGGCGCTCTCCGAGACGATTCCGCCGCATCAGTTCAAGATTCCGGTGCAGGCGGCGATCGGGCGGGAGATCATCGCGCGCGAGGACATCCGTCCGTTCCGCAAGGACGTGCTCGCGAAGCTTTACGGCGGCGACGTGACGCGCAAGATGAAGGTCTTGGAGAAGCAGAAGCGCGGCAAGGCGCGGATGAAGGAGTTCGGGCACGTGAACGTGCCGCAGTCCGCGTTCATCGCCGTCCTCAAGGGCACCATCAAGGAATAATCAAGAAAGGGGATTGCAAACTATGAAACGCGCACTCATTACCGGCATCACCGGGCAGGACGGCAGCTACCTGGCGGAACTGCTGATCAAGAAGGGCTACGAGGTACACGGCATCGTGCGCCGCGCCTCCACCTTCAACACCGAACGGATCGATCACCTCTATCAGGATCCGCACGTGAACGGGCGCGTCCTCTTTCTGCACTACGGCGATCTGAGCGACAGCTCCAACCTGATCCGGCTCGTCTACGACATCAAGCCCGACGAGGTCTACAATCTTGCCGCGCAGAGCCATGTGCGCGTCTCCTTCGATTCGCCCGAGTTCACGGGCGACGTGGACGCGCTCGGTACGATGCGGCTCTTGGAGGCGATTCGCCTGACGGGGCTCGCGAAGACCACGCGTTTCTATCAGGCCTCCACCTCGGAGCTCTTCGGTCTCGTCCAGGAGGTCCCGCAGAAGGAGACGACGCCTTTCTATCCGCGTTCGCCCTATGCGGTCGCTAAGCTCTACGGCTACTGGGCGGTGAGGAACTACCGCGAGGCCTACGGGATGTTCGCCTCGAACGGCATCCTCTTCAACCACGAATCGCCGCGGCGCGGCGAGACCTTCGTGACGCGCAAGATCACGCGGGCGGTCGGGCGCATCAAGTACGGGTTGCAGGAAAAGCTCTACATGGGCAATGTCAACTCGCTGCGCGACTGGGGTTTTGCGGGCGATTACGTGGAGGGGATGTGGAGGATCCTTCAGCACGAGCGCCCCGACGAGTTCGTGCTGGCGACCGGCGAAATGCATTCGGTGAAAGAGTTCCTGGAGGCGGCGTTCTCGCGCGTGGGGCTGGACTGGCAAAAGTATGTCGAATGCGATACGCGCTATCTGCGTCCGACCGAGGTCGATCAGCTGCTGGGCGACGCGACCAAGGCGAAGCGCGAGCTTGGCTGGGAGCCGAAGGTGAAGTTCCCCGAGCTGGTGGCGATGATGGTGGACGCCGACTTGGAGAAGGCGCGCAAGGAAAGGGCGCTTGTCGATGCATAAGGACGCGAAGATCTTTGTCGCCGGCCACCGCGGGATGGTGGGCTCGGCGGTCTGCCGGGCGCTTGCGAGGGCGGGTTACGGCAACGTCGTCACGCGCACGCACGCCGAACTGGACCTCTTGGATCCGCGCGCGGTGCGCGAATTCTACGCCGCCGAAAAGCCCGAGGTCGCGGTGATCGCCGCGGCGCGCGTAGGCGGGATCGGCGCGAACAGCGCGGCGAACGCGAGGTTTCTCTACGAGAACGAGATGATCGCCTTGAATACGGTCTATGAAGCGGCGGCGGCGGGAGTGGGGAGACTGCTCTTCCTCGGCTCCACCTGCATTTATCCGCGGCTCGCCCCGCAGCCGATCCCCGAGGGGGCGCTGCTCACTTCGGAACTTGAGAAGACCAACGAGGGCTATGCGCTCGCGAAGATCTCGGGCCTGAAGCTCTGCGAATTCCTGCGGCGCGAAAGGGGGCTGTGCTACCACTCGCTGATGCCCACGAATCTCTACGGGCCCGGCGATAACTACGACATCGTCCACGGCCATGTGCTGCCTACGCTCGTTCGGAAGTTCGAGACGGCGCGCGAGACGGGGGCGAAGGAAGTGACGCTCTGGGGGTCGGGAAAGCCGCTCCGCGAATTCCTGCACGTGGACGATCTCGCCTCGGCCTGTCTTTTTGCGCTGGGGCTTGAGAATCCTCCGGACGTCCTCAATGTCGGCTCGGGTAGCGAGGTGACGATTCGCGAACTCGCCGAAGCGGTGAAGCGCGCTACCGGCTGCAGTGCCGCAATCGTCTGGGACGGCACCCGTCCCGACGGCACTCCGCGCAAGCTTTGCGACACCTCGCTCATCCGGTCGCTCGGGTGGATGCCGCTTATCTCGCTTGAAGAGGGGCTGGCGCGGACGGTTGCCGACTATCGTCGGGAGCTGGCGGCGGGGACGATTCGGCTCTGAAGGGGATTATGCCGCTGTACGTTTATGAGGCCAGGGATCCGAAGCGCGGCTGCGCCAAGTGCCGCGGCGGTTTCGAGGTGACGCAGTCGCTTAAAGACGCGAAGCTCGCCGCCTGTCCTGCGTGCGGAGCGGAGGTCTTTCGCGTCATTCAGGCGCCGGGGCTCACGCATTCGAAGACCGACCTCCATTATCGCGCCAAGCGGGCGGGGTTCCATACCCTCAAGAAGGTTTCGAAGGGCGAATACGAGAAACTCTACTGATTGAAGACACCATGCGCGTTTGGATCGTCAATCCCTTCGACAATCTTCCCGGCGAGGGCTTTCGCGCGGGGCGCTATGAGCTGATGGCGCGCGCCTTCGCCGCCGCCGGGCATGAGGTGACCTGGTTTTCGGCCGATTTCAGTCACGCGCTCAAGCGCCCGCGGCAGGTGGATTCGCCGCGCGGCTATGCGCTCCGGCTGCTGGCGGTGCCGCCTTATCGCCAAAACGTTTCGCTTCGGCGCGTCCGTAGCCACTATGCCTTTGCGCGGGCGTTCACCGCGGCGGCGGCGGCGACGCCGCTCGGCGAACGCCCCGAGGTGGTCATTGCAAGTACGCCGCCGCTGTCGGCGGCGAATGCCGCGTTCCGCTTTTGCCGCACCGTTGGCGCGAAATTCGTCTTGGACGTGCAGGACCTCTGGCCGGAGACCTTCTATCGGTTGTTGCCGCGCCCGCTGAGGTTCTTGGGGCCGATCGTCTTTTTCCGGCAGGTGCGGAAGGCGCGCCGGCTTTACCGGGAGGCGGCTCTGGTTACGGGTACCGCCCGCTCTTATGCGGCGCTCGTGCCGCAGGCGTATCATTACGCGCCGCTGGGGATCGAGAAGGTCGAGCCGGCCGCGGGGGTTGGGCGGGCGGGATCTCGGACCTTGCGGCTCGTCTATCTCGGGAACCTCGGGCGCAGCTACGATCTCAAGACGGTGATTGCCGCCGTGCAGGCGATGGAAGGGGTGTCGCTGGATATCGCGGGGGCGGCGGCGCCCAGGACGGAAGGAAGGGTGACTTACCACGGATATCTGCAGGAGCGGGAGCTTTCGGCGTTGCTCGCTACGGCGCAGATCGGGGTGGTGCCGATGACGGCCGATTCGTTCGTGGGCATCCCCAACAAGGTGGCGGACTATGCGCGCGCGGGGCTGAAGATCGTCAGTTCCCTCGAAGGCGAATGTGCGGAGCTGCTGGCGCGCACCGGGACGGGAGTTACCTATCGTCCAGGCGAGGTGGCGTCGCTGAAGGCGGCGATTCGGGCGGCGGCGCGGCTGACGGGGAACAATGAGGCGCTGCTCCGCGAGCTGGATGCCGCACGCATCTATGGCGATTATGTTCATTGCGTCACGAAGTTGTGAAATTTTGGTATAATGCCCTTGAACCTTTCAGGAAGGAGTTGAATGCCATGCAGATTACCAAGCGTGAATTCTTGAAGAAACTCGGCCTCGGCGGCGCGGCGGTGGCCACGGGCGCGGCGTTTGCCGACCAGTATGTCGCCACCACCAATCCGTTGCCTCCGGGGAGCGTCGGCGATCCGGAAGCCGCTTGGTTCGGCCGGCATATCTTCCCCATTGACAAGCCCCTGGAGATCGACGGGCCGAGTTGCTGTCTGAAGGATGGCAAGATCATCGAGCCCGCGCGCGAGATTCCGAAGTTTCATGAGACCGATGTGGTGGTGGTCGGCGGCGGGCCTGCGGGCTTCTCGGCGGCGGTCTCCGCCGCGCGCGCAGGCGCGAAGGTGGCGCTGGTCGAGCGCTACGGGTCGCTCGGCGGGCTCTTCACCAACGGTATGGTGCTGATCGTTCTTTCTACCTGTCGGCAGGAAGGGGATAACAAGTGGACGCTGGTGGCGCGCGGCACGTGCGAGGAGTTCATGACGCGCGCTCAGGCGCTGGGAAGCGACTTCTGCACGCCGCGTTCGATTCCGCAGGAGCATTGGCAGGCGACGGTCGATCCCGAGGCGGGCAAGTACCTGATGGACCGCATCGTTGAGGAGGCCAAGATCGACATGTTCTTCCATGCTTGGGGTGTGGACGTGATTCAGGACGGCGACAAGGTGCTGGGAGTGGTCTTCGAGTCGAAGCAGGGGCGGCAGGCGATTCTGGCCAAGCAGGTGGTGGATGCGACTGGCGATGCCGACATGCTCTTCCGGGCGGGCGGCGCCTACAAGCAGGTTACGCACGCTTTCGGGTTCGTCTCGCGTTGGGCCAACATGGATAAGATCACCGCCACCAAGCCGCTGATGTGGAACGAGGTTCCGGGCGGGGCTCCGCTCAGGGGCAACGAGGGCAATCCCTCCACCTATTGGACGGGGACGGGCAAGGGCGATCCGCGCGGCAACGGGCTTTCCGTGCGCGAACTTTCGGCGGCCGAGGTCTTTCACCGCAAGAACAACTGGGAGCGGCTTACGGCCGTGCGGGCGAAGCCGGGGTTTGAAAAGGTTTTCTGCGCCAACACCTGTTCGCAGATCGGCCCCAGGGCGTCGCGGCTCGTGAAGACGCTGGTGAATGTCGATCGGGCGATGCTAAAAGCGGGCATGAAGGTTGACGACTGTATCGGCTGGATGGGTCATGATGGCGTGCATGCGGCGTGGCCGGTTCCGTTCGGGGCGATCGTGCCCGAAAAGGTCGATAATCTGCTGGTGGCCGGCCGCTGTCTCGGGACGGGCGATACCATTGACACCTTCCGGCTTATCGGGCCGTGCTTCGTGACCGGTCAGGCGGCGGGCATTGCCGCGGCGCTGGCGGCCAAGGCGGGCATTGCGCCTCGCAAGCTTCCGTATTCGACCCTCGCGAAGGAACTCGACCGGCAGGGAGTGTACAGAGAGGTGTGAGGGAAGGTTGAGGTTGAGGGGGAAGGTTGAGGATGGAAAACGAAAGGAGGGCGCGGTTTTCGCGCCCTCCTTTTTTGACCTTTGGTCGGGGTTTTACTTGACGACGACGACGGAGTTGAAGGTGCCCTGATCGTTGGGGACGGCATTCACGTTCTCCGGATCGGCGCACCAGGTGCCGTCGATCACGAACTTGTACTCATAGCGGCCGGGGGCCAGCTTGAGCGAGGCCGTGTAGACGCCCTCGTTCTTCTTGTCGAGCATCTTCTTGCCCGTCGGATTCCACTGGTTGAAGCAGCCGGCGAGGTACACGGTCTTGCCGACATCGGCGCGGACGGTGAACGTGACGCTCTTTTCGGCGGCCTTCGGGGCCGCGGCCTTTTTCGCGGCGCAGGGCTTCTTGGCCGCGCAGGGCTTCTTGGCTGCGACGGTCTTGACGGCGGGTTTGCTCTTGATCTTCATGTTTGTCCTTCTCTCTATTCCCGGCGGAAACCAACCAAGCCCCCACCTGAAACGCAGTACAGTGTACCTTTTTGGGTTTGAAAAGTCAATGGCTAATTTGCATTTTATTTATACAGAATGTGAATAACGGCAAAGAAGGGATGTGGAACAAATGTAAAGGTACGAGGAGGCGCCCGTTGCGGGGCGAGACGCCCCGCATACGGAGGCCGGGCAGGTGAGAATTAGACCCGTGCGCGAAGCCCGTAGCCGGGGCGTCCCGCCCCGGTGGACGGGAAGAGACGGGGTTTGCCATTTTGGAGCCGCTTTGCTATATTTTGGCGGGTCGAATA